>NZ_JBHSBO010000017.1:0-21198 GCF_042650685.1 Micromonospora sp. GCM10011542
GAGTCGACCGAGACCAGCCAGTCGATGTCCCCGGCCGCGTCCGCGTCGGCCTGCACCCCGGCGAGCATCCGCGCGAACGTCCCGTCGAGCGCCCACCTGCGGAAACGGGTGTAGATCGACTGCCAGGACCCGTAGCGGGCGGGCACGTCCCGCCACGCCGCCCCGGCTCGGATCTTCCACACGATCCCGTTGAGCACCCGCCGGTCATCGACTCGCGGCCGACCACCGGTCACCGCCGACGGCAGGTACCGCGACAGCGCTTCCCACTCGACGTCAGACAACTCGTAGCGACGACCCACGCGCTACATCATCCGACACCAAGATCCTTTGAAGACACCGCCTAGTACGGGGTACGCCGCTTCCGTCACCTCAGGGAGGTAGGAGCGGGAACGCCAGTCGATGGATCCGTGGTTGAGGAGGATTGCATGGGCACCCCGTCAGCGGACGTCGAGCAGTACTTGACCGACCTGCAGCATCCCCTCAAGGAGGGCGTACTGCAGCTCAGAGCCGCGATCCTGGCCTCCGACCTGGCCATCACCGAACATGTGAAGTGGAACGCTCCGAGCTTCTGCTACGGCGGCCAGGACCGGGTCACATTCCGCCTTCAACCTCGTGGGCGGCTGCAGCTGATTTTCCACCGAGGAGCGAAGGTCCGCGCGGACACCGCCGGCTTCGTCTTCGAGGATCCCTCCGGGCTGATGACGTGGCTGGCACCCGATCGCGCCGTCATCGACTTCCCCGGCCTCGGGGTCGTCACCACGCACCAGGCACAGGTCATCGCGCTGGTCGACCGTTGGGTGCTGGCCTGATGGCGGGCGACGGTGCGGGCAAGCCCCGGCAAGACCGCCCGCTAGTGCTCATGCCGCCGATTGTGCACGCGGCGCTCAGCCGACGCGGTCACGCCGGATAGTCGTGTTGGCTAAGTGTGAGGTCGCCGTGGGGCGGTCACCAGCACAGAGAACGCCCCCTCAGCCTCGACCGCTTCGTCCCGAACGCGATCACGGACTACTGGTGAAGGTCATTCCTTGTCACCTCTCGACGGGCCGCGTGACGATCCAGAACAGGCGGATCAGGCCATGAAAGACCACGTTGAGCGCGGCCGGCCCGAGTGCCACCAGCATCCCCAGG
This sequence comes from Micromonospora sp. GCM10011542, assembly GCF_042650685.1. Classification (NCBI taxonomy): domain Bacteria; kingdom Bacillati; phylum Actinomycetota; class Actinomycetes; order Micromonosporales; family Micromonosporaceae; genus Micromonospora; species Micromonospora sp. GCM10011542. The sequence goes on from NZ_JBHSBO010000017.1 coordinate 1,129, forward strand.
CCGCTGCCCACGTGGCCGTAGGCGTCGGGATCGCTCATGAAGGTCAGCGACCACGGCAGTCCGAGGAGAAACAACGGGAAGACCGGGTAGATGAGGACGAGATACTCGTCCGGGCCAGCGGTAGCATCGAGAATCATGAACAACGCCACCAGGACGAGCACCGTCGTGGCATGAGCGAGCAGGACCCGCGATCCGCGTGATGTCACGACGGCACCCTAGTACTCACCCCGATCGTCAGTCGTCAGGGGAAGCGGGATCGCCGCTGAGTGTTGACCTGAATCAACGGCTTGGTCCTCACCACCCGGTGCGGAGACTCTTGCGCCATCCCGATGCTGCCGTCGGCCCGCCCTCGTGGGGAGCGGGCCGCCGCCCGGCCCGCCATGTCAAGCGGACCTTGGGGCGCAGGTTCGGACGCTGGCGGGTCGGGCGGTGGTCTGCTCGGCTTGCCCGGGTCGATGGCAGGCGGGATGGCTCCTTCCGCAACCACCCACGGACCGTGACCCGCCGGCGGAGCCCCGACTATCCTGGACGACCGGTCGCACCGACCGCATGCGCATCCCGCTCACACCTCTGCCGAGGTGGAGGCGGTGATCTGCGAACTGCGCCGCAACCACCCCCGATGGGGCCAACGGCGCTTGCACTACGTGCTGGGCCGCCGCGCTTGCCCCGGCCCGGTGCCGTCGCTGAGCACCATCTGCCGAGTCTTGGTCCGACACGGGCTGATCGCCCCGGTTCCCCGCCGTCGGCGTCGAGAGGACTACCGGCGCTGGCAGCGTGAACGACCGATGGAGCTGTGGCAGATGGACATCGTCGGAGGCATTCGCCTCGCCGACGGCGGCGAGGCGAAGGTCGTCACCGGGTCGACGACCACTCTCGGTTCTGCGTCATCGCGCAGGTCGTCAGGCGAGCCACCGGCCGAGCCGTATGTCTCGCCGTCGCCGAGGCCCTGCAGCGGTTCGGGGTGCCCGAGGAGGTGCTCACGGACAACGGCAAGCAGTTCACCGCTCGGTTCGACGCCGGTGGTGGGGAGGTGATGTTCGACCGGATCTGCTCGGAGAACGGGATCACCCACCGGCTCACCAAGCCCCGCTCACCCACCACCACCGGCAAGGTGAAGCGATTCCACCAAACCCTGCAACGCGAACTTCTCGACGACGTTGAGGTCTGGGCCACCCCGCAGGAGGCACAGGCCGCCATCGATGTGTTCCGGCACGGATACAACACCGGACGACCACACCAGTCCCTGGGGATGGCGTTTCGGGCCGACCGGTTCACCGCCCCGCCGGCCGAAGAGCAGCTGCCAGTGCGGCCGCCGCCGAAACCCCTACAGGAGGCTGCGTTCAACGCCGAAACCGACCCGGCAATGAAGAACGCGGTCGACGACCGCATCATGCGCCTGCTGTCCTCGCCGATGCCCTCACCCTCCCACTCCTGACACCCAACATCCGACATCGGACATCAGTCCATCACGCATCAAGTAGAGCAGCTCAGAATCAACCTTGTCGGGTCTCGGGACCTGCGTGACACATCGTTATCAGGAACTGGGTGACCTCCGCCGAGTGTTGGTTGAGATGAGCGTGACGGAACAGCGGTACCCGATGGTTTCAGTCGTAGAAGAGCTGCTCAAGATCCTCAATGGAGCCGGGTCCGGTCAGGAAGCCCTCGGCCTTGGCAATCGCGTCCTCCGGTGGTGGCCCGCCCGCTCTGAGGAGCTGCTTCATCCATAGCTCGCCCTGCTCGCCGACCGCGTAGATGCCGGAGAGGATCTCGGCCATGCCCGCAGGCTGCGGCGGACTCTGCCCGACGACGGGTTGGAGTTCCCATCCACCAGCTCGGGCAGCCAACCGGATCACCCCCGCCCAGTTGGCGATCCGCCCGATACGCACGTGCCACGGGTCCTCGGTAAACGGGGCCAGCCGCCCACCGTGCAGCGCGTTGGTGGCGGCCCTGATGTCCTTCATCACCTGCCGTTCCACTGCATCACGAACCCAGCGCCCTTCCTGCGCTTCTTCAATGGCGGCGGAGAGCCACTCCCAAGCAGCGTCGACCCGATCCGCGAACGCATCCACGCATACAGGTTGCCATCCGGGACGTTGTGGGCCGCGTGACCTCCTCCACGCTGCCTCTCGCGCCCGAAACCGGCCACGGTTTCGGGCACGGGAGCCTCCGCCGACGCAGACACCGGCTACTGGCCCTGGGCCGCACCCACCACCACCCGCCGACCGGATGACGGCTGGGTACGCGGCCACGACCCCCGCACCGTCGCCTCCGCCCGAGAGGTCGACCCGCGCTTACCAGACATCGACCAGGACAAGGTCACCGGAACTCGTGGACCACTTCAATCTTGCCGATGATGTGGTCGTTGAACTTTTCCAGCTCCTCCGCTGGCACCCACAACTCCAGGATCGTCTGGCCACCGACCTGCCGGACGGGATAGCGAGCAACGAAGGCAGAATCCACGGCGAACCTCGTCACATAGCCGACGCCTGAGGCCGCGACATTCCAGTCGCGGGCGATCTTCACCGCGTAGTCCTCGTTCAGCACCGGGTAGAAGATCGGCTGGTCGGGCAGCCGCGGTGGCCACCGACGCCAACTGGAAGCAGCGACCAACTCAAGCTCCTTCGGCCCTGTCGGACGCCACAGGACCGTCACATCACGCTGCCCACCGCTCTCAGACACGAGCCGAGTCTTGCAGATGGTGATCTACAGGTCTTGCGAAAATCAGGAGCGTCCACTTCGCCGACGGCCGGCTGTCGTACTCCGCTTGATGCCTTACGTCGTGGCTTCACTTGATGCGTGCGAGTTCGGTGAACGCAGCGGCGACCCGCAGAGCGGGCGGGGCGTGGCCGGCGATGATCACCTGTGCTGTCTTGTCCGTTCGTAGCCCGCGCATCGGTCTCAACCGCTGTTTGAGCTGGCTGTGATCAACCTCTACCGGATTGTTTGCGTACTGCTCGACGTGGTGCCACGCCGACGGGATCAGCTCATCCAGCACGCCGGCGTAGACCGCAGCGGCATCGGTGACGACCTCCGCGGGCGTCACCTTCAATGCCGACAGCGCCCGGCGGAAGAACAGCCGAGCCGAGCCGGGGCGTCCCGGCGGGCCGAGACGAGCACGTCGATGACCTGCCCGTACTGGTCGACGGCCCGGTACACATACCGCCAAACTCCGTTGACCTTGACGTACGTCTCGTCAACGAGCCGCCTGTCGCCTGGCGAGTGCCGGCAAAGCGGGCCGCGTCGCCCAGCAGCGGCGTGAACCGCTGCACCCACCGGTAGACAGTGACGTGATCACTTCCACGCCGCGCTCGACCAGCAACTCCTCAACCTCGCGATAGGACAGGTTGAACGGCAGGTACCAGCGGATGCGACCACGATCACGTCCGGCGGGAACCGGAACCCGGCGAACGCCGACTTTGGTCGATGACGTCACTGCTCAAGCCTGTCTCGATCTTGCCAACGCTCCACGCAACGGAGCTGTAGGCGCCGGCACGCCTCGCGGCTGGCCTGGCTTTCTCGCATCGACGCTGACCACACCCTGGATCGGCCGCGCTGTCCATGGGCACTTTTTTCAGGTGTCGAACTTAGCCCTGTTTTGTTACGCGGCCGTTATTGACGTGACCGCCGCCACTTCGGTTGACTGCGACGGAACCGCTTCCGCAACCGGTTCCGAAACAACGCCCTCACCCCTTCGACCCGGGAGCGTGACGTGCCGATCACCATCGCCGATGTCGCCGCCCGCGCGGGGGTGAGCAAGACGACGGTCTCCCGGGTGCTCAACGGCAAGGGCGAGGTGCGCGTCCGCACCGCCGACCGGGTCCGCGCGGTCATCAACGCCCTCGGGTACGTGCCGAGCGCCCGCGCGGTCGGCCTGGCCCGCGGGCGTACCCGGGTGGTCGGCATGCTGGTGCCCGCCCTGACCTGGCCCTGGATGGGCGAGGTGCTCCAGGGCGCGGCCGACGTGGTCGAGGCCGAGGGGTACGGCATGCTGCTGTTCACCTGCACCAACGGCGACGAGTCGATGCGGCGGTTCGCCTCCCAGGTCTCCGCGAAGTCCTTCGACGGCCTGCTCGTGGTCGAGCCGGAGGGCACCCTCGACTACATCACCGAGCTGCACGAGCGCGGCCTGCCGGTCATCCTCATCGACGACCGCGGCCACCAGCCCGGCTTCCCGTCGGTGCGCACCACCAACGAGTCCGGCGCGCGAGCCGCGGCGGCGCACCTGCTGTCGCACGGGCGGAAGCGGCCGCTGGTCGTCACCGGCCTGCGCCGCTTCGGGTGCACCCGGGAGCGGCTGGCCGGCTTCGCGGACGGCTACGCCGACGCCGGCCTGCCCATCGATCCCGCCCTCGTCGTGGAGGGCGACTTCACCTTCGAGTGCGGGCGGGCCGCGGTGGAGCGCCTGCTCGCCGACGGCGTGCCGTTCGACGCCGTCTTCGCGCACAACGACCTCTCCGCGGCCGGGGCGCTCCAGGCGCTGCGCGACGCCGGCCGGCGGGTCCCGGACGACGTGGCGGTGGTCGGCTTCGACGACCTGCCCCTCGCTGGGCACACCCATCCACCGCTGAGCTCGGTCCGCCAGCCGTTGCGGGAGATGGGAGCGGCCGCCGCCCGTACCCTCATCGCCCACCTGGCCGGCACGCCGCTGCCCGACACCCCGACCGTCATCCCCACCAGCTTCACCGTCCGCGCCTCGACCGGCACCACCTGACCTCTCCACCGCTGTATCCACCACCCACACCGGCGGGCACGGCGCCCACCGTTGGTAACACCGCACACCCTCCATCCACCACATCCCGCTCGAGGATTGCGGGAGCACCGAGGGAGACCTCCATGAGAAGAAGGCAGTTCCTCGCCGTCGCGCTAGCCGGCGCGATGGCCACCGGCGTCGCCGCGTGCGGCGACAGCCCGAACGCGAACAAGAACAACGGCCAGGCCGCCACGGTGCTGAACGTCGGCATGCCGAACGGCCCGCAGGCCGAAAACAACAACCCGTTCCTCACCACGTCCGCCGCGGCCTCGCTGGGCTACCGCTGGCAGATCTTCGAGCCGCTGATGATGTGGAACCCGGTGAAGCCGGCCGACCCGTTCAAGCCGTGGCTGGCGACCAAGGCCGAGTGGTCGTCGGACTACACCTCGGTCAAGGTCACTATCCGAGACAACGCCACCTGGTCGGACGGGCAGAAGGTCACCGCCGAGGACGTCGCCTTCACCTACAACCTGGTCAAGAAGTACCCGGCGCTCAACGACCAGGGCGTGCCCTACACGGACGCGACCGCCAGCGGCAACGAGGTCACCATCAAGATGGCCAGCCCGCAGTTCGTGAACCAGCAGAAGGTGCTGTGGCGGGTGCCGATCGTCCCCAAGCACATCTGGGAGAAGATCAGCGACCCGACCACCGACGCCGTCAAGCAGCCCGTCGGCAGCGGCCCGTACACCCTGAAGTCGTTCACCCCGGCCAGCATGACCCTGACGGTGCGCGACAGCGGCTACTGGCAGGACCTGCCGAAGGTCAAGGAGCTCCGCTACACCTCCTACACCGACAACAGCGCGCAGACCACCGCGCTGGCCAACGGCGAGTCGGAGTGGAGCTTCGTCTTCATCCCCAACTACCAGACCGTCTTCGTGGCCAAGGACCAGGAGCACCACAAGATGTGGGCGCCCGCGATCCTGGGCATCCACGGCCTCTACCTCAACACCACGAAAAAGCCGTTCGACGACCCGACGCTGCGCCGGGCCATGAACATGGTCATCGACCGCCAGGACATCTTCACCACGGCCGAGGCCGGCTACTTCCACCCGCTGGTGAAGAGCGTGACCGGTCTGCCCAGCCCGGCCGGTGACGCGTTCATCGCCTCGGAGTTCAAGGGCCAGGAGCACAAGGTCGACGTCGAGGGCGCCAAGGCGCTGCTCACCGGCGCCGGCTACAAGCTCGAGGGCAACACCCTCAAGGACAAGACCGGCAAGGCCGTGACGATCAAGCTGACCGACCCGGCCGGGTGGTCCGACTACCAGACCAGCCTCGAGATCGTGAAGGACAACCTGTCCAAGATCGGCATCGCCGCGACGGTCGACAAGGCCAACCAGGACGCCTGGTTCCGCAACGTCGAGCAGGGCAACTTCGAGGCGACCTTCCGGTGGACCGAGGGCGGCGCCACGCCGTACGACATCTACCGGACGATCATGGACGGCCGGCAGCTCAAGCCGATCGGCACCGCCTCCCCCGCGGGCAACTTCGGCCGCTTCAACAACAAGGAGGCGACCGACGCCCTGGTCGCCTACGCGAACGCCACCGACGAGGCGGCCCGCACCGCCGCGATGACCACGCTGCAGAAGATCTTCGTCGAGCAGATGCCGATGATCCCGGTCGGCGCGGACAACATCGGCGGCGCGTACAGCACGAAGAACTGGACGGGCTGGCCGGACGACTCGGACCCGTACGGCGCCATGCAGCCCACCCAGCCCAACGCGCTGGACGTGGTCCTGCACCTGAAGCCCGCCGGTAGCTGATCCCCCGTTTCCGCCTCCCCGGTCGGCCCCGGCCGGCCGGGGAGGCGGACACCGATGTTCGTGACATCGCGACCCCAGACAGGAACTCGGCATGACGTTGAGCGAGAGCGCGGCGGCGCCGGTCGACGAGGTGGTGCTGGAGGCCGTCGGCCTGACCAAGCACTTCCCCGTCCGCAGGCGGCTGCGTGATTTCTTCTCCCGGACGCCGGCCGTCGTGCACGCCGTCGACGACGTATCGTTCGCGCTGCGTCGCGGCCGGGTGACCGCGCTGGTCGGGGAATCCGGCTCCGGCAAGTCCACCGTGGCCCGGCTGCTGGCCCAGATCTACCCCCGCACCGCCGGCGACCTCCGCCTGCACGGCACGTCGACCAGGGTGCGCGGCGGCCGTCCGTTCCGGTCGTACGTGCGGCGGGTCCAACTGATCCTGCAGGACCCGTTCGCGTCGTTGAACCCGGTGCACACCGTCCGCTACCACCTCACCCGATCGCTGCGGATCCACGGCAACGCCGGGCGCGGCGCCGCGGAACTGGAGGCGGCCCTCGGCAAGCTGCTCACCCGGGTCAGCCTCACCCCGCCCGAGCGCTACCTGGACGCCTTCCCGCACGAGCTCTCCGGCGGCCAGCGGCAGCGGGTCGCCATCGCCCGGGCGCTCGGCGCCGACCCGGAGGTGCTCCTCGCCGACGAGCCGGTCTCGATGCTCGACGTGTCGATCCGCCTCGGCGTGCTCAACCTGCTGCAGGACCTCAAGGACCGGCTCAACATCGCCATCCTCTACATCACGCACGACATCGCCTCGGCCCGCTACTTCGCCGACGAGACGATCGTGATGTACGCGGGCCGCATGGTCGAGGGTGGCGACAGCGAGACTGTCACCCAGAACCCGGCCCACCCGTACACCCGGCTGCTCACCGATTCGGCGCCGGACCCCGAGCGGATCACCGGCGACGGCGCCGGCGTCGACGCGGCCGCCGGCGAGGACCGCGGCCAGGGCGAGCCGCCGAGCCTGATCGCCCCGCCCGCCGGCTGCCGGTTCCACCCCCGCTGCCCGCACGCCATGCGCCGCTGCACGATTGACCTGCCGCCGACGCTGACCATCGGCGACCGGCCGGGCCACTGGGCGGCCTGCTGGCTCTACGACCCGGACACCGTCGCCGCCGACACCCCCGGCTCCGCCGCGCCCGACGCCGACCCGGCCGTGCCCCCGCCCCCGGCGGCCGTCGAGCGGGACGGCACCGCCACCCTGGAGGAGACCCGATGAGATTCCTCCTGCAGCGCACGGCCTTCTACCTGTTCACCGCATGGGCGGCCATCACGCTCAACTTCTTCATCCCGCGGCTGGTCCCGGGCGATCCCGTGCAGTCCCTCATCTCGCGCAACCAGGGCCGGATCAGCGCCGACGCCATTGAGTCGCTGCGCGTGCTGTTCGGGCTGGACGCGAACGAGAACGTCTGGGAGCAGTACCTCGACTACTGGGGGCAACTTCTCCACGGCGACCTGGGGCTGTCGTTCACCTTCTTCCCGGCGCCGGTGTCGACGGTGATCGGCGACAGCCTGCCGTGGACGGTCGGCCTGGTCGGCATCACCACGATCATCAGTTTCCTCCTCGGCACCGCGCTCGGCGTCGGCGCCGGCTGGCGGCGCGGCTCCTGGGTCGACGGGCTGCTGCCGGCCACGACGTTCCTGTCCTCGATCCCGTACTTCTGGTTGGGCCTGGTCGCCATCGCCCTGTTCGCCGGCCCGGGGAGCTTCTTCCCGTCCTCCGGCGGCTACGAGTCCGGCCTCGTGCCGGCGTTCGACCTGTACTTCATCCCGAGCGCGATCCAGCACAGCATCCTGCCCGCCGCCACCATCCTGGTCTCCTCGATGAGCGGGTGGATCCTCAGCATGCGCAACATGATGGTCACTGTTTCCTCGGAGGACTACATCACGGTCGCGCACGCGAAGGGGCTGTCGGAGCGCCGGGTGGCCCTCAGCTACGCGGCCCGCAACGCGTTGCTGCCCAACGTCTCGGGCTTCGCCCTGTCGCTCGGGTTCATCGTCGGCGGCACACTGCTGGTGGAGATCGTCTTCTCCTACCCGGGTCTCGGCTACCAGCTCTTCCAGGCCGTCGGCGCCAAGGACTACCCGCTCATGCAGGGGATCTTCCTGATCATCACGATCTCCGTGCTGGTGGCGAACCTGCTCGCCGACGTCGCGTACCTGCTTCTCGACCCGCGGACCCGAAAGAGCTGAGCGATGACAATCTCTCCGTCGAGCATCGAGCAGGTCATCCCCGGTCAGGGGGCGATGGCCCAGCCATCGGCCGCGCCGGGCCGGGTGAAGCGGCGCCGCTTCCGGTTCGTCGCCAACGCCAAGGCCGCCACCGGCCTGGCCATCCTCGGCATCTACTGCCTCTTCGCGGTGATCGGGCCGTGGGTGGCGCCGTACGACCCGGACGCGCGCAGCGGCGACGTGCTCCAGCCGCCGTCGGGCACGCACTGGTTCGGCACCACCCACCTCGGTCAGGACATCTTCAGCCAGATCCTGGTCGGCGCGCGCAGCGTCATGGTGGTGGGTCTGGTCGCCGGCGTGCTGGCGACGATCCTGTCGATCCTCATCGGCGTGACGGCCGGCTACATCGGCGGCGCGGCCGACGAGGGCCTGTCGGCGCTGTCCAACGTGTTCCTGGTCATTCCCGCGCTGCCGCTGATCATCATCGTGACGTCGATCGTCGAGCAGGCCAGCGACACACTGGTGGCGCTCATCATCGGCTGCACCTCGTGGGCGTGGGGCGCCCGGGTGCTGCGCGCCCAGACGTTGTCGCTGCGGCGCCGGGACTACGTCGAGGCGGCCCGGGCGACCGGCGAGCGGACCTGGCGCATCATTCTGTTCGAGGTCCTGCCCAACCTCACCGCGATCATCGCGTCCGGCTTCGTCGGCACGGTCATCTTCGCCGTGATGTCGGAGATCACCCTGGCCTTCATCGGCATCTCGTCGATCTCGTCCTGGAACTGGGGCACCATCCTGTTCTGGGCGCAGGGCCAGCAGGCCCTCGCGCAGGGCGCCTGGTGGTGGTTCGTCCCCGCCGGGCTGGCCATCGCGGTGCTCGGCACCGCCCTCGCCCTGATCAACTTCGGCATCGACGAGTTCGTCAGCCCCCGGCTGCGCAGCGCCGGCAAGACCCGGATCCGCACCGCCGACGGGCACACCGTGCGGATGCGGGTCGGCTTCACCCCCGTGCTGGCCCCGACCCGTGCGGTGCCGGCCCCCCGAGGAGAGGAGGTCGCACCATGAGCGATCCGGTGCTGGAGATCCGCGGGCTGCGGGTCGACTACGGGCTCGGTGACGCGGCGGTGCACGCCGTCCGCGACGTCGACCTGACCCTGCACCGGGGCGAGGTGCTGGGGCTCGCCGGCGAGAGCGGTAGCGGCAAGTCCACCCTGGCGTACGGGCTGACCCGGCTGCTGCCGCCGCCCGGGGTGGTCAGCGGCGGCCAGGTGGTCTACCACCCGGTCGACGGCCCGCCGGTCGACGTGCTCACCCTCACCCCGGCGCAGCTGCGACAGTTCCGCTGGGCGGAGACCTCGATCGTGTTCCAGGGCGCGATGAACTCGCTGAACCCGGTGCACAAGGTCTCCACCCAGCTGCTCGACGTGATCAAGGCGCACGAGCCGAAGAGCACGGCGGCCGGCCGGCTGGCCCGGGCCCGGGACCTGCTCCGCCTGGTGGGCATCGCCGCCGACCGGCTGGACAGCTACCCGCACCAGCTCTCCGGCGGCATGCGGCAGCGTGTGATGATCGCCATGGCGCTGGCGCTGGAGCCGCAGGTGGTCATCATGGACGAGCCGACCACCGCGCTGGACGTGGTGATGCAGCGGCAGATCCTCGGCCAGCTCGCCGAGCTGCGGGAGCGGCTGGGCTTCGCGGTGCTGTTCATCACCCACGACCTGTCGCTGCTGGTGGAGTTCTCCGACCGGATCGCCATCATGTACGGCGGCCGGATCGTCGAGGAGGCGCCCGCCGCCCAGCTGTACCGGCGGGCCCTGCACCCGTACACGGAGGGGTTGCTGCACTCCTTCCCGGCGCTGCGCGGCCCGCGCCGCGAGCTGACCGGCATTCCCGGCTCGCCGCCGGACCTGCGGGCCATGCCCGAGGGCTGCGCGTTCCACCCGCGCTGTCCGAAAGCGTTCGACCCGTGCGACAAGAAGGTGCCGGCGCTGGGCGCCGCCGAACCGGGCCGGGACGTCGCCTGCTGGCTGCACCCGGTCGCCGCACCGGTCCCCCGCTGACGCCCGCTCCCCGTCCGACCGAACGACCCGCTACCGCAAGGAGAACCATGGACACCGACCTCACCCACTCCACCACCACCGGGCAGGCCGACCCGATCGACACCCTGCCGCCGACCTTTCGGTGGGGGGTGGCGACCTCGTCGTACCAGATCGAGGGCGCGGTGGCCGAGGACGGCCGGACGCCGTCGATCTGGGACACCTTCTGCCGGGTCCCCGGGGCGGTGGCCAACGGCGACCACGGCGACGTGGCCTGCGACCACTACCACCGGATGCCGCAGGACGTCGCGCTCATCGCCGACCTGGGCCTGGACACCTACCGCTTCTCGGTGGCCTGGCCGCGGGTGCAGCCGGGCGGGCGCGGGCCGGCCAACCCGGCCGGGCTGGCCTTCTACGACCGCCTGGTGGACGAGCTGCTGGGCCGCGGGGTCGACCCGTGGGTGACGCTCTACCACTGGGACCTGCCGCAGGAGTTGGAGGACGCGGGCGGCTGGCCGAACCGGGACACCGCCTACCGCTTCGCCGACTACGCGGAGCTGGTCTTCGGCGCCCTCGGCGACCGGGTGAAGACCTGGACCACGCTGAACGAGCCGTGGTGCTCGGCGATGCTCGGGTACGCGTACGGCCTGCACGCCCCGGGCCGGCGGAACCTGGGCGACGGGATCGCCGCGGCGCACCACCTGCTGCTCGGGCACGGGCTGGCGGTGCAGCGGCTGCGTGCGGCGGCGGCCACCCCGATCGAGCTTGGCCTGACCGTCAACCTGTCCACCGCCGACCCGGCCACCGACAGCGCGGCCGACCGGGACGCCGCCCGGGCCGCCGACGGGCTGGGCAACCGGCTCTACCTCGATCCGGTGTTCCGTGGCTCCTACCCGCAGGACGTGGTGGCCGACTTGGCCGCCGAGGGGGTCCGCGTCCCGGTGCAGGAGGGCGACCTGGAGGTCATCTCGGCCCCGATCGACGTGCTCGGCGTGAACTTCTACTTCGGGCAGGTCCACTCCGGGGTGGACGAGCAGGGCCGGGACCGGGACGAGCACGGCAAGCCGGTGCGCCGGGTGATCCGCCGGGACCTGCCGCGCACCGCGATGGACTGGGAGATCGTGCCGGAGTCCTTCACCGAGCTGCTGGTCCGGCTGCACCGGGACTACCCGGGCGTGCCGCTGGTGATCACCGAGAACGGGGCGGCCTTCGATGACAAGCCGGACGCCGACGGGTTCGTGGCCGATGACGACCGGGTGGCGTACCTGACCGAGCACCTGCGGGCGGTGGCCCGGGCCCGGCAGGCCGGCGCGGACGTGCGGGGCTACTTCGCCTGGTCGCTGCTGGACAACTTCGAGTGGGCGTACGGCTACGACAAGCGGTTCGGCATTGTCCGGGTGGACTACGACACCCAGCGGCGTACGCCGAAGCGCAGCGCGCAGTGGTACCGCGACACCGTCCGGCGGGTGCGCGGGGAGCGCTGACCCGGCCGCTCGGGGGCGGCCGCTCCGGATCTCCGGGCGGCCGCACTGGCGTCCACCGTGCTTCATCGCGGAGAGAACGTCGAACGATCGAGTACTACACAAACATTCCTCGGGCACCCGACGACACTTTCAGCACCGGAGGCAGCTCCGACGCTGGCCCGATTAATCAGAGCGCCCGAGTACCGCAACCCGGACCCGTGGTGCTGCTTGCGAAATATCGACGGCCGCAGCCAGTCGGTGAGAAGGTGCCTTCCCGCCACTCCTTTGCCCCGCCGAGGGCGTCAAAGACGCAGATCTGGAGCTGCACCAGCGGGGCCAAGCAGAAGTGGACCCTCCCGTCCTGTGCTGGGGCCGGGTCGGCGGCACTCGCGCCGCCGGCCTGGTGGCTCAGCGGGTCCGCGACCGGGGCCGTCGCGCCGTCAGCGCCGGCGCCAAGGTCACCCGGGCGGCCGGCTCGCGCGGCACGCCGCCGTCGCGCAGCAGCCGGGCCATTGGCAGGGTGGCCGCGCCCATCGCGACCGCGTCCGGTCCGAGCCGGCACAGCTCGATCGAGGTCTGGGCGTACGGCTGGCGCAGCGCGTGCCGCGCGGTGACCTCGCGGATCTGCGGCAGGTAGCGCTCGCCCAGGGCCAGGCCGGCCCAGCCGCCCAGGACCACCCGCTCGGGGTTGAACAGGTTCACCAGGTTCGCCACCCCGGCGCCGAGGTAGCCGACCGTCTCGTCGAGCACCTTGGCGGCGGTGCGGCTGGTGGAGCGCAGCAGTTCGCCGAAGGCGGTCTCCTCGTCGCCGCCGGTCGCCGGGCGACCGCGGTTGGCCTGGCGGAACCGGTCGAGCACCCCTTCCGCCCCGACGTACGCCTCGAGGCAGCCGAGGTTGCCGCAGCGGCAGCGGCGGCCCCCGTACACGATGGTGGTGTGCCCCCACTCGCCGGCGCTGCTGTGCGCGCCGCGGTAGCCCACGCCGTTGGCCATCACGCAGGCCCCGACGCCGGAGCCGACCAGGGCAACGACCGCGTGCCGGACGTCGCGGCCTGCGCCGAACCACATCTCGGCCTGGCCGAGGGTCTTCGCGCCGTTGTCGATGTGCACCGGGATGTCGGTGCCGGCGCGCAGCATGGCACCGAGTGGCACACCGTCCCAGCCGAGGGTCTGCGCGTGCACCACGGCGTCGGCGGCGCGCTCGACGGTGCCGGAGACGGCGACGCCGAAGCCGAGCACCGCCGCCGGGTCGATGCCGGCCTGCTCGATCACCGCGGTGAGACCGTGCAGCAGGTGGTCGGTGACCTGCCGGGGGTCGGGCTCGGCGGCGGCGATCGGGTACTCCGCCTTGGCGAGGGCGGTCATCGCCAGGTCGAAGAGTTCGACCTGCACCCGGGTCTCGCCGACGTCGGCTCCGACCAGGTAGCCGTAGCCGGGGGCGACCCGTAGCAGGACCCGGGGGCGGCCGCCGTCGGACTCGACCAACCCGGCCTCCTCGACCAGGCCCTCGGCGATCATTTCGCCGACCAGGTTGCTCACGCTGGCCAGGCTCAGCGCGGTGGACTGCCCCAGCTCGTGGCGGCTCAGCGGGCCGTCCAGCCAGATCCGGGTGAGCAGGACCGACCGGTTGGCACGACGCATGTCGCGCACGGTGGTGCGTCTGGCGTCCACGTCCGCCGCCATCCTCTCCCGGCCGCCCCGGCGGCCTGCTTCACGCCGTGAACCAAGTGCTGACAGATTACTGCGCATTCACATTTAACAAAGTTAACTGCCAGCCTCCTTCTGCTTGTCCGCCGGCACAATCGCCGACGGCGCGGCTGCGGCGTTGGGGTTCTGCGGAGCCGGGGTGTCCAGGCCGCAGGCAGGCGGGGTCTTCAGACCCGCGGTCAGCGAGGTCCGGTTGGGCAGCGCGGTGAACGGCGTGAGGTCCGCGTTCTAGGTGAACGCCGTGGCCGGGGTGACGATCCGGTGCGCACGCAGTGCGCGGGGCAGCAACCGCGTCAGCGCGGACAGCACGGCGCGGCTGAACAGCCGCCGCCCGCTTGTAGGGTCGCGAACGTCGATATGACTGCGGACCCACCGAATGTCGATGTCCGCCTCGCCGCGTAGGCGGCGGTACCCGCCGCCTGACGGCCCTCGCCCTCATCAGCACCGTGAATGCCGCGTCGCCGAGAGGAGGCCACGGTACCTTCCGCGTGGAGCCGCGAAGCGGCATCCGACCTGGGAGTTTGCCGCGTGTTCGCGCAAATGGCTACCGCCACCTGCGAGGCATTCACATCGGAGGACTTGGGTCGGGTCGTACGTATGGATCTTCAGCGGAAGGACGTTCTCCCTTGACCTCCTCCATCTCCCGTCGCAACCTGTTGCGCTCCGGCGCGGCGGGTGGCCTCGGCATCGTCTTCGCCGGCAGTATCGAGGCGATCGCCGGTTCCGGTGCCGCCCAAGCCGCCCGCGGGTCGGTCGGCTACGGCGCCCTCGTTCCGGACGCGGCCAAGCTGCTCTCCCTCCCGCCCGGCTTCTCCTACAAAATCGTCGCCCAGGCCGGGGTGACGCTGCTCGAATCGGGCGAGCCGACCCCGAGCGACGCCGACGGCACCGGCTTCTTCCGTAGCCAGAACGGCGGCGTCCTGGTCAATAACCACGAGATCGGCGGCGACGAGCCCTACGGCGTGCCAGCCCTGCCGGGCCTGACCTACGACCCGGGTGCGCGCGGCGGCACCACCAACATCGAGGTGGACTCCGACGGCAACCGGGTCCGCGAGTATGTCAGCGTGGCTGGCACGGTGCAGAACTGCGCCGGTGGTGTTACCCCCTGGGGCACCTGGCTGACCTGCGAGGAGACCGAGCAGCGTGCCGGCGGGGCGTTCCAGAAGGACCACGGATACGTCTTCGAGGTCGACGCGTTCGATCGCGAGGCCAACAAGAACCCGGTGCCGCTGAAGTTCCTCGGCCGGTTCGCGCACGAGGCCGTCGCGGTCGACCCGGACACCCACGCGATCTACGAGACCGAGGACGCGGGCGGCCCGAACGGGCTGTACTTCCGCTGGACCCCGCCGGCCGGCTTCCGCGGTGGCAAGGGCGCGCTGCGGGCGCTCGCGCTCAGCCTGGGCGGCGACACCGCCGGTACATTGCAGGCGATGAACTGCTTCAAGGGCAGCAAGCACATCGCCGATCTGGCCGAGGCTACCCAGCCGGGCACCCGGTACAACGTGACGTGGGTCGAGGTGCCCGACCGCAACGGGACAGCCGTTTCGGTGCGCAAGCAGTTCACCGACGACCAGGTCACCCGCAGCCACAAGCTTGAGGGCGCCTGGTGGTCTGACGGTGGGGCCTACTTCGTCGCCAGCTTCGCCCGGCACGACGACGGCAGCGTGAACGAGCACGACGGGCAGGTGTGGTTCTACGACCCGAAGTCGGAGACGATCACGCTGAAGACCATCTTCGGCGTGAACCCGGACCCGGACCAGGACACCAACTACGATGGTCCGGACAACATCACCGTCTCCCCGTACGGTGGGGTGATCCTGGCCGAGGACGGCGAGGGTCTCTCGCACCTGGTCGGCGTCACCGACGAGGGCAAGGCCTACCCGATCGGCCGCAACGAGCTCAACACGAGCGAGTTCACCGGCCCGACGTTCAGCAAGGACGGCAAGATCCTCTACGCCAACATCCAGACCCCTGGCTTCGTGTTCGCCATCACCGGGCCGTGGGGTCGGCCGAGCAACGCCGAGCAGTGATCACCGCATGACAGCATGGTGGCGCCCCGCTCGGCAGACCGGGGCGCCACCGCGCCAGCCGGCGGGCCTGAGATCAACCCACACGTGGCGGCGGGTCAGAAACCGCCGTCGGCGACGTCGCCCGCGAAGCGCAAGCCACCATCGCTGACGCCTTCGGGCCCGCCGAAGAGGTCTCCAACCAGAAGTGCCTGGTCAGGGCGTTGCGTGTGGGATCAGCGTCCCGGATAACGGCACACCGGCGCGCTCCATGAAGGCGAACCGCAACCGCGTTCGTCTATGCTACCCGAGGTGCTGCGGCGGAGTTCGACGGTCCGAGATGTCGGACGGCGCTAGCCGTATTGGGAGCAGCGACAGGTGACAACTTCGGACGTCACTGGGAGGTCAAGCGCCCCGGAGCGCGGCGTCGTTGCCGCTCAGCAGCTTCACTGCGATACGGCCGGGTGAGCTCTTCGATCGGCTATCAACGCTTCGGCTGACTTCTCGCTGACGCCGCAGATGTCCCCCGGCAAAGAGGCGTGCCCACAGTGGACGTGGAAGACACGCCGCGGATGGGCCGTTTGTTCTACACACCCGGAATACCGCGCGACGAGGTCCCGCGTGGGGATCTTGCTGTAGCCGGGCGGGCTGCTTGATGAATGGCCGGTGCCGGCAGGCCCCCAGTTTCCTACTGCTTTTGCTGCTGCGAGCCCGGCCCCTGGTGCGCTATCACGGTCGCGATGGTCCCAAAGGTTGCGACCGGCCTGGCGCAACGCCTCGGCAGGCTGGGCGGCCGTCTCAGCCTGGCTCGGCTGAGTCTGCCCCTGCTGGCCGGGGCCCTGCTGCGGCTGGCCCGCACCCTGCGTCTACGGCCTGAGTCGCCAGTCCGAGAATACGAAGACGAATTACAGCACCCTCGTGCGCTCGCACATCATCGGCGATCTCGGCGCGAGAAAGCTGCGAGACCTCAGCGCCACCGACG
The DNA here is from genome assembly GCF_042650685.1 of Micromonospora sp. GCM10011542. NCBI lineage: Bacteria > Bacillati > Actinomycetota > Actinomycetes > Micromonosporales > Micromonosporaceae > Micromonospora > Micromonospora sp. GCM10011542. Next base: position 18,041 of record NZ_JBHSBO010000017.1, read on the forward strand.
TGGACCGCTGGCTCATAGGCAAAGCCCAACACCTGAGCGCCCGCACCCTGCGACTCGTCCACTCCTTGCTCAACCGCGCGGTCAATCGGGCCATGGCGCGGGACAAGGTCAAGCGCATCGTCGTGGCACTTTGCGCAGTGCCCCTCGGTCGTGGCGACCGCCCGAGCCCGATGCGTTACCACGCTCAGAACCCACCACGAGCGCCAGGGCAAGCCCTCCGCTGACCACCTCGTGTTCGCTTCCACCGCCGGCACTACCCTCGATCGGCACGACGTGCTTCGGGCCTTCCGACCCGTCGTCGCCAGGGCGGGCCTTGACCCATGCGACTGGACACCCCGCGAGCTGCGACACAGCTTCGTGTCTCTGCTGTCCGACAGCGGCGTGAGCATCGAGCAAATCGCCGACCTCTGCGGCCACTCCGGCACAACCGTCACCGAAAGCGTCTACCGGCACCAACTTCGGCCCGTGCTCCTGGCCGGGGCCGTCGCCATGGACAAAAATCTGGGTCTTGTGACGCATCTGTGGGTGCTTCGGTGCGTCGTTTATGGCGCACGCCGTTGTCCTGCCTAGGTTCTGGCTTGTCGAAGGTCAGAACTTTATGGGCGGGAGAACGGCGTGCGTTCTGCCAGGGTATGGGCTGGGCTGCTCGGGGTCGAGCAGGCGGTGGTCGAGGGTGTGGAGTTCGATCCGGACGAGTCGGTGGTGGTAGCTCGGGTGCGGGTGGGTAAGGGCGCGTCGCGGCGGTGTCCGCATTGCCGGCAGCGGTGTCCGCGTTATGACGGCGGGGTTCGTCGTCGGTGGCGGGCGTTGGATTTGGGTGTGGTGCGGGCGGTGATCGAGGCGGACGCGCCTCGGGTGTCCTGTCGGGTGCACGGGGTGGTCGTGGCGGCGGTGCCGTGGGCTCGGCATGGGGCGGGGCACACGCGGGCGTTCGACGCGACGGTGGCGTGGTTGGCGGTGCATACCGCGAAGTCGGCGGTGGCGCAGTTGATGCGGATCAGTTGGCGCACCGTGGGGGCGATCCTCGCGCGGGTGTGGGCCGACACCGGTGGCCTGCAGGACCGGTATGACGGGCTGCGTCGTATTGGTATTGACGAGGTCAGCTACAAGAAGGGCCACCGGTACCTGACCGTGGTCGTTGATCACGACACCGGCCGGTTGGTCTGGTCCGCGCCGGGCAAGAGCGCTGCCACATTGCACGCGTTTTTCGACCTGCTCGGCCCGGATCGTGCCGCGGCCATCACGCACGTGTCCGCCGACGGCGCTGATTGGATCACCACGGTCATCCGCCGTCGCTGCCCGCACGCGGTCCGCTGCGCCGACCCGTTCCACGTCGTGGCCTGGGCCACCGACGCCGTCGACCGGGTCCGCCGACAGGTCTGGAACGAGGCCACCGGCCGTGGAGCCGGACGTCGCGGCGTCGCGGTCGGTGAGGCTCGGATGGTGAAGAACACCCGCTGGGCGTTGTGGAAGAACCCGGAAAACCTCACCCCCGCCCAGCGGGCCACCCTCGACTGGATCGCCAAGACCCACCCCCGTCTGCACCGGGCATGGGCCCTCAAGGAGGGCCTGCGCTACGTGTTCAGCCTGGCCAAGACCAGCCCGAGCGCCGCCGTCGACGCCCTCGACAAATGGATCGGCTGGGCCCGCCGCAGCCGCATCGACATCTTCGTCGACCTCCAACGCCGCGTGGTGCGTCACCGCGACGCCATCCTCGCGTCCATCGAACACGGCCTGTCCAACGGCCGCATCGAGTCCGTCAACGCCAAGATCCGCCTCATCACCCGGATGGCCTTCGGATTCCACTCACCCGACGCCCTCATCGCCCTAGCCATGCTCAGCCTCGGCGGCCACCGACCCCAACTACCCCGAAGATGATCACCACCGACCCACGAACCCAGCAGAAGACCCCAAAATCTTCGACGATGAGGCGTAGACACTCAGTTAGACACTCAGTCGCGAAAAGAGGCCATATCCATCGATCGGATATGCCCTCTGAGCTGCGTCGGGACGGCGCTGCCGCGTCAAGAGGTTCCCGAAGAAAATGTTGCAAGGATGCCGAGAATGGCTTGGCGGCTCCGTCTCAAGAATGGATGCGGCCACCGTGGCCGTACAACGCCAAGGAAGCCCGGCATGACGAGTCAGCGGATGGACAACGTCCTCATCGGACAAAGTCCATAATTCAGCGGACAATGCGGCATCAACGTACGCCCATAGCTCTACCGATCGTCGAGTCGAAGGGTTTGTGTCCAGTTATTGCTGCCCCAACCGCAATAACTGTTCACAAACACACCTGCCCCAAGTAAACAATCTCAAGGTGGGGTCGTCCGGGTCAGGTCGATGATTCGCGCCCGTGTCGGGCCGGGTGCCTCGGCCGGCTCTCAGCCGCAGGTGCTGGAACGGTAAGGTCACGGAGTCCAAGTGATTGGTTCGGGAGCCCCTGCTGGCGTATATTCCACCGCAGTCGGCTTTCCGTCCTTGGGTACCTTGAACTCAAGCCAACCACGAACGCAGGTCCCGACCTTGATTTCCTTCCGGTCGGGATACTCGGGCTTCATGCCGTTGCCGCCAGCGTGGCCAGTGCTCTTGATTGAAGCGTCCCCGAATTTCAATACCCAGTTTGAGGTGCCAATCGAGACAGCGGAGTATCCCTTGGGCAGTTTTTTGAGGCAGTATTTGAGGTCGATCGCGCCATAGACATAGGCACTGTCTGATGGCTTTCCGAATTGCGTGGCGTTGTGCTTGTAGCCGTAGAACGTGATGGTCGAGGTGTTCTCGTCAAAGGGAATCGCATCGCCAAGCTTGTTCCCTGCGGGTGCCGAGGGCGGCGGGGTCGATGGGACCGCGCTGGCGCTTTGGCTCGGAGCGCTCGCCGCGGTGGACTCGGTGGCTCCTCCGCATCCCGCCACTGTCATGGCCACCGCGATCGCGATGGAGGGGATCATGGTCTGCCTCAAGTGCACCCTTTTGCTCCTATGCTCAGCTTGACGATCTATGCACTGCCGATCGGCCGCGCCTCGACGCCCAACCAAGGACGACCTTCGGGGACATCTACCGACGGGAGGGAGGGCCGGCGGATCGCGGCTAGCTAGGGAAGCTAGTGCTCTGACCACGAACGTTCACGGTGTTGGGGTCAGGCTGCGCGGGCGGCGGGTTGG
>NZ_JBHSBO010000018.1:0-7893 GCF_042650685.1 Micromonospora sp. GCM10011542
AACGGCATGCGCTGTCACCGGCCCCACCAAGAACCCACTAACCCGACACAAGATCCATATTTTATGCCTCAGAGTCATCGCACTCATCGCGCAAACCTCCGCACGGCAGCGCGAAACCCGTTGCCGATCATAGGACGGCGGGCGCCGGAGGCAGTCGATCAATCGCCGCGACGAACGGAAGGCGACGGCCCGATATGGCCGGGCCGGGTGGGTCATGACCGGGATCACCGTTGGTGGGAGGCATCGAACAGGACGGGCGGCGTTAAGCTGACCATGTTTTCATACTGACTAGTCAGTTCAATAAGTGTGGGATGGAGCGATGGTGGTCGTCGAGGCGAGCGGGCTCGGCCTGCGTACCCGCCGGGGTTGGGTGTTCCGGGACGTCGACCTCGCCGTCGGGGCCGGAGAGCTGCACGCGGTCACCGGCCCGCCGGGCAGCGGGCGGACGTCGCTGCTGCTCGCCCTCGCGGGGCGCTTCCCGACCAGCGAGGGACGGCTGGTACGCCACGGCTCGGCCGCACTGGGGCAGGTGGCCGGGGTGCACGAGCCCGATCCGGAGTTGACCGTCGCGGAGCACGTGGCCGAGCGGCTGCTGTTGCTCGGTCGGCGCGCGCGCCTCGGCGGTGAGCGCCGGCGTCGGGCGGCACCGCTGGCAGCACTGCGCTCCGGTCGACTCGGCAGATCCGGGAGCGGTGCTGGTGCCCGCTCCCGGCGGACGTACCGAAGGGACGCGGTCGCGGCCGCGACCGACGGCGCTGGCCTCGGCGGGGAGGTGGCTCTCGATCCGGCCACCCGTGGGCGCGACCTGACCCCCGTGCAGCGCCAGGTGCTCGGCCTCGTGCTGGCCGCCCTGGCTGGACCGGACCTGATCGTCGCGGACGACATCGACGCCGGCACGGACGGCGTCGAACGCGCCTGGCTCTGGGCCGTGTTGGCCAGGCTGGCCGAGCAGGGCTACGCGGTGGTGGCCAGCGCCCGCGCGGTGGAGCCGGGGACAGCGGCGATCGTGCACCGGCTCGGCGAACCGTCGCCCACCCCAGCGCCCGCCCCGCGCTCGGCGCGCGCAGATCACGCGACCACCGGCCCCGTCGCCGCCAGCGCCGGGATCGCCGCCAGCGCGGGCGCCGGGACTGCCGGGATCGCCGCCAGCGCCGGCACTGCCCGGATCCCCAGCAGCGTCGGGAGCGGCGACAGCGCTGGGAGCACCCACAGCGTCGACAGCGCCGGGATCACGGACCGCGTCGACAGTGGCCAGTACTCCGAGGGGGATCGATGAGTGCCGCCCGACTCGCCTGGTTCGAGCTGCGTCGGATGACCCGGGGCCGGCTGCCGCGCGCCGCGCTGGCCGTGTTGACCGTCACCCCGCTGCTCTACGGAGCGCTCTACCTCTACGCCTTCTGGGACCCGTACGGAAAGCTGGACCGCATCCCGGTCGCGCTCGTCAACGCCGACCGGCCGGCCACCGCCGGTGACGGGACCGTGGTGCACGCCGGGCAGGACCTCACCGACGAGCTGATCGACCGCCGGGTGTTCGGCTGGCAGGTAACCGATGCCGGGGACGCCGCCGCGGGATTGCGCAGCGGCCGGTACCACCTGGTGTTCTCCATTCCGGCGGACTTCTCCGCGACGCTGGTGGCCAGCCCGGAGCCGGACCAGCCGGCCCGTCGTGGGGAGTTGAAGGTGGTCAACGACGACGCCACCAACTACCTGTCCGGCCTGCTGGCCCGCTCGGCGTTCAGTGAGATCCGGGCCGCCGCCGCGGAGAGCACCGCGGAGGGCTACTTCGCCAGGATGCTGGTGGGGTTCACCGACGCCAAGGCGGAGACGGCCCGGGCCGCGGACGGCGCCGGTCAGCTCGCTGACGGGCTGGGCACGTCGCGGGACGGCGCCGGTCAGCTCGCCGACGGGCTCGGCACATCGGAGGACGGCGCCGGTCGGCTTGCCGACGGGCTGGACAGTTCGGCGGCCGGGGCGGGTCAGCTCTCCGCCGGCCTGGACCAGAGCGCGCGGGCCGCGGACCAGTTGGCGGACGGGCTCGGCGAGCTGCGGACCGGCGCGGCGCAGCTGGCCGACGGCACCGCGCGGGCGGCCACCGCGACCCGTGCCGTGGCGGCGAAGGTGGACGGTGCGGCGGCGAAGGTCGAACCGGTGCTGCGGGAGAACGCGGACCGGATCGAGAAGTCGGCGACCGCCATCGCCGACGGCGCGCAGGCGCTCGCCGACGGGCTGGACGCCCTGCCGCAGCGGGCGCGGGCGGCCCTCACCCAGGCCGAGAAGGTCCGCGACCGGCTCGACGCCCTGGTGGCGGCGCACCCAGAGCTTGCCGACGACCCGAACGTCACCGCCGCCCGGGCGGCGGCGGACGCCACCGCCGAGGCGGCCCGGGCGGTGGTCGGTGGCCTGGACCGGGCCGACCTGGCCGCGCTGCGGGACCGGATGGCCACCGTGGCGGCCACCGCGCGGCAGATCGCCGACGCGGCACCGCACCTGGCCGACGACGTGGCCGCCGCGCGCGGCAAGGTCGACGAGTTGGCCACCGGGCTGGGCACCCTCGCCGACGGCAGCGCCAAGCTGCGCGACGGCCTCGGCGACGCCGCCTCCGGCGCGGACCAGTTGCGCGGCGGGCTGTTCCGGCTGGCCACCGGCGCCCGCGAGCTCGCTGGTGGGCTCGACCAGCTCAGCAGCGGCAGCGACCGGTTGGCCGAAGGGCTGGTCCGGCTGGAGAACGGCGCCGGTGATCTGGCGTCGGGCCTGACCCGCCTGAACGGCGGGGCCGGCGACCTCGCCGCCGGCCTGAGCGCGGGCGAGGAGAAGATCCCGGGGTACGACGACGCGGACGCCCGCGCCGGCATTCTCGGCGACCCGGTGTCCCTCGACCGCTCGGCCCGCCATCCGGCCGGCTCGTACGGGGTGGGCTTCGCCCCGTACTTCCTGGGGTTGGCGCTCTGGGTGGGCGCGATGATCACGTACATGCTGCTGCGGCCGGTCAACCGGCGGCACGTGATGTCCGGCGCGCCCGCCGGGCGGGTGGCGCTGGCCGGCTGGCTGCCGGCCGCGGCGGTGGGGCTCGCCCAGGCCGGGGTGCTCTTCGCGGTGGTGACGCTGGTGCTCGGGCTGGACCCGGTGCGGCCGGCCGCGACGCTGGGCCTGCTGGCGCTGGTCTCGCTCGCCTTCACCGCGATCATGCAGTGGCTCGGTGCCCAACTCGGCCCGGCCGGCCGGCTCGCCGCGCTGGCCCTGCTGATGCTCCAGCTCACCTCCTCCGGCGGGACGTACCCGGTGCAGACCTCGCCGGGCTTCTTCCAGGCGCTCCACCCGTGGCTGCCGATGAGCTACGTGGTGGCCGGGCTGCGGCACACCATCAACGGCGGTTCGGGTGGCCCGGTGGTCACCGGGGCGCTGGTGCTGCTCGGCTTCGGGGCGGCCGCGCTGGCCCTCACCACCGCGGCGGCCCGCCGCTCCCGCCGGCTCACCCCGGCGAAGCTGCACCCGGAACTGACCATGTGAGGATGGGCCCGAGCCGAAAGCGGCCCGGGCGGCGGCGGTGCCGGTCGAGGTGGACGGAGTGTGCGCGTGACGGACGGACGGTCGAGGCGGCGGGAGGACACCCGCCAGCGTCTCTTCGTCGCGGCGGTGGAACTCATCGCCGAGCGGGGCTTCTCCGCCACCACGGTGGACGACATCGCGGCCCGGGCCGGGGTGGCCAAGGGCACCGTCTACTACAACTTCGAGTCCAAGACGGTCCTGTTCGAGGAGCTGCTGCGGCACGGCATCGGGCTGCTCACGGCCCAGTTCCGGGCGGCGGTCGCCGGGCTGCCGCCGCGCGCCGCGCTGGCCGCCCTGGTCCGCGCCGAGCTGGAGTACATCCGCCGCTACCGCGCCTTCGCCCAGCTGCTGCTCTCGGAGATGTGGCGGACCAACCGGGAGTGGCAGCAGACCTTGCGGCTGCTACGCGGCGAGGCGATTGAGGTGATCGCGGAGACGGTGCGGGCCGGCGTGGACAGCGGCGACCTGCCGGCCGACCTGGACGTGCCCACCGCCTCGTCGGCGCTGTTCGGTGTGGGCCTGGTGGTGGCGGTGGACTGGCTGGTCTTCCAGCCGGACCGGCCGATCTCCGACGTGCAGGAGGCACTGCTCGGCATCGTCCGCCGGGTCGCCCAGACCTGACCGAAGCCCTGCTCAGGGGCGTAATTCGGTTGTAGCGACGGGTCGGTGCCGGCAGGCTGGACACTCCGCCACCCACGTCCGGAGGACCGACCATGCGCCTGCTCCGTGATCTGTGGGGCACCTCGCCGCGCCGGATGACGCTGGTGGCCTGCCTGATCGTGCTCGGCGCCGCCGGTCAGGCCGGCGCGTCGGCGCTGGCCGGCCCGGTGCTGCTGCACCGCTCGACCGGGTTCTTCACCGTGCTCGCGGCGGCGCTGGTCGCCGTGGTGCTCAGCGACCTCGCGGTCAGCCTGCTGATGGCCGGCGCGACCTCCGACTGGTCCGCCGACGTCCGCCGGCGGCTCTGCCGGGTGGCGCTCGGGCAGGACCTGCCCACCCTGGAGACCACCCCGGTCGGCGAGCTGCTCGACCGCATCGACGGCGACGTCTACCAGGTCGCGTCGGCGGTACGCAACGAGGGCACCCGGCTCGCCCAGGGGCTCTGCGTGGGCGTGCTGTCGGTGGTCGTCGCGCTGGCCGTGTGGTGGCCGGCCGGGATCGCGATGCTGCTGCTCACCGTGGTTCTCGCCGTCAGCCTGCGCCGACCGACCGCGCGGATCGCCCCGGCCCGGATGGCCGAGGAGGAGGCCTGGTCGGACCTGGCCGCGGTGATGGAAGAGGCCGTCCACGGCCAGGACGACGTCCGGACCAGCCTGGCCCGGCCGTACGTGCTGCGGCTGTACGCCCAGCGGGCCGCCGCCGTGCTGTCCCGGGGCAGCCGGGTCTGGGTGATGTCGGCGCGGGTGACCACGATCGCCGCGGCGACGATCCGGGGTGGGATCGGCGTGGTGGTGCTCGGCGGCGCCTGGGCGCTGGCGACCGGCCAGATCGACGCCGCCCGGTTGACCGCCGTCTGGCTGCTCGCCCTGGCGTTCGGCGCCACCGTGGAACATGTCAGCCGGATGGTGCCGGAGCTGCAGTACGCGCTCGGCGCGTGGGCCCGGGTGCAGCTGCTCCAGGACGCCCGGCAGGAGCCCATCGGCGGGGCCAGCCCCACCGACGGCGACCTGCGCATCCGTGACCTGACCTTCGGGTACCAGGTCGGCGACTCCGAGGGCACCCGTGGTCCGGCGCTGCGCGGGGTCAGCCTGACCTTCGCCCGTGGCCGCTCGTACGCGCTGATCGGCCGGACCGGCTCCGGCAAGTCCACCCTCGCGAAGGTGCTCACCCGGGCCGTGGACGTGCCGGCGGGAACGGTCTTCCTCGGCGGCACCGACCTGTGCGACCTCGACGTCGAGCAACTGCGCCGGTGGGTGGCCGTGGTGCCGCAGCGCACCGAGATCCTCGCCGGCACGCTCGCGGAGAACGTCGCTCTCTTCGACCCGGCGCTGCTCGACGCCGCCGCCCGCGCGCTGGACGAGCTGGGCCTGGCCGGCTGGATCGCCGAGCTGCCCGACGGGCTGCGGACCCGGCTGGGCGAGGGCGGTCACGTGCTCTCCGCCGGGCAGGAGCAGCTGGTGGCCTTCGCCCGGATCCTGGTCCGCGACCCGCACGTGGTGATCCTCGACGAGGCCACCGCACGGCTGGACCCGGTCACCGAGGCGCGGGTGCAGCGGGCCACCGAGCGGCTGCTGCGCGACCGGATCGGTATCGTCATCGCCCACCGGCTCTCCTCGGTACGCCGCTGCGACGAGGTGGTGGTGCTGGCCGACGGGGCGGTGGTCGAGGCCGGCCCGCTGGAGGGGTCGACGCGGTTCGCCGAGCTGCTGGCGACCAGCCACGCCGCCGCGTACGCCGGTGCCGTGCCTGCGGGTCGCGCCGCCACCGATCTGCTCCCCGGCCCCGCCGACGCGTGGCCGGCCCCGCCAGCGGCGGCCGACCCGCCCCTCGACGGGCGGTGGCCGGATCAGCGCGGGGAACGGCCGGACGGCGACGGGGACAACACCGTCGCGCCGACGCGGGCCGACCCGCCGCCGCTGCCGCCCACCCCGCCGGCCCGGACGCTGCGGGAGATCGTGCGGCTGTGCTGCAACGACCCCCGGTACGGGCTGGCGGCGGTGGCGCTGTTCCTGCTGGTCACCCTGCTCGGGCTGGACGGCCCGGTGCTGCCCTGGCTCTGGGCCGACCTGGTCGACGGCACCGGCGGGCCGTACCTGCCGGCGCTGGGGATCGTCGCCGGGCTGCTGGTCACCCTGCCGGTGCCGTACTACACCGGGGTCTGGTTCCCCCAGTGGTGGGTGGGGCAGATGCTGCGGATCAGCCTGCGCCTGGTGCACGGGCAGACCGGGCCGCGCCGGGTCAGCACGCACACGCCGGCCGAGGTGGTGGCACAGGGCGGCGACACCGAGCGAGTGGTCCAGCTCGCCGACAACGTGCTGGACCAGTCCGTCGCGGTAGTCCTGTTGCTGGCCATGACGGCGGTCTCCGGCAGCCTCGTACCGGCGCTGTTCTTCGCCGGCACGATGGTGGTCTCCGGGCTGGCCGCGACGCTGTTCGGGCCGAAGCTGGAGCGTTCCGCGCGGGCCACCGTGGCGGCGCGGGCGGCCTTCGCCACCGCGCTGGTCTCGACGCTGTCGGCGGCGCGCACGGTGAAGTTGGCCGGGGCGACCGGGGCGGTGCTGCGCCACCTGGCCGACCTGGACGTGCGGCGCAGTGACCGGCAGCGCCGGGAGATCAGCGTGCAGGTGTGGTCCCGCTCCACGCCGTCGCTGGCCAGCGGCCTGCTGCCGATCGCGGCATGGGCGCTCTACCTGGCCGGCGAGCTGTCCGCCGGCGCGGTCCTGGTGGCCGTCGCGACCCTCTCCGCGGCCCGCTGGTTCGCCTGGACCACCGCGTCGTTGATCTCCCAACTGCCCTCGGCGCGGGTGTGGACGCGGCGGACGGTGGCGATGACCGGGGTGGGCGCGTACTCGGCGGCCGTACCGGCGGTGGACCTGGTCGCCGGGGCGGCACCCGCGCCGACGCCGCCGCCCCGGCACCCGCTGCGCCGGTTGGAGCTGCGTGGCTTCGGCGTGGTGCACTCCGACGGCGCGGTGGCGGTGCGGGACGTCGACCTGACGGTGCAGCGGGGGCAACTGGTGCTCGTCGTCGGGCCGGTCGGCTCCGGCAAGTCGTCGCTGCTACGGGCACTGGCCGGGATCGTGCACCACACCGGCCTGCTGAGCTGGAACGGGGAGCCGGTCACCGAGCCGGAGCTGTTCCTGCGCCCCAACCAGGTCGGCTACGTCGGCCAACTGCCCCGGGTGCTCTCCGGGACGGTGGCCGACAACGTCGCGCTCGGCCACCAGGTGGACGCGGGTGCGGCGGTCTCGACCGCCCAGCTCGACCACGACCTGGCCGCGGCCGGGGGCGGGCTGGGCCTGCTCATCGGGCACAAGGGCACCCGGCTCTCCGGAGGGCAGTTGCAGCGACTGGCCCTGGCGCGGGCGCTGGCCCCGCGTACCGAACTGCTGGTCGCCGACGACGTGTCGTCGGCGCTGGACGTCACCACCGAGCTGGCGCTGTGGCAGGCGTTACGCGAACACGGGGTGACCGTGGTCGGCTCCACCGCGAAACGCGCGGCGCTGGTCCGCGCCGATCACGTGGTGGTGCTGCTGAACGGCCGGGTGACCGGGCAGGGGCCCTGGCGTGACCTGGAGGGCGACTGGTCCCACCTCGCCGGCTGAGCCTGTAAGGAAGGGCCCCCTGTTAACGCCCTTCGGTTCTAGGGATCGTTGCAATGCCTGACTTTGATCAGGGGTTGTTGTG
>NZ_JBHSBO010000019.1:0-15218 GCF_042650685.1 Micromonospora sp. GCM10011542
CGAACTACCCGGAACCACTCCGACGACTCAACGACACGCCGACCTAACAAAGCACTACTAGGGCGTGTCTGCCGATCATGACACCAGTGACGGCGGCCATGGCGCGAACGTTGGGGCAGGTCAAGCCTGCTGCAGGCCGGCAGCGCCGTCGTGTCCGGATTGAGCCGTCTTCCAATGCGGTGGGCGGCCGTTTGCGCCGCCCAACCACGTCGACAGCGGCCCCTGATTCTGTCCTACGGATCGGCGCATGGCGTTGACCAAGGCCAGTTGCGCTCGGGCCGGTGCCACCATCGCTTGCTCGAACTGGTCCTGCGACAGTGGTGCGGTCGTCGTGTCCACCCCTGTGGTGACGTCCAAGAGCCGCTGCACCGCTTGGCCGAACTTGTCGATCTCGGCGGTGACCGCGCTCGGGGCGACGAGGCTGGCTGACATCAATGCGGCGCTCCACGCAGCCCAGTCATAGTCCCAGCCCGTGCGTCCCAGGTGAGCGCGCCGCAAGATCATTGAGAACGTGGCGTACTCACGCAGCAGGTCCTGGTAGGCCATGAGTTGCCGGTCCCGTAGCCAGTGTCGGTCCTGTGCATGGCGGGTGAGCATCCCGCCGACGAAAACCCCGACGGTCGCCGAGAGCGCGCCGCCAACTGTCGTGACAACGATATCCACCAACGCCATGAAACCTCCCCGTGACCGGCGGTGTCTCACAACAACCCGCCAGAGTCCTGTCCCGTCGATCATGGAAGCCAGATGATGGCGGCGATGAGGATTCGGGGATGACGACGGCCTCTCCCGAGCGTCTAGTCGCCGGTGGCGTCGGCCGGGCGCCGCCGGGCCGCGTCGTCCGCGATGATCACGGTGGCCACCATCAGCGCGACGCAGAGGCTGAACAGCCACGACTCGTCGGAGACGAGCCACGCGGAGACGGGCGCCTGGAGCGCGGCGAGCAGGAAGCCGAGCCAGGCGAGGCGGCGCTGACGTGGGGTGAGGATGCCGGAGCCCTGTTGCATTCCGAAAGTCTTACGCGAACCGGCCGGGTTGCCGTCACCCGATCGGCCGATTCTGGATGAGCTGTCCGTTTTCTCGACCGTCCGGACGGCACTTCTTGCCGTGCCCCCGGCAGCACGCCGCGGGCGGTAGGCTCCGGCCGCTGCGGCAGGATGGTCTCCCGTGTCCACCACCCCCGTGCCGCCGCGCGCCTCGTTGCTCCTGCTGGCCTACCTGGCCTTCGTCAGTCTCGGCCTGCCGGACGGACTGCTCGGCGTGGGCTGGCCCTCGATCCGGGGGGACTTCGGCGTACCGACCGAGGCGGTCGGCCTGCTGCTCACCGCCGGTACCGCCGGCTACCTCACCTCCAGCGTGCTGGCCGGGTTCACGCTGGCCCGGGTCGGCGTGGGCGCCCTGTTGGCCGGCAGCACCCTGCTGGCGAGCCTGGCGCTCACCGGCTACAGCGTGAGCCCGGGCCTGACCGTGCTGGTCGGCTGCGCGCTGCTGCTCGGGCTGGGCTCCGGCGCGATCGACTCGGGGCTCAACGCTTACGCCGCCGGCGCGTTCGGCCCCCGGCACATGAACTGGATGCACGCGTTCTTCGGTCTCGGCGTGGCGATCGGCCCGCTGATCATGACGGGGGCGCTCAGTGCCGGGCTGGCCTGGCGGTGGGGGTACGGCATCGTGGCCGCCGCCCAGCTCGCCCTCGCCACCGCGTTCGCGCTCACCGTGCGGGCCTGGCGCCAGCGCGCCGCGCCGGGCGGGCCCGTCGAGCGGGCACCGGGCCCCCGGCCGGTTGTGCGGGTGCGGGAGACACTGCGGCTGCCAGCTGTCTGGTCCGGGGCGCTGGCCTTCGCGCTCTACGTGGCCATCGAGGTGGCCGCCGGGCTGTGGGCGTTCCTGCTGCTGACCGAGGGGCGGGGGCTGGGCGCGACGGTGGCCGGCGCCTGCGTCTCCGCGTACTGGGGGAGTCTCTTCCTGGGCCGGGTGGTGCAGGGCGTGGTGGCCGAGCGGCTGGGCCCGGCACGGGTGCTGCGCGTCAGCCTCGCCGGCATGGCGGTCGGCGCGGCCCTGATCGCCGTACCGGGACCCGCGGCGCTGGCCGTGGCCGGTCTCGTCGTGGTGGGCTTCGCCGCCGCGCCGGTCTTCCCGCTGCTCACCCTCACCACCGCCGACCGGGTCGGCGCGGCGCACGCGGACCGGGCCATCGGACTCCAGATCGGCGCCGCCGGCCTGGGCGCGGCGCTGGTCCCGGCCGGACTCGGCGTGCTGATCGGCAACACGTCGGTCCGGGTGCTCGGCCCCGCCCTGCTGGTGCTCGCGCTGGCGCTGATCGCGCTGCACGAGCTGGGCGTCCGCCGACCCGGTCGCCCGGCAACGGGTGCGAGCGGGGACAGCGCGCCGGACGAGACCGGGGCGCAGCCGGCCGCGTCCCGGCAGCCGAGCGGGGCCGATCAGATGTTGTCCGGACCGGTCCGGCCGGTGGTCGAGGGTCGGTAGGCGCGCTCCGGGTCGGTCGGCTCACGCCCGGCGCCCCGGGCCTGACCGCCGCGGTCCACCGCCGCGGGCCCGTGCCCGAACGCGGCCTCCTCGCCGGCGTCGTTGCCGGTCACGTCGTCGGCCTCCCCGTCGAGGCTGGAGCCGGCCACCGCCCGGTTCAGTTCCTCCAGCGGAGTCCGTTCCTCGTCGCGCCACACCTTGTTGTCGTCGGTCATGCCAACAGCCGTACCCGGGCGCGATGATCGCAAACGGTGCCGCCCGGCCGGGCCGGCGTGGTCGGTCGACCGGCCCCGGACACGGCGATGGCCGCCGGGTACACCGGCGGCCATCGGAGCGCTTACCCGAGATCAGGGCTGCGGACGGTCGACCTTGCCGCGCCATGCGCCGGTCTCCTGACCGCGCCGCTCGATGAAGGTCTTGAACCGCTCCAGGTCGCCCTTGGCCCGCCGGTCGACGATGCCGAGCTTGTCGCCGGCCTGCTCGACCATGCCATGCGGCTCGAACTCGAGCTGCAGGGTGACCCGGGTCTTGTCCTCCTCCAGCCGGTGGAAGGTCACCACACCGGCCTGCTGGGTGCCGCCGGTGGAGCGCCACGCGACCCGCTCGTCGGGGAGCTGCTCGGTGATCTCAGCGTCGAACTCGCGCTTCACCCCGGCGATGTCGACCGTCCAGTGGGTCATCGTGTCCGACAGCTGCCGGACCTCCCGGACCCCCTCCATGAACTGGGGGAACTCCTCGAACTGGGTCCACTGGTCGTAAGCGGTACGCACGGGTACGGAAACGTCAACGTGTTCGGTAACGCCACTCATCAGGCATCCTCCTTCGTCCACTGGTGTTCGTCCGGATCGGGGGCGATCCGGTCACCAGCGGGTTGTCTCGTTCTTGTGGCCCAGCGCGGCCCACACCTCGGAGACCGTCTGGTAGCGGGTGCCCTCGGGCAACCGCTGCAGGTCGGCGACGATGTCGTCCGGCGCGTCGTTGTCCCGCGCGTTGGCGATCAACGTCTCCCGGTCGCCGGGCAGGGCGCTCAGCGTGAGGAACCGGCCGAGCCGGCTGCGCAGCTCGACGTCCTCGCTGCTCATCCCCTTGGGCGCGCCGCTGCGCGTCTCGCCGGCGGGCACGGTGGTCGTCCCCGGCTGGTCCTCACCGGCCGGTTCCGGCTCGCGGAACTCGTCGACCCGGGAGCCTGCGGCCCCCGGCCCCTGGATGAGCCCGCTGACCTCCTGGCTCATCTGTTCGTCGAGCCTCGGTCCGTGCTTGCTGTTGCCACGCTCCATGCCTTCTGCGCTACCCGGCAGCCGGCCCGATAAACCGGCACCGGGTCATGAGCCGGCCGGCGAGCGGGGTGGCAGGACCGGCTCCTCCGGGTCCGGGTCGCCGGCCTGCAACCGCCGGCCGCGCTGCACCTCGGCGTTGATCTGCACCCCGAGCATGAGCGCGGAGTTCGACAGGTAGAGCCAGACCAGGAACGCGATAACCGCGCCCAGGCTGCCGTAGGTGGCGTCGTACGAGCCGAAGTTGGCCACGTAGAGACCGAAGCCGAAGGAGGCCACCACCCAGGCGAGCAGGGCCACCGCGCCGCCGGGGGTCAGCCAGCGGAACCGGGGCTGCTGCACGTTCGGGGCGATCCAGAACAGCAGCGACAGCAGCACCATCATGATCATCGCGAGTACCGGCCACTTGGCCACGCTCCAGACCGTGCGGGCCAGACCACCGGCGTTGATCACGTCGCCGATCGCGTCGGTCACCGGGCCGCTGATGATCAGCCCGGTGGCGACGATGGCGAGCAGCACCAGCGAGACCGCGGCCAGGCCGATCTGCAACGGCCGCAACTTCCAGAACGGCCGTCCCTCGTCGACCCCGTAGACGGCGTTGGAGGCCCGGGTGAACGCGCCGATGAAGCCCGACGCCGACCACAGTGCGCCGAGCAGACCGAAGCTGAGCAGCGCCTTGGCGGAGTTCTCCTGGTCCACCACCTCGCTGATCACCTTGAGCATGCTCTCGTTGGCGACCACCGAACCCGCGCCCATCTGCTTGGCCAGGTCGACCACCGTGTCGACGGTCTGCTCGCCGTTGGAGACCAGGCCGACCAGCGCCACCACCACGATGGCCGACGGAAAGAGCGCCAACACCCCGTAGTAGGTCAGCGCGGCGGCCCAGTCCGAACAGTTGTCGGAGACGAAGTTCTGGGCGCTGCGTACCAACACCCCCCGCCAGGTCCGCCAGCTCAGCTGCCGCATCCGCCGGGGCACCCGCCGCCCCCGCTGTCCGCCGAGCGCCGCGCCGGGCTCCGTCGTCGTCATGCCCGCTCCCTGTGCCCCGGCCGCCGGATGACCGGAACATCCGACTTCGCCTGGCCGGGCCGGTACCCCCGGCTCGAAATCGACAAACCCGCCGCTGGCCGGCCGGGTGTCGGCCCGGTTTGCCGGCCCGGCCCTGGGGAACGGTCACATCAGACTCTGTCGACACGGAGGAGGACGAGATGCCCGGGCGCGAGGACATGCCCAGCACGCTGCGACGCTCCCCGGACAAGGCGCGGCGCACCTGGGAGAAGACGCACGACTCGGCGGTGGAGACCTACGGCGAGGGGGAGCGGTCGCACCGCACCGCGTTCGCCGCCGTCAAGCACCAGTTCGAGAAGGTGGGCGACCACTGGGAGCCCAAGGGCCGCAAGGGCCCGAGCGACCGCCAGGCCGCCGGCGGCGGACCGGAGCGACGGGCGCCCACGGCGAGCGGGGTGGACGCCAACGCCACCAAGGACCACCTCATGTCGGTGGCCCGCGAACTCGACGTGCCGGGCCGGTCCAGCATGACCAAGCCCGAGCTGGTCAAGGCCATCGAGAAGGCCAACGACCGGGCCACCCGCAAGGCCCGCGGCGACTGACGCCATCGACGCGACGCGGTACGGGCGGGCGGAGCTCTCTCCGCCCGCCCGCGTCGTCACCAGTGCCCGCCACCGGGCGCCTCGATGTGCACCGCCTTGGTGGCGGTGAACTCGTCGAGCAGCTCCGGGCCGTACCCGAACCCGTGCCCGCTGGCCCGGCGCGGGTGCGCGGCGCCTCCCGGCGCCCCGCCGAAGACCGCGTTGACCTTGACGGTGCCCACCGGCAGCTCCCGCCAGGCCCGCTGCGCGTGGCTCATCGAGCCGGTCAGCACGGTGGCGGCCAGCCCGTACGGGGAGTCCGCGGCGCAGCGCAGTGCCTCGTGGAACGAGTCGACCACCACCACCGGGGCGACCGGCCCGAACGTCTCCTCCCGGACCAGCGGCATGTCGTGCCGGCAGTCGCTGACCACGGTGGCCGGATAGAACGCACCCGGCCCCTCCGGCAGCTCGCCGCCGGCGCGCAGCCGAGCGCCCGCCGCCACCGCGGCGGTGACCTGGCCGTGCACGTGGTCGCGGTGCCGCCGGTCGACCAGCGGACCCAGCTCGGTCCGCGGGTCCCGGCCGGGGCCGACCCGCAGCGCCTGCGCCCGGTCCACCAGCGCGGCCACGAAGTCCTCGGCCACGTCGCGGTGCACGTAGACGCGCTCCACGGCGACGCAGATCTGTCCGGCGTTGGCGAACGCGCCCAGCGCGGCCTGCTCGGCGGCCCAGACCGGATCCACGTCGGCGTCGACCACGAGCGGGTCGCTGCCGCCGTTCTCCAGCAGCGCCTTGGCGCCGGTGCGGGCGCAGGCCGCGGCGATCGCCCGGCCGGTCGCGGTGGAACCGACGTGCGCGACCACGTCGACCTCCTGACCGGCCAGCGCCGCGCCGACCTCGGGGCCGCCGGTGAGCAGCGACAGCACGCCGGCCGGCAGCGCCTGGTCGAGCGCGCGGGTCAGCAGCCAGCCGGTCGCCGGGGTGCGTTCGCTGGGCTTGTAGAGCACGACGTTGCCGGTGACCAGGGCCGCGCCGAGCAGACCACAGGAGACGGCCACCGGGTCGTTCCACGGGGTGATCGCGGCCACCACGCCGCGTGGCTGCGGCGTCATGAAGTCCAGCGCGTGCGCCCCGCCGTGCAGGGTCCGCCCGCCCCGGACCGGGGCCAGCTCCGCGTACTGTCGCAGCGTGCCGATGCCAGCCTCGACGCCACCGCGGGCGTCCGCCAGCGGCTTGCCCATCTCGGCGGTGACCGACGCGGCCAGCTCGTCGATGACCGCCTCGACAGCGTCCGCGGCCCGGTGCAGCGCCGCCGCCCGCTCGGCCGGGGCGGTCGCCGCCCACTCCCCGGCAGCGCCGCGCGCCGCCTCCACCGCCTTGCCGACCTCGTCGGCCGTCGCCACCGGCACCGCGGTGACCGGCGAGCCGTCGGCCGGGTCGTGCACGACCAGCTCGCCCCCCTCGCCGCCCGCGCCCCACACTCCGCCTATCAGCTGCGCAACCGTGTACATGCGGCAGTGGATGCCCCGGCCCCCGCGAGGCAAACGCGTTTCGCCCGGTTGCGCGCCGGGTAGGCGGATCGGATGACTTCCACCGGCGCGGAGAGCTCGGACGCCGTCGTCGTCGGGGCCGGGCACAACGGTCTGGTCGCGGCCAACCTGCTGGCGGACGCGGGTTGGGACGTGGTGGTGCTGGAGGCGACCGCGGTGCCGGGCGGGGCGGTCCGCTCCGCCGAGGTCACCGCACCCGGCTACCTCAGCGACCTGTACAGCTCGTTCTACCCCCTGGGGTACGCCTCACCGGTGCTCGACGGTCTCGACCTGTGCCGCTACGGCCTGTCCTGGCGGCACTCCCCGGACGTGCTGGCGCACCTGCTGCCCGACGGGCGGGCGGCGGTGATCAACCGCGACCCGGACGAGACGGCCGCCTCGCTGGAGACGTTCGCGCCGGGTGACGGCAAGCGGTGGCTCAACGCGTACACCGACTGGCTCGAGGTCGCCGAGCCGATGCTCGACGCCATCACCTCGCCGTTCCCGCCCGTGCGTGGGGGGATCGGCCTGCTGCGTCGGCTGCGCGTCGCCGGGGCGCTGCGGCTGGCCCGGCGGCTGGTGGTGCCGGTCCGCAAGCTCGGCGACGAGCTCTTCGAGGGTGATGGCGGGCCGGCGCTGCTGGCCGGCTGCGCCCTGCACACCGACCTGTCCCCGGAGGAGGCCGGCTCCGGGGTGTACGGATGGCTGCTCGCCATGCTCGGCCAGCAGGTCGGCTGGCCGGTGCCGGAGGGCGGCGCACAGAAGATCACCGACGCGCTGGTGGCCCGGCTGATCGAGCGGGGCGGGCGGATCCACTACGGCGCCCGGGCCGACCGGGTGCTCACCGCCAGGGGCCGGGCGATGGGAGTACGCACGGTCGGCGGCGCGCTGTGGCGGGCCCGGCGGGCGGTGCTCGCCGACGTACCCGCGCCCGCGCTCTACCTGGACCTGGTGGGCGCGGCGGCCCTGCCGCCCCGCCTCGTGGAGGACCTGGCGCACTTCAGGTGGGACGGCTCGACGCTGAAGGTGGACTGGGCGCTCTCCGCGCCGGTGCCGTGGACGAACCGCGCGGTGGCCACCGCCGGCACCGTGCACCTCGGCGCCGACCTGGACGGGCTCACCGCGTACTCCGCCGAGCTGGCCCGCGGCGAGGTGCCGCGAAACCCGTTCCTGCTGGTCGGGCAGATGTCGGTGGCCGACCCGAGCCACTCACCGCCGGGCACCGAGTCGCTCTGGTCGTACACCCACCTGCCGTTCCGTCGCGAGTGGGGCGCCGAGGACGTGCTCGGGCACGTGCAGCGGATGGAGGAGGTGCTGGAGGAGGCGGCCCCCGGCTTCCGCAGCCTCATCGTCGGGCGGCACGTCGCCGGGCCGGCCGACCTGGAGAAGGGCGATCCCAGCCTGGTCGGCGGCGCGCTGGGCGGCGGCACCGCGGCCGCGTACCAGCAGCTGTTCCTGCGCCCGATCCCCAGCCTGGGCCGGGCCGACACGCCGGTGGACCGGCTCTTCCTGGCCAGCTCGTCGGCGCACCCGGGTGGCGGTGTGCACGGCGCTCCCGGCGCGAACGCGGCGCGGGCCGCGCTGGCCCGGGACCGCGCCCTCACCGGCCGCGCCTACGCCGCCGCCATCGCCGCCGCGCACCGCACCATCTACCCCGACTGATCCAGCCGGAGGCGGGCCGCGAGCCGGCGTCGACCGTGAGGTTGTCGGGTGTACGGACCGGCGGGCTCATAATGGACCCGCCGGTGGGGAGGTCAGGACGTGATGTTGCGGTGCTTGCTGCGCAGCCGGAACGGCATCAGCGCGCTTTCGATCTTGGTGGCGGTGGTCATCTTCGACACGCCGTCGTACCGTTCCTCGAAGCGGATCGGCACCTCCAGGATCGTGTGGCCCAGCTTGGTGGCCAGGTAGTGCATCTCCACCTGGAAGCTGTAGCCGTTGGACTGCACCCGGTGCAGACCGATGTCCTGCAACGCGTCCGCCCGCCAGATCTTGAAGCCGGCGGTGAGGTCCCGGATCCGCACCCGCAGCAGCGTGTGCACGTAGAGGTTCGCCCATCCGCTGAGCGCCCGCCGGTACAGCGGCCAGTTCTCGTCCAGCTCGCCGCCGGGCACGTACCGCGAACCGATCACCACGCCGGCCTGGGTGGACAGCAGCGCGCCCAGCATCCCGGGCAGCGCCTCCGGCGGGTGCGACAGATCGGCGTCCATCTGCGCCACGTACTCGGCGCCGGAGTCCAACGCCCGGCCGATGCCGTCCACGTACGCGCGGCCCAGGCCCTCCTTGCCGGCCCGGTGCACCACCTCGATCCGGTCCGGGTGCTCGATGGCCAGTTTGTCCGCCACCTCACCGGTGCCGTCCGGGGAGTTGTCGTCGGCGACGAGGATCCGCAGGCCCGGCAGCGGCAGCGCGAGCAGGCGCTCGACCAGCACCGGCAGGTTGCCCGCCTCGTTGTAGGTGGGCACCACGACGGTCAGACGCGCGTCCCGCCACGGCGACGGCAGCTGCACGGGTTTGATCATGTCGGACATCCTCGGTTTGCGGGCAGGGTTACCAGAGAGGGTAGCCAGTTGCCTCATCCGGGTGGGAAAGGCCTCCCCGTCCCGGCGCGCCGGGACGCCGCCCTGGTCAGCGCTGGCGGCGGACCAGGGCGGTGACGGCCAGGCCGAGGCCGGCCAGCGCGACGCCGGAGAGGGCCGGTTTGTGGGTACCGACCCAGAGCGCCGCGGAGCGGCTGCGCGCCCGATCGGTGAAGACGCCCTCCGCGCCCCGGTCGCGTTCGGCGTCCATGGGATGGTCGAGGTTGTCCCGCCAGGTGGCCGGGTCGATCTCGTCGCCGGTCTGCTGGCTGTCGTACCCGTCGCGGGCCAGCTTGCGGTCGAGCAGGCCGGGAATGAGGATGTCGCCCAGCCGGGCCCGCCAGGTCGGGCCGCCCACGTTCAACTCCCGGGTGCCGTGGTCGGCGGCCCAGGCGACGGCCTGGGCGGCGACCTCGGGCGCGAAGATCGGCGGCACCGGCTGCGGGTGCCGGGGCAGCCGGGTACGCACCCAGGAGAACTGGGGCGTGTTCAGCGCGGGCAGCTGCACCATCGACAGCTTCACCCCGGGGCAGTCGTGCAGCAGCTCGGCGCGCAACGAGTCGTTGAACCCCTGGATGGCGTGCTTGGTGGCGCAGTACGCCGACTGCAACGGAATCCCCCGGTACGCCAGGGCCGAGCCGACCTGCACGATCGCGCCCCGGCCGTGCGCGCGCATGTGCCGCAGCGCGGCCAGGCTGCCGTGCACGGTGCCGAGGTAGTTGACCTCGGTGACCCGGCGGAACTCGACCGCGGAGATCTCCCAGGCGGGCGCGAACACCGACACCATGGCGTTGTTGATCCACACATCGATGCCACCCCAGTGGTGCACCACGTCGTCGGCCGCCTGCTGCACCGCGCCCGCGTCGGCGACGTCGACCCGGTAGGTACGCACGTCGGCGGCGCCGCGCCGGCGGCAGTCCCGCTCCGCGGCGGCCAGCCCCGCCTCGCCCCGGGCCAGCAGAGCCAGCCGGGCGCCCCGGGCCGCGTACTCGTGGGCGATCGCCCGGCCCACGCCGGCACTCGCGCCGGTCACCACCACGGTCTGCGTCACTGCTCGCCCTTCTGTCGGGTGGCGATGTCGGCGAGCCGGTTGAGCGTCTCCCGGTTACGCAGGTGCAGCACCAGATCGTTGAGCTTGTTGCGGACCCAGCGCAGCGGACCGGCGGCGAAGTCCTCGCCGATACGTACCCGGGTGGCGCCCCCGCCGACCGGTTCCAGGGTGAAGGCCACGACCGCCTCACCGGCCGGCCACAGACCGGCCCGCAGCACCAGCCGGTGCGGTGGTTCGCACACCAGCACCGTCGAGGTGTCCTGCAAGGAGAACGGCCAGGGGCCCGCCTTGTGGTGCAGCCGGCTGCCCACCCGGGGCCAGGCGTCGTCCACGTCCCGCACGTGCACCGTGCCGACCACCCAGTCGCTGTACGTCCACCCGTCGGCCAGCACGTCGAAGACCTGCTGCGGGGGAGCGTCGATCACTTTCTCCACAATCGCCACTGCGCTCCCATACCCTGACTCCCGCCGCCGCTAACGGGCCGTGGGTTAGCTTCTCCCGGGCGGCGGGTAAGGCCGACGCGGGCGCCGGTCGCGGTGACGCCCCGGCGTGCCGAGAAGGACGTTTACTCCTCGGGGCGCAGGGAACCCGCCGCCTGTGCGACAGGACCAGGAGGATCCGGATCAGCGCAGGTCAGCCCCGGTGTACGCCGGTGCTGACCGGGCCGGTTCCAGGCCCGTCGTCATAGACCGCCCGGTCCTGTACGACGCGGTGTTGCTCGATCGGGACGGGACGCTGGTCGAGGACGTGCCGTACAACGGTGATCCCGACAAGGTGCGCGCGGCGCCGGGGGCGCGGGAAGCCCTGGACCGGTTGCGGTCGGCCGGGTTGAAGCTGGCGGTGGTGACCAACCAGTCGGGTCTGGCCCGGGGCTACTTCGACCGGGAGCAGATGCGGGCGGTGCACGCGCGCATCGAGGAGCTGCTGGGTCGCTTCGACGCGTGGCTGGTGTGTCCGCACGACGACTCCGACGGGTGCGCGTGTCGTAAGCCGGCGCCCGGGTTGGTGTACGCGGCGGCCGAGGCGGTGGGCACGACGCCCTCGCGGTGCGTCGTGGTCGGGGACATCGGTCGGGATGTGGAGGCGGCGTTGGCCGCCGGTGCGGCCGGGGTGCTGGTGCCGACGCCGGTGACCCGGCCGGAGGAGGTCGCCGCCGCCGGGTGGGTGGCCCGCGACCTTCCCGCCGCCGTGGAGGAGATCCTGCGCCGCGGGGCTGCGGTGCGCGGCCGGTCGCCGGCCCGGACCGGTGGACGGGCGGGCACGGTGCTGGTGGTGCGCTCGGACTCGGCCGGGGACGTGCTGGTCACCGGGCCGGCGATCCGGGCCGTGGCCGCTGACGCCGAGCGGGTGGTGCTGCTGTGCGGGCCACGCGGACGCGCCGCCGCGACCCTGCTGCCCGGCGTCGACGAGATCATCGAACACCCCCTGCCCTGGATCGAGGCCACACCCGACCCGGTCGACCCCGCCGACATCCGCGAGTTGACCACCCACCTCGCCACGGTCGACGCCGACGAGGCGATCATCTTCACCTCGTTCCACCAGTCACCACTGCCCCTGGCCCTGCTGCTACGCATGGCCGGCGTACCCCGCATCGCCGCGATCAGCGACGACTACCCCGGCAGCCTGCTCGACGTACGCCACCGAGTCCCCGTCGGCGTCCCCGAACCCGAACGCGCACTGTCCCTCGCCGCCGCCGCCGGACACACCCTGCCCACCGACGACGAACCGGTCCTGCGCCTCCGCCCCCAGCCGGCCCGACCGGCGGACCTCGGCCGACCCGGTTACGTCGTGTTCCATCCCGGCTCGGCCGCGTCGAGCCGCGCGTGCCCGCCGCAGGTGGCGGAGGGGATCGTGCGGGCCCTGCACGCCGCCGGGCACCGGGTGCTGGTCACCGGCGGGCCCGACGAGCGGGACGTGACCGCCCGGGTGGCCGCCGCGGGCGGCGTCGACCTGGGCGGCCGGACCGGGCTCGCCGAGCTGGCCGCGATCGTCGCCGACGCCGGCGCCCTGGTGGTCGGCAACACCGGGCCGGCGCACCTGGCCGCAGCGGTCGGCACCCCGGTCGTCAGCCTCTTCGCACCCACCGTCCCGTTCGGACAATGGGGCCCGTACCGGGTGCCCACGGTCCGCCTCGGCGACGCCGGAGCACCCTGCCGGGACACCCGCGCCGCGCACTGCCCGGTACCCGGACACCCCTGCCTCAGCGGCATCGACCCGACCCAGGTGGTCGAGGCGCTGCGCCGGGTGGGCGTACCGCCGGAGCCCACCGCGCCCACGGCGGGACTGACCGGCGCCATCGGTGTGCGGGGTGGCGGCGGGCCGGCGGTCGCCGTCACCGGCGGGGGCGGGCCATGAACGTCCTGCTCTGGCACGTGCACGGCTCCTGGACCACCTCGTTCGTGCACGGCACCCACCGCTACCTCATCCCCACCACCGCCGACCGCGGCCCCTACGGCCTCGGCCGCGCCCGCACCTACCCCTGGCCCGACACCGCCATCGAAATCACCCCCGACCAGCTCCCCAACACCCCCATCGACCTCGTCATCCTCCAACGCCCCGAAGAACTCGACCTCACCGAACAATGGCTGCACCGCCGCCCCGGCCGCGACCTGCCCGCCATCTACGTCGAACACAACACCCCCAAGGACGGCCACGTCCCCAACAGCCGCCACCCCCTCGCCGACCGCGACGACCTGCTCATCGCCCACGTCACCCACTTCAACCAGCTCTTCTGGGACACCGGCACCACCCGCACCACCGTCGTCGACCACGGCATCGTGGCGCCCACCGCCGAGTACAGCGGGGAGCTGGACCGGCTCGCGGTGGTGATCAACGAGCCGGTCCGACGGTGGCGGGTCACCGGCACCGACCTGCTGCCCCGGTTCGCCGAGATCGCACCGCTGGACGTCTTCGGCATGAAAGTGGCCGGGCTGGCCGACCATCTCGGCCTGCCCGCCGACCGGCTGACCAGCCACGACGACGTGCCCCAGGACCGGATGCACGCCGAGCTGGCCCGGCGCAGGGCGTACCTGCACCTGTGCCGGTGGACCTCACTCGGGCTCAGCCTCATCGAGGCCATGGCGATGGGCATGCCCGTAGTCGCCCTGGCCACCACCGAGGCGGTGGCGGCGGTACCCCCGGCGGCCGGCGCCCTGGCCACGCGGATCGACACGCTGCTCGACGCCGCCCGTCGGTTCGTCGCGGAGCCGGCGACCGCGCGACAGGCCGGCGCGGCGGCGCGGAGCGCCGCGCGCGACCGGTACGGGCTCGACCGTTTCCTCGCCGACTGGGACCGGCTGCTGGAGGAGGAAGTATGCGCATCGCGATGATCTCGGAGCACGCCAGCCCGCTCGCCATCCTCGGAGGCGAGGACGCCGGCGGCCAGAACACGCATGTCGCGGAGCTCTCCGCCGCGCTCGCGGCCGCCGGGCACGACGTGCGGGTCTACACCCGCCGCGACGCGGTGGACCTGCCCGTGACCGTGCGCAGCGCGGACGGGTACGCCGTGGTGCACGTACCGGCCGGGCCGGCCGAGCCGGTGGCCAAGGACGCGCTGCTGCCGCACATGCGCGAGTTCAGCCACTGGCTCGTCGAGCGGTGGCGCGGTGGGGACTGGATGCCCGAGGTGATCCACGCGCACTTCTGGATGAGCGGGCTGGCGGCGCTGACCGCCGGCCGGCAGACCGGGGTGCCGGTGGTGCAGACGTACCACGCGCTGGGCGCGGTGAAGCGCCGCTACCAGGGCGTGCAGGACACCAGCCCGGCCCGCCGGGTGGCCTACGAACGGGAGCTGGGCCGCTCCGTGGACCGGGTCGTCGCGCAGTGCCGCGACGAGGTCGGCGAACTGGTCCGGATGGGCGTGCCCCGGTCCCGGATGACCGTGGTGCCGTCCGGGGTCAACCTCGCCACCTTCGCCCCGCTCGGCCCGGTCGTCGACCGCGAACCCGGCCGGGCCCGGATCCTGACCGTCGGCCGGCTGGTCGAGCGCAAGGGCTTCCAGACCGTGATCCGCGCGATGGCACTCGTCCCGGACGTGGAGTGCGTGGTGGTCGGCGGACCGCCGGCCGGGCTCCTGGAGACCGATCCGTACGCCCGGCGGCTGCGCGCCCTCGCGCAGTCGTGCGGGGTGGCCGACCGGGTGCGGCTGGTGGGTGCGGTGCCGCGTGAGGAGATGGGTCGTTGGTACCGCTCGGCGGACCTGCTGGTCGCCGCGCCCTGGTACGAGCCGTTCGGGCTGACCCCGCTGGAGGCGATGGCCTGCGGTGTGCCGGTGGTCGGCACCGCCGTCGGCGGGATCCGGGACACCGTGGTCGACGGTACGACCGGTGACCTGGTTCCGGCCCGCGACCCGCGGGCCCTGGGCGGCGCGATCCAGCGGCTGCTCGACGACCGGATCCGCCGCTTCGCGTACGCCACGGCGGCGCGCGAGCGGGTCCGGTCGCACTACTCCTGGGCGGTCACCGCGGAGCGGCTGGCGGAGGTCTACGCCGAGGTCGCGACGGTGCGCAAGCCGACCCGGGTGGTGGCTTGATGCCGGCGGAGACCGTGCTGGACACCCATCTGACGAATCTGGCCGCCGCGCTGGTGCCCTACCGCAGCTGTGAGTCGCAGCTGGCCCGCTGGGGCACCGAGCTGGCGCACCGGTTGGCGGGTGGTGGGCGGCTGCTGGTCGCCGGCAACGGCGGCAGCGCCGCCGAAGCCCAACACCTCACCGC
>NZ_JBHSBO010000020.1:0-172213 GCF_042650685.1 Micromonospora sp. GCM10011542
CCGACGCCTCGACGACGAACTCAACCAGAAGTAGCCCTCCAGTTACCCAACACTCTCTGAGGGGCCGATGCCGTGCAGCTCCATCAGGGTAGAGCCGCAGGCGGCCACCAGCTCCTTGAGGTCCTTCTCCGCCGCCTTGATCTTCTTGTCGATCCCCTCGAGTTCACTGATCAGCTCGACGGCGAGGCGGCGTTTGGTCTTGCCCACGATGTCGCGGGGTTTGACCGTGGCGATCAACGCGCGGGCCTGTAGCGCGGACAGGAACTTCTTCGCCCCGCCGGGCAACAGTCTCCGATGCGATGTCAGTCCCACCAGCTCCACCAGTTCTCGGGCGCGGGCTCGGCCGCCACTTCGGGTGATGAGCAGTGTCGCGCCACGCCAAGGTCGCCGCTCGCAGCGCAGTTGCGGAACGGCCCGTCGTCGCCGTACAGGATGGGCAGCTGGTGGTCGAGCTCTCGCAGCCAGGGCAGCATGCCGGTCATCTGCAGGCGGGCCTGTTCCCAGCCGTACCAGAGGGCGGTCAGCCGGGTGACCGCTTCGTCGTGGCGCCACCACTGCTCGCACCAGTGCCAGCGAGTCATGCCGACCTCACCGACCGCGCGCGGGAAGGTCGGCAGCAGGTACATGCCCAGCCACTCCTCGACCGTCGAGTACAGCGGCGGCTGGTCGCCGCCGTTACCAGCGTGGCCGCGTTCGGCTTGAGCCTGCTGGAGGTCGGCAACCTGCTTCGTCAGTCTTGCCAACTCAGCGGCAAGCTCGCCGAGTTGGGTTGCCGCGTCGTTGGGGACCTGATGAGACGTGGCGGCGGTCATCGCGCTCTGCCGCGCATCTGCACTGTGGTGGCCGCTGCGGGTCGCTTGGCGGCGACGGCCGCGTCGACCTTGGGCACGCGAAGCTTCGGGAAGGCCTGCGTCCAGGCGGGTGCCGCGACCACCTCAGCGTGGTGGACTGAGGCGGTGACGGTGTTGTGGTCAGCGTTGTCGTCGTGCACCACGCTCGCCGTCTGCCCGATCGCGTGTGCCTCGGCCGACGTACGCGGATTGTCCAGCGTCCCGCCGTTCCGGACTCCCTCACCGCGCTCAGCGGCAGCTCTGCCTTGTATGACGCGGGCAAGGGCTTCCTCCACGTGACTGTGCGCGACGCGGATCCCTTCGACGGGCCGTCCGTCCGTGTCGCCGGTCCTGATGGCCTGGCTCATCTCCGTCGCGAGGTCGCGAAGGAGCTGCACGGGTTCACCGGCGGGGAGTTTGCCAGTGGCACGCCACTGGCGCTGTAGCTCGTCGAGAGTTTCGGGCCGTACGTGTTCCGCCAGCGTCATGGCCTCCTGCCGGACAGCGGCGTCGAAGTCGTCGACCTGCCCGTGGCCGCCCGATAGCAGGGCGGCGGGCCCTTCAGGCGTGATCCCCGCCCGGCCGGGCGTACCTCGGTGGGCGCGAGCGCCGTGCTGGCGGTAGCCCGAGCGGGCGTCGTTCTCCCACACCTCCCGGGCGGCGGCGCGCATGGCTTCAGGGATCGCGCTGCCGGCTTGCCTGTGGCGTGCGTAGGCGGCCATCAGGTCCGGGCGGAACTGGCGTAGCCTTTGCTCGGCGAACTCTGCTGCCCGCCGGGCCACAGGGTCGGTGCTGGCGTGGATCGTCGCGGTCCGCCAGACGGCGGCGGCCTCGGCAAAGGTGGCCTTGTTGACCACCCAGCCGCCGTCGAGCGCCGCTGCCATTCGCTCGCGGTCCACGCGCACCTTGGCGGCCAGTCGGTCGGCCTCACGGCGGGCTGCCGCGGCGGCCTGGTCGCGTTGGGCCTGGCGTTCGCGATCCGCTGCCTTCTTCTGGATGCCGACGGCTGCCCAGCGGGCGCCAGCTTCGCCGACGGTTGCCATGGTGGCCAGCCCTTGCAGGAACTGCTGGCGGGTCTCGGCCATCGGGTCCTCGTGTTGCTGCGGGTGCGGCACGTGCACCTCCTCGCCTGCTCAGCGGCCACGTCCAGCGCGTCGGCCGCCTCCCACTGTCGGTTCGGGTCTGGGCGTGGCAGTTAGCGGTAGCGTTACCGTCGGTTGCCGGCCACCCGCTACCATTCGCAGGGCATCGGCGGCGGCTCGGGCGGCCTCGGCCTGGTGGAGCCGCTGCTGGGCCTTCCGCAGCTGCTCGAGAGTGTCGGCCAGGCGGGCCAGGTCCATCACCAGCGCGAGCGCGGCGATGGTGTCGTCGTCGCCGGAGAGGCGGCCCATCAGCGCCACCAGCCGCGACATGGCGCGCATCTCCTGGCAGCGGCTGGTGGACCGAGGGACCCGCCGGTACAGATCCCGGGCCGCCCGGTCGAAAACCTCGGCTGCCCGGTGCAGCGGCCCGCGCCGGTCACCCTCCATCACGTACGCCAGGCTGGTGAGCAGGTCCGCCGCGGCGACCGCGGTGGCCTGCGCCCGTTCAGGCTCGGTACGGGCGGCACGGCGGATGTCGTCGGCGGCCGCAGTGGCCACCTTGGCGGCTTGACGCATCGCCTCGACACGCTCGCTGCGGCCGACCGTCGGTGTCGCCGGCGGCGGTACCGAAATTTCCCAGCGCAGCCGCAGCTTGGGCAAGGTCATGTCGGGCGCCAACCGGCCCCCGCCGAAGTACACGGGCCGTCCGCTGGCGGTGCCGGCGCCGGGAAGGGCAACCGCGTACCCGGTAATCATCTGGGCGTCGGTGCTGCTGCGTCGAAGTCGGACTAGCACCCCTGCCTCACGTAGCCCGACGAAGAACTCCTCCTCCGAGCCGGCTGCAGCCACTGCCCTACGTACGCGACGGCGTAGCTCGTCCCGTGGCGTTTGGGGGCGGCCGGTACGACGGGCCTTGCTGACCTCGACCGGGTGGGCACGGCGGTGAGCGGTACGGTCAGCCGGCGGGACCCGGCGGTGCAGGTCATAGCGGCGGGCGACGTTGTAGGTGGCCTTGACGCAGCGCGGATAGTCGTTGCGCATCCAGTTGGTGCGGCCGTCCTCCCGCACCAGCGTGGCGACGATGTGCACGTGATCGTCGGCATGTCGCATGGCGATCCACCGCAGTCCCAGATCGGTGGCGGCGGTGGCAACGCCGACCTCGGAGAGCATCTGCTCCGCCATGCTCGCCCAGGTCGAGTCGCTGATAGTGCGGCGCCGGTCCTCGGCGCGAGCCGCATGCTGGCGTGCCAGACGAACTTGCTCGGCGGCCGGTCACCCGCGCGGACCGGTTGCTCCAGCAATGCCGTCAGCGCGCGCAAGTCCCGCTTGCCGCCGGCGGTGACCTTCGGCTCCAAGTCGATCAGAGGACCCGCGCCGTCCCAGGCTGCCACCAGGCGGGGGCTCACATGTTCCTCCGCCTTGCCCGGGCCCCAGAGGTAGCGCAGCAGCCCGCCGACCCGCGAGCCGCGCCGGTGCACCCGGGTAATCACCGCAGCTTCCTGTCAACCAGAGAGATCACCTCGTCGAGCCGGGCCACGGCGCCCGCACACAGCCGGACGGCGTCAGCAGCCCAGTCGGGCAGCTGGCCGGTGGCGTTGAACGTCGCCGCGGCCTGATTGACGTTGTTGCCGAACATCGCTACCGCCCGACGGGCGGCGAACAGCTCGTGTTGCAGGTCGCGCAGGTCACCATTCACGCCATTGGGCACCTGGCCGGCGGACGCGGCGGCGACGGCCGCCTTCGCCGCGTAGCCCGTTGGAGTCAGCTGTGCGGCCGCAGCCGCATCCTCGATCGCGGCCTTCTCCTCATCGGATAGCCGGAGCAACACCGCGTGCGGGCGGGCCGGCCGACGATGGGCACGGTGTCGTACCTTGCTGGGCCGTGCCGGCTGATTGCTGTTCATCGCCGCCACTGTGCACCCTGGGTGTTGCCGATGGCGCGAGCATCCGGGGCTACCAGCGCCGGCCGGGCTGTCGGCGTACGGGTTTCGCATGCCCAGTCGCGTACGAAGGAGCGCGCCCAGTCCGCCGAACCGGCCCACGCCCATCGGGACATTAGGAAGACTTCGACATGGATCAGTTGGGGCGAGGTCTGCCGTCGTGGCCTGGGGAGGCCAAGCTGGCGCTCAAGCGACTTGCCGGCGTCGATGCGGTTCTCGGCGAGCGCGGCGGTAGTGGTTCGGGACCAAGCCGACCCGCACCGCAGCCGCGCAGCGGCGAGGAGCGGAAGCGGCGCGGTAGTAGGGGTAGTCCGGCTGCCTTCACGCCGACGATGCGCGCCGGGCTGAGTCTTGGGTGGGGAGGAGGCTGGCCTCGTTCATCCGTAACTACCTGGCCACGCTCAACCGTACGCCGACACGGCCGACGCGGTGGGCGCGGCCTCGCCTTCATTGCCAATCTGCGACCGCGCCCGGTCGCAGATCGATAAGCAATGGCCATATCTTGCTTCAGCAGTGCGGGTTCGGTCCGATGCAGCACGCCGCGTTCAGCTCTCATGTCAGGGCCAGCGGTGCCGGCTTGCATGGACGCCCGATAGAGGTTTGGAGCTGCGGGTCTCCACGAGTAGTCGCGCTGTCCGTCTCGCGCACGCTGCTTGCCACCACCGTCGGCGTGGCTCGCAGCGCACCAGTCAAATTCAGGTGGCCCTGCCGCCAAGAATACGGGCACGCCCGCACTACACCCGAACAGCGGCAGACCAGCGCACGCGCTGGCAGAGGTCAGACAGCCTAAGCTTGCTCCAGTCCGTCCATCGCCGCATAGGCTTCTCGAAGCCGGTTAGTCACGTCGACTGCTCCATCAAGGCCAGCACGGATCTGACCCACTGTGATCCGGTGGCCCGCGACCCACGGGCTCGCTTGCGCATCGCCCTAACGTGGTCGTCAGGAACCTCGACCGCCTGCTCGATGTCGTAGGTGACGCTGTTCAGTATGACAAAGACGCAGGCGTGGAAGCTCCAGCTCCGAAATGGCGAGTAGACGTGCGTACGCCGGCTGCCGGGCTCGATGACGCGGCACTTCACCTGTAGCAGAGTGCCGTCTGCCGCACGAACGTCCCAGCTCTTCTCCGACTGTGGCGCAAGGCGGCCTCCGTAGGCTATTGCAACGACGGACTCGGCCAGGTCACCAGCAGGGGCGTTGCGCGACCTAACAACGCCACGCTGGATCAGCTCAGTGAGGATCCGAGAGTAGAGCCCGAGCAGTTGCCGGACTCTCATCGAGCCGAGATCAGGGTCGGTAGCCGCTTGCACGGCGCGACGGTACACCCGTGCTGCATACGAGCACACGTCTGAACCCGCTCGGCGGCAAATGAGTGAGCCGGGCACGGAATCAGAGATACGTGAGGCTGGCGCGTCTTCAGGCGCTTGCCCACATGAACGAGGGTAGACCCGTTCGCTCGACGGAGGGATCGCTCGTCGCGCTCGTGTGCCTTATCGAGCTAATGACTGATCACCTGTCCAGCGCGGGGGCTCGCGTCAGATGCGCTGCAACCGGCCCAGGGCCATGCCGAGACCGGCAAGCCGGCGCATGACATTGGACGGGGCGTCCGCCAAACGGTAATGCGGCCCGTCCTGGACGGCGCCGCGGACGAGGTCGTGCGTCAGCAGCTGGAGGCACTCGTCGATCGCGGCTTTTGTGGGTCGGGGGTTCATCGACCTGAGGGCGTACGAGATGTTCTCCCGGCTGATCGCGCCGCCCTTGAGCGGTTCCTCGTCGTTGGCCTCCTTGTACAACAGCTCCATCAGACAGGTAATGAGATCGCTCGATCGTTCGGCGCCGTTGTACTGCTCCTCGATGTCGGTGAGGTCGTCACCGGTCCGCTCGAACAGCACGCGGAGTTCGGTTAGGGTGAGTGGACTGATCTGGTGCCGACTGAGCAGGGCTGCGAGGTCGTCGACGGTCAGCAGCGTGAAGCCGTTGTTGACTGCCCAGTCTCGGATGCGGCCGCCGAAGCCGGGACCGACGACCAACCCGTAGTCGGCGAGGTGCTTACGCTGGTGGTCCTTGAGCGCGTCAAACTTGATGCTGTTTTCCGCGACCATCCCGGCGGCCGAGGACTTCACCTCGACGATGGCTTGGTACCGCTCGGCTGCGGCGAGCTCGGCTGTCAACAGCACGTCCGTCCGGCCGCTGCCGCCGAGATGCTCCGCGCGGAACCCGAGGAAGCGGAACGCGGTCGCCACGGCTGCCTCGAACTCCTCGCTCGCGTCGCTGCGGTAGGCGCATGCGCGTAGTTGACCCGCGAGCGTCTCCGCGGTGGCGGGCGGGTCGTCGGCGTTGACGGCTTCCTCGTCGGGGGCTCCGTCGGCGCGTTCGCCGAGCGGCTCCAACAGTGGCAGCTCAGCGGCCAGCAAGCGACCCAACTCGGTGGTGCGGTATCGCATCCAGTCGATCCGCTCGACTAGGCCCGCGTCACTTAGGAAACCCAGTCGGGTCCGCACCTCGGCGTCGGACAGGGGTTGTCCGTACTGCTCCTTGGCGATGCGGACCAGCTCACCAACCGGCGTCGCGGCGTCGGCGTGGCCGAGCATCTCGGCGACGAACGCGTAGCGGGTGTGCAGGTAGCGGACCAGATCGATCTCGTTGCCCAGCTCGAGGAGGCCGGAGAACTCGGCGGAGACGCCGTAGCGTTGGAACGCGACGAGGTCGATGGCACCGAGATGCCGGAAGCTGTGCAGCGTAGAGCTGAACGAGCTCTTCTTCATCCCGAGCCTGGCGTTGCAGCGTTCGAAGAACTCCTCGGCGGTGGCACCGCCGCCGAGGATGTCGCACACTGCCTTGACCGACTCGATGAGCGACTGGCCGGCGCCCGCTTCGTCGCGGCCCCGAGCGTTGCGTCCGCGCGGGATATATCCGATAAGCGACTTGCGCCCTCGCAGGGCCAAGGGAGTCAGTTCGCGGATCCGCCGGGCGACCCAGTCGGCTGGCTCCGGCAGCTCGGCCTCGTCGAGCCGGGTGAAGGGCGGAGTCTTCGCAGCTTCGTCGGGAGGCGTCAGGATGGCCTCGCCGAGGAACGCTTCGCCGGAGGTGGTCAGCACGTATCTGTTTCCCCAGCGCTCGACCAGCCCGAGGGCGGTGAGCCAGGTAATCCGCCGATGAATTTGATCGGGGCTGGTCCAGAACAGGCCGAAAGATTTCGCCTTTTCGAGCAGATCAGCCCGCGCATGGGTCTCCGGCAGCGCTTGGAGCAGCTCGCCGAAGAATTTCACCCGGCCCTGCAGATAGACCGCGAGCGACCGGGAGGATTCGTCAGCCAGCCATGACGAGGCGGCCGCCGCGGGCACCCAGACGCCGTCCCCACGTCGCGACACCAGGCCCATGGCGGACAGCTGGCGCTTGCAGACCTCATCGAGATCTGCGTCGACGCTCGCTCCGTTCGCCCGCACGAGGCTGACCTGCGTACCGGGACCGGCGGGAAGGCTTTCAAGGACGACGCGGAGAGCGGCGAGGAGGTTGTCGCGCTTGCCCGGCAGTGCGCCGATGGTTTGTGAACGCTCGGCCCACGGCTTCCGCTCCGACGACACGGGATCCATGGGCACGAAGCGTACGGCTGGGGTACGACACAGGGCCGTGTGGTCAGCCGGTCCGAGCATCGGTCAGCACACCGTCCAGCTCTAGCCCTCCCGGCCCGTCCAGACCAGGTTTCCATCGGCTCGCCAGCGGCGTCGCGCAACTCGGCCTCGTCGCCACTGGGCGTGTCGGCTCACCGTCGGCCGGGATGCCCGATGGGCCGCAGATCCGGATGGCCGCCAGTCGGCACAGCAGCCCCTGGAGCAGCTGCGCCGCCAGCCCAGCGGGCAGGAAGCACCAGACCACCCTGCAAGATTTCAGCACTGCTACGAAGTAGCTCCCGCTGGTGGGCCTGAACGTCACAGCCCAGGCCCACCCGCCAGTCGGTACTGGCTCAGGCCAGGGGATGAGGCTCGTTGGTCAAAGCCGCTAGCGCGGCGGCGACCTCCTGCAGACTGGCCCGGACGTACGTTGTGGTGGTGCCGGCATCGCTACCGCTGTCTGTATGCCCGGCGTACGCACGCGCGACGGCGTAGCCGAAGTTCCGCTCGACCCACGTCAGCGTCGTGTGCCGCAGCCAGTGGGTGCTGATCTGCTGGACGTACACCCACGGCAGGTGCTCACCGATGCGCATTCACAGATGGTCGTAGCGCCGGTACGTGATCGGCTGCCCGTTGCGGTAACGCAGCAGCTGCCCCGTTCCCGCCGCCTGGCGTTCCTCGGCATGCTGCTGAAGATGCCTCATCAGCGTCGGTGACACCGGCTGCCACCGCACCGTGTCGCCCTTCTCCCGCAGCAGGATCAGGCACTGGTCCGGGTCCAGGTCGACCGGCCGCAGGGCCAGCGCACCGCCCCGGCGGCACGCCGTCTCGGTGTGCAGCCGCAGCAGCAGGCTGTCCAGCGCCGGGTCGTCGCCCGTGCTGGCGGCGGCGGCGTTGATCTCCGCCAACCTGCTGTCGGCCACCGCTCGCCTGGTGCTCGGGAGGCGCCGCGGCTTGGCCACCTTGAGTGCGGGGTTGTCCGCCGCGGCGACGTACCCGTCGGCCACGGCCCGCTTGTACAGGCACCGCAGTGCGGCGATCAGATGCTCCGCCGCACTTCGTCCGCCCCGCGCGTTACGCCGGGCCATGACGTGCGTCTTGGTGTACTCGGCGAGCTGCTCGATCTCCGACGGTGTCGGCTCGTCGAGCCGCCGCTGCCCCCAGTGCTCCAGGACTCGCTTCCAATACGAGCCGTACGCTCGTCGCGTACCGTCGCTAACCGCCGCCGAGACGACCGGCACGTACTCGGCGAACGTCGGCGCTGGTGGACGGTCCGACGCCGCGTCGACGAGATCGGCCGGCGAGATCCCCATCCGCGCCAGCAACAACCGCGCGGCGTCCAGCTCCGCTCGGCCGACGATGGTGTCACTCATGCCTCACCACCGCGCAGCAGGTCTGCGTGAACCGCCACGACCATCGCGTCGAGGGCGGCAGGTGGATACACCACGAGCAGGCCGTCGACGGGGTTGGCGGACAGGAACACGCGGTCGCCGGCGGTGAGCCCGCACCAGTGCCGGGCAGGCGCCGGTAGGTGGAGATGGCCTTGTCCCGTGACAGTGAAGACGCCCTGCCGGTCCAGCCGCACGACGATGACTCCGGAGCCCTCGCGGATGTGAAGCCGCGTGCCCGGCCCCCATCCGAGGGCCCGAATGATCGCGCGGTCGGCGATCCGGCCACTGTTGTCGAGAGCAGCCAGGCCGTACACCATCCTGCCGGCGCGTGGCGTCGGTAGCACCGGCAGGGGCAATGGCGGGCGGCGAGTGGCTCCACCACGTGGCCGATGCGGGCTCTGCTCCCGATCCGACAGCCTCACGGGAGGGATGACGGGAGCCACAGAACGATCAACCACGACAACCGCCCCCGATCGAGACAGGCTCGGTCGAGGGCGTCGCTGAGATGAGATTTGCGTGGTCAAGCGTGCTTGACCACCAGTACGCGAAACACAGCATGGATGCTGCAATTTGGTGTCCGAGGGGGGACTTGAACCCCCACGCCCTATACGGGCACTAGCACCTCAAGCTAGCGCGTCTGCCATTCCGCCACCCGGACCTACTCGTTCAGCCTACCTCGCCGACCTGGGTGATCTTTCCACCCGTTGGCCGGCCCGGCGGGCCGCACGGGGAGTTACTGTACACGCCGCTGGTGGATCATGCACATCGCCTTCCGGCGCCGCCGCGAAGACGGCAGAGCCCCTGCTCAGGCCGGCTCCGGAGCACCCGGGTGGCTCCGACAGCGGGTGTGTCTGGGTAGCGGCCAACGGCCATCGGACGGCAGCATTGCCACGTGCCCCATCCCTCTCCCCTGGCAGCCGTCCAGCACCGGGCCCTCGCCCTGCGTACCGCGGGCGACCTCACCGCCGCCCGGCAGCTGCTCACGGAGGCCGTCGGATCCGCCCGCCCTCCCTACGGCGCGGATCATCCGGAGGTGCTGCACACCGCACACCTGCTCGCCCGCCTGCACCGCGAGGCGGACGATCCACTCGCCGCCCGGCGGGTGCTCGAGGAGGCTTTCACCGCGGGTGAGCGGCGCTGGGAGCACGCCAACCCGGTAATGCTCGCCATCGCCTTCGAGCTCGCCGAGGTGGCCGAGGAGCTGGGCAACCGGCACGAGGCCCGCCGCAACTACACCCGCGTCGCCACCACCGGGCCCGCCGCGCTCGGCGCGCAACACCCGGCGGTACGCGCCGCACGCCGCTACCTCGGCTACGCCGCTTCCGGCGCGGACGGGCCGGAAGCGCAGCACGGCACCCCCTCGGGTCGAGACACGCGCACCGCCGGGTCCGGCCCGAGGGATGCGGCACCGGCCGTGCAGTCAGCGCTGTCCGGGCCGACGCTTTCCCTGTCGACCCTGGCCGCGATGCGGCCGTCGTCGGACGGGTCACCCCCGGCGGCGTCGCCGTGGGCTCCGCAGGCGCCGGCCGCACCCGTGCCACCCCCTCCCGAGGTACGCCCACCCGCCGCGCCGCCGCCGCCTGCCGTGGACGCCTCGACGGCGCCCGGCCTCTCCCCCGGTGCGCGGACGGCGCAGGCTCAGTCGGTGCCGCCGGCGGCACCGGTGGCGCGACCGCTGCCCGGGCCGCCCGTACCGCCTCGTCGGCGGAGCGGCGGTCAGCCGGCGGACCTGACCCGACCTCCGGCGGGCCCGGCCGGGCCGCCGCGTCAGCGCACGGACGCCGAGCCCGGGGGCCCGTTCCAGTCGGCCGCTGACGCGCCCCCGGTTCCGCCTGCTCCGCAGCGCGCTCCCGCACCGCAGACGTCGGCTCCGCGATGGGACGACCCCACCATTCAGGTGCAGCAGATCGAACCTCTGCTGGCCGAGGAGGCGGCTCGATCCAGGGCCAGCACGGCGGGCCGGACCGGTCCGGCGACGCCGGGCGGTCCGTCGGTGACGGACACCGCGAGCGGTCCGGCGCACCCGGTCGGCGGCCCGCCCCAGCCTGTCAGCGCCCCGCCGGGTCCTGTCCACCCCGTGTCCGCTCCACCGGGCTACCCCGGGTCCGTTCCGGTGCGGCCCGGCCACCCCGAGCCAGTCTCCGGACCACCCAGCCACCTCCAACCCGTCTCCGGCCCGCCCGGCTACCAACAGCCGATCTCAGCGCCCCCCGGCCACACCCAGCCCGTCTCCGGACCACCGGGCTACGGACCACCCGTCTCCGGGCCGCCGGTCGTTCCGCCGCCGGTGAGCGCGCCGCCCGGGCATTCCTGGTACCCGGTGAGCGGTCCACCGGGCACCTTCCCGCCGGTCAGCGGTCCGCCCGGCCCACCGCTGCCGGTCAGCGCGCCGCCGGTCATTCCGCCGCCGATCAGCGCTCCGCCCGTACCCCCGTGGGGGTTGACGGCTCCGCCGTGGAGCAGAACGGCGCCGCCGCGGCCGCTACCGGTCGCGGACCAGGCCGCTGGCGACGAACCGGCGAGCCCGCCGCAGGTCGGCCCCCGACCCGACCGGAACGCCGGGCTCGACGTCGTCGACGCCACGCCGGCGCCGCTTCCAGCCGTGGGCGGGCAGGGCAGCGGCCCGGTGCCGCCCGGTCCCGCCGGCCGGTTGCCGCTCGGCGCGCAGCCGGACGTCGGCTCGGCCCAGCCGGATCAGGCCACGACGACGTTCCCGCCGGTTCGCGAGCCGGCCGCGGATCCGGCTCGCGCGAACCACGCCGGGCCGGTTCCGGGTCCTCGACAGCCGGCCGACAACGCGGCACCGGCCCCGGTCGAGCCGGCGGTGCCGCCCACCTGGCGGCCTGGTGCCGACCCGGCGCCGGCCGGACCACCTCGGGCCGACGCGTACCCGGCGTCGACCGGGGAGGGTAAGGTCGGCCGACAGCCGAATGGGCCCGCCGGGTCGGACCCGTACGGCCCGGGGGTCGGTGTGCCGGTGGTGTACCCGCCGGTCGCTGCGATGCCGGCCGCGCCGGATCCGTACCCCGGTCGGCAGTCGTACCAGCCGTACCCGGCCCAGGTGTATCCGGGCCAGGAGGCGCACCCGCAGGCGTCGGCACCGCCGTACGGGGAGGCGGCTGAGTCACGGTCGGCGGGTCGGAACCGGGCGGCGGTGCTCGGCGCGGTCGCGGCGGCCGGGGTGGCGGTGGTCGCGGTGGCGGGGCTGGGCGTGGTGGTGCTGAACCGCGACGATTCGCCGCCGCCGGCCCCGGCGTCGACCCTCGCCGTGCCGTCGGCCCCGGTGACTGCGGCGGGACCTCCGCCGGGTGACCTGAGGCTGCGGGACGACGCGGCCACGATCACGCTGACCTGGACCGATCCGACCGGAGGGGCGGTGCCGTTCATGGTCGCCGGTGGTCGGGCCGGTCAGGCGCTCGGGGTGATCGCCACGGTGGACCCGGGCCGGACCAGCCACACGGTGAATGGATTGAACTCGCGTGTGGACTACTGCTTCACGGTGCTGGCGGTGTACTCCACCGACAGTTTCGCCACCTCGGGGCAGGTCTGCACCGAGCGGGAACGGGCCACGCCGCCGAGCTGACCTGGGCGTCCACAACGCACACGCTCGGTATCCACAGGGGTGACCGTGCGGGTTTCCCCGCCACTGGGCGGGCCATATGATGGCACCCGGCTCAGGGGAGGGGTCGCCGCCAGGCGTGCCACCTGCCACGACTCAGGGGAGGCAGCCGGCTGTGGCCAGCATCGACGACGCC
Organism: Micromonospora sp. GCM10011542; assembly: GCF_042650685.1. Classification (NCBI taxonomy): domain Bacteria; kingdom Bacillati; phylum Actinomycetota; class Actinomycetes; order Micromonosporales; family Micromonosporaceae; genus Micromonospora; species Micromonospora sp. GCM10011542. The sequence goes on from NZ_JBHSBO010000020.1 coordinate 12,606, forward strand.
GTGGGGACTGGCACTCCCCGTTCCCGCTCCCGGTGGCGCGGCGGGCTGGTGACGGTCGGCACGGTTACCGCGCTGCTGGCCGCGATGGGCCTGACCGTCCTCGGCCTGGGCGCCGCGGACAACGCGGTGGCCAACTACGACGCGAGTTCCTGGTTGTGGAGCGCGGCGCGCAGCGAGCTGGCCCGGGTCAACGGCGTCACCGCGCGGGTCGACACCCGCACCGAGGTTCCCGGCGCCCGCCGGCACCCGATGCAGGTAACCCAGACCGACCGTCTTCTCATCCTGCGGGACCTGCAGACCGGGCAGGTCAGCTCGCTCGACCTGGCCACCCTCCAGCTCACCGCGACCACCCGGACCACCCCCGGTCTCGGTGTGAGTGTCGCCCTGCACGAGGACGCCGCGTTCGTCGTGGACGCCGTGCAGGGCATCGTGCGGCAGCTCGACCCCCGCTCGTTGGCCCCGGTCGGCGAGCCGGTCCGCTACCCGCCGGGCATCACCGGGGGCACCTTCGACGGCGAGGGTCGGCTCTGGATCGCGGTGCCCAGCGAGGGCACCGTCTCGGCGGTGACCGCAGCGCGGCTGCCGTCCGCGCCGGCGTCGGCCGCTCCCGCCGGTGGTGGGCTCAGCCCCGAGCGGGTCGAGACGTACGACGTCGCCGAGGCCAGCCACGAGCTGGTCGTCTCCAGTCTGGACGACGGGGTGGCCGTACTCGACCGCACCGCCGGGACGTTGGTGCGGGTGCAGCGGGGCCAGGTCCTCACCACGCCGCTGAGGCTGACCGGCCCGGGCGCGCTGCCGGCTCGCACCAGCGGGCCGCGGGTGCCGGTGACGGTTCCCGGCGAGCGACGGGTGCTGGTGGTGGGTGCCGCCGGCGAGGAGCGGACGTTCACCGTGCCGGGCGACGGCGACCGGCTCAGCCCGGCGGTGGCCTGGGCGGACCGGTTCTACTGCGCCGACGAGGCGACGGGCACCATCTACTCCTTCGACGCCGGTGGTCAACTGGTCGACACCATCCGCGGCAGGGCGAACGGGCCGCTGGAGCTGGAGGTCCGGGAGAACCACCTGTTCATCAACTCGCCCGACGCGGCGACCGCGCGGGTGGTGGACGACAAGCACCAGGTGCGCGAGGTCGACAAGTACGCCAACGACGTGCTCGGCGGCGACCCACCGCCTGCTCCCCCGCCGCCGCCCCCGCCGAAGAAGCCCCGGGTGGGCAAGCCCAGCGCGCCGCGCAGCGTCACCGCCGCCGCCGGCAACGCGCAGGCCCGGGTGAGCTGGCGACCGGCGTCCCCGAACGGCGCCGAGATCATGAAATACGTGGTGGAGGGCGCCGGTCAGCGCCTGGAGGTGGGCGCCAACCAGCGCGCGGTGGAGGTCAAAGGCCTGACCAACGGCGAGACCTACCGGTTCTCGGTGCACGCCGTCAACGCCAAGGGCGACGGTCCGGCACGCACCAGCAACCCGGTGACCCCGACCGCCGCGGTGCCCGACCCGCCGGCCAGCGTCACCGCGCAGGAACGACCCGACGGCACGGTGCTGGTGAAGTGGCCGGCCGCCAACGGGCAGGGCAACACCATCGCGAAGTACGCCGTGACGGCCAGCTCGGCGGGGACGAACGCCCCGGCGGGCGAGTCGACGAAGACCGAGCTGGTGGTGCCGGCCGGCGAGCTGGAGTTCGGCACGCAGTACGCGTTCACCGTGGTGGCGGTCAACGACAGGGGTGCCGGCTCGGCGGCCTCCCCGGTCAGCAACACCGTGGTGCCCTACGCGGCGCCCGGGCGTCCGGTGGACCTGCGGGCCAGCACGGTCGCCAACCAGCCCGGTGCGGTGACGGTGCAGTGGTCGCCGGCCGAGGCGAACGGACGGCCCGTGACCAAGTACCTGGTGGACGTGGGTGGGCGCAGCAGCGAAGTGACCGAAACCCGCACCACCGTCACCGGGCTGGGCAACGGCCAGAACGTCACGGTGAAGGTCAAGGCGGTCAACGAGGCCGGCCCGGGCCCGGAGGCGACCGCCACCGCCCGCACGGTCGCCGAGCCGCGGGTCACGGTGACCGGCTCGTCGGCGACCGCCACGTCGGCGACGGTCACGTTCACCGTGGACGCCGGCGGCGGTCAGGCCACCTGTTCGGTGAGCACGCCGGGCGAGCCGGCGAAGGCCGGGCCGTGCTCCAGCATCACGGTGCCGGGCCTGACGCCGGGCACGAAGTACACGTTCACGGTGACCGCGAGCAACGCCGCCGGCAAGGGCACCGCCACCCGGGCGCAGGCGACCGACGCGCTGTACGGCATCGCCACCTGCAACAACGGCGCCTCCGGCCCGGAGGCGACCTACTGCGACAGGGACGTGTCCGGCCGCAACGGCAACGAGGTCTTCTCGGTGACCCGACAGGACAACGACAAGCAGGTGGGCTGGGCCAAACCCGGCAGGCGGCTGAAGGCGTACTGCAAGAAGTCGGGCGAAGAGGTCTACGCCTACATCTACAACAAGGACAAGCGCAGCACCTGGTGGGTGCAGGTCGAGTTCGAGGGGAAGAACTACATTCCCTGGGCCTGGCTCAACCTGGAGGGCGGCGACAACATCAACGTCCTGCCCACCTGCTGAACCGCGTCAGGCAAGGAGCACCGCCGACCGTGAACACCCACGAGCCGCTCACCCAGCCGGAGGTGCAGGGCTTCGCCGCCATGGCCGCCCGGCTGGCCGAGAACGTCAACGCGGTGGTGCTCGGCAAGCCGCAGGTGGTCCGGCTGGCGCTGACCGCGCTCTTCGCGCAGGGTCACGTGCTGTTGGAGGACGTGCCCGGGGTCGGCAAGACCACGTTGGCCCGGGCCATCGCCGCCACCGTCAAAGGGCAGTGGCGGCGGATCCAGTTCACCCCCGACCTGCTGCCGTCCGATGTGTCCGGGGTGACCATCTTCAACCAGGCGACCCGCGAGTTCGAGTTCCACCCGGGGCCGGTGTTCGCCAACATCGTCATCGCCGACGAGATCAACCGGGCGTCGCCGAAGACCCAGTCGGCGCTGCTGGAGGTGATGGAGGAGCGCACCGTCACCGTCGACGGGGTGCGGCACCCGGTGCCGGCGCCGTTCCTGGTGGTGGCCACCCAGAACCCGGTGGAGATGGACGGCACCTACCGGCTGCCCGAGGCGCAGCTGGACCGCTTCCTGGTCAAGCTCTCCGTCGGCTACCCCGACGAGGCGGTCGAGGTGGAGGTGCTGCGCGGGGCGACGGTTCGCTCCCCCGAGGCGCTCGCCCCGGTCACCGACACCGCCACCGTCGGGGAGATGGTGCGGATGGCCCGCCGGGTGCACATCGCCGAGCCGCTCTACGCGTACGCGGTCCGGCTGGCCGCCGCGACCCGGACCCACCCGCAGGTACGGGTCGGGGTCAGCCCCCGGGGCGTGATCGCGCTGACCCGGGCGGCGTGCGCGTATGCGCTGACCGACGGCCGGGGGTGGATCATGCCGGAGGACCTGAAGGCGCTGGCCGAGCCGGTGTTCGCGCACCGGCTGCTGCTCACCCCCGACGCCCAGGTGCGCGGCGTGACCGCCCCGGAGGTGCTGCGCCAGGCCATCGCCTCGGTGCCGGTACCCCTGCCGTCGGGCCAACCGGCCCCGGTGCAGGGCTGACCGGCAGCACCGGCGTGGGGATCACCGCCCGGGGAATCGGGCTGCTCGTCGCCGCCGTCGTGCTGCTCGGCGTGGGTTTCCGGTTCGCGTACCCCGAGCTGACCCTGCTCGGCGCAGCGGCCGGCGCCGCCGTCTGCTACGCCGCGCTCACCGCCGCCTGGCGGCCCCGACTGACCGTCAGCCGCCGGGCCGACCCGGACCGGGTGGCCCGCGGCGAGGCGGCCAGCATGACGCTGACCGTGCGCAACACCGGCCGGCTGCGCTCGGCGAACCTGCTCGCCGAGGATCGGTGCGGTGACCGGGCGGTGCCGGTGCCGCTGCTGCGTCTGCGGCCCGGGCGGGACACCGAGCTTCGCTACGACGTGCCGACCTACCGTCGCGGGGTGGTGCCGGTCGGGCCGCTGCGGGTCACCCGGCGGGACCCGCTGGGGCTGGTGGCGCTGGCCCGCCCGTACGGCGACACCGTTCCGGTCTGGGTGCATCCGCGCATCCACCCGATGTCGGCCGTCCCCACCGGTGCGGGGCGAAGCCTCGACGGCCGGGTGGACGGGGTGCCGCACGGTTCGATCACCTTCGACTCGTTGCGGGAGTACGTGGTCGGTGACGAGCTGCGCCGGGTGCACTGGCGGACCAGCGCGCGGGTGGGCGAGCTGATGGTGCGGGAGAACGTCGACACCAGCCTGCCCCGGATCGTGGTGCTGCTGGACAACCGGTCCGCCGCCCACCCCGGGCGGGTGGCCGGGACGGCGGAGTCCTTCGAGTCCGGCTGCGAGGCGGCGGCGTCGATCGTCACCGCCGCGCACCGCGACGACCTGCCGGTGCTCCTGCTGCTGGTCGCCCCGGAACCCGTCGACACCGCCGCGTCCTCCGACGTGCCGGGCCGTGGGTCGCGGGCCGGCGGCGCGGCGACGAGCCTGGGCGGCGGCGACCCGGTGGGTGGGTCCGGCGGCGGGCCACTGGACCGACTGGCGGCGGCCGAGTTGTCGGCCGACGACGAGGCGCTGCGCGCGGCCACCACCCGGCTGCGGCAGGAGCGTCTCGGCGACACGTTGATCTTCCTGACCGGGCCCGGTGGCCGGGCCGAGCTGGGGCACGTCGGCGCGCTGCGTGGCGCGTACCAGTCGGTGGTGGTCGGGGTATTTGGCGCGCCGGAGCCGACGCCGGCGGGCGCGGCGGGCCTGGTGGTCATCGACGCGACCGACGGCGCGCAGTTCGCCGCGGAGTGGGACGGGGTACGCCGATGGTGACCGGAGCGAGCCCGGGGTCGCCCGGAGTAGCCGGCGCGACCGCGCAGGTCAGCCCCCCGAGATTGAGCGGCCCGGACGGTTCCGGCGGTCCGGGCGGTCCGGGCGCGGGCGGTGGGGCGGTGGGGCGCACCGGCGGCGGGCTGGTGGGGCGGGTGCTGCGGGCGGTGGTCGTCCCGCTGACGCTGATCGCGCTCACCGGGCTCGCCGGGGTGGTGCTCGGCCGGGTGTACGCCGGTGGGCTGCTGACCCGGCTGGTCCTCGGCGCCGCGGTCGGGTCCGTGCTGGTCAGCGTGGCCGCCCGGCGGCTGCCCTCCTGGCTGGTCGCCCCGGTGTCGGTGGCGGCGATGGCCGGCTGGACCCTGTGGTCGCTACGGCTCGCCGCGACCCGCGCCGAGCTGCCCGGTGGCCTGCTGGAGATCACCGCGGACGCCGCGCGCAACGGCATCCCGCGGCTGCTCACCGCGATGATCCCGGTCGAGCCGACGCCGGACACGGTGCTCGTGCCGGTGGTCGCCGCGTGGCTGGCCGGGCTGGCCGGCGCGGAGGTGGCGCTGCGGGCCGGCCGGGTCCTGCTGGGCTACCTGCCGGCGGCGGGGCTCTACGCCGCCGCCCTCTACGTGGTCGGCCCGAACGCGGAGCCGGCGATCGCGGCCACGCTGGCGTTCGTCGCGGTCGCGGCGGTCGGCCTGGCGGCGCCCACCTGGCCGCCGCCCGCCGGCGGCGATCCGATGAGCGGCCTGGCCCCACGGGTACGCGCCGCGGTGCGGATCCGCCTCGCCGCCACCGCCGCCGTCGGGGTGGCCCTGGTGGTCGGGCTGGTCGCCCTGCTCGGCCCGGTGATCGCCGGCCAGGTCGACGGCCGGCCGGTGGACCCCCGCCGGTACGTGGAGCCGCCGCAGGTCCAGACGCTGGACGAGAACCCGCTGATCCGCATCTCCGGCTGGGCGCTGCACCCGGAGCAGAAGCTGCTCGACGTGACCACCGTCCGCGGCGGCGCCCCGCCGGACGCACCGGCCGCCAGCACCGGCCCGAACGGGCAGCGCGGCGGAAGCGCCGGGCCGGACGGCCGTACCGGCACCGAGCCGGACGGCGGTACCGGCGACGGGCCGGACGGGTCCGGCAGTCCCGGGGCGGCGGATGGCAGCGGTGGGAGCCTGCGGATCCGGCTGGCCGTGCTCAGCGACTACGACGGGGTGACCTGGCGCGTCGGCGCGACGTACCGCAACGCCGGACGGATCCTGCCGGCCTCCGCGCCCGCGCCGAACAGCGCGGTGGAGACGATCCGGCAGCAGATCACCGTGGCCGACCTCAGTGGTCGGCTGCTGCCCGCGGTGGCCACGCCCCGGGAGGTCAGTGGCGCCCGGGTGGCGTACGACCCGGCGACCGGGACGCTGATCCGGCCGGAGGGACTGACCCCGGGGCTGCGGTACACGGTGACGTCGGCCCGGGAACGCCCGGACAGCAACCTGCTGGCCACCGCCAACGTGCCGGCCGGCGACGAGGTGGCCCGGGTGCTGCGGGTGGCCGACGGGGCACCCGACCCGCTGCGCCGGCTCGCCGCGCAACTCGCCGAGAAGAACGGCGCCCCGTACGCGCGGGCCACGGCGATCGAGCAGTTCCTGGCCGAGCACTACCGGGTGGTGGCGGACGCGCCGAGCGGCCACGCGTACCCGAATCTCGGGTTCTTCCTCTTCGGACCGCGCAACGCCGGTGGGCAGCGTGGCACCTCGGAGCAGTTCGCCGCGGCGTTCGCGGTGCTCGGCCGGCTCTCCGGGCTGCCGACCCGGGTGGTGGTGGGCTTCGAGTCCACCGGGCAGGGTCCGGTGCGGGCCGGCGACGCGTACGCATGGCCGGAGGTGCTCTTCGACGGCCTGGGTTGGGTGTCGTTCGACCCGCTGCCCCGCCCCGACAACGAGCCAAGGCCGGTGGAGGAGGACTTCCGTCCCACGCCGGACGACCCGCCGCCGTCGGAGGCGCCGGAACCGACCGTGGAGCCGACCGCGTCGCCGGAGCCGGTGGCCGCGCCCGCCGGTCCGGCCGACGCCGACGGCGTACCGACCCCGGTGCTGGTGGCCGGGGGCAGCGGTGGGCTGCTGCTACTGGTGGGGGCGCTGCTGCTGACCCTGCTGGCGATGCGCCGGTCACTCACCCGTGCCCGGTTGGAGCGGGGCGACCCCGGTCAGCGCATCGCCGGCGCCTGGCGGGAGGTCACCGACGCGCTGCGGCTGGCCGGGCGGCCGGTCGGCGGTGATCTGGCGGCCACCGAGGTGGCCCGGCACGCCCGGCAGGCCCTCGCCGACGCCCGCGCCCGCACCGGGCCTGGACCGGCCGCTGACCGGTCCACGCCGGACGACCTCGGCGACGGTGTCGGCGAACTGGCGGACCTGCTCAACCAGGTGGCCTTCGCGCCCGGCGCCACCACGCCCACCCAGGCGGACCACGCCGCCGCGCTCGCCAGCGCCTACACGGGCACGTTACGCGCCGCCCGCCCCTGGTGGCGCCGCCTGCTCTGGTCCACCCACCCCGCGCCGCTGCGCAACCGCCGCTCCTGACCCAACCAAGCCCACCCCGCGAGCCGCGACCGCGACGATCAGTGGGTTCGCGCCCACGAAAGGTCCACGCAGCGCGTCGCCGCCGTCGTCAAGCAGCTCGACGTCACGGAACGCACCGCGCTGCAGGCCTGTCACCCCTCGACAGCCTGCGTCAGATGACGCCCGCCATGATGGCGGCGAGGGCGGAGCGCGAGGAGACGCCGAGCTTGGGGTAGATCCGGTACAGGTGGGTGCTGACAGTCCGTGGGGACAGGAAGAGCCGGCTGGCGATCTCCCGGTTGCTCAGACCCTGCGCCACCAGTCGGGAGACCTGCAGCTCCTGCGGGGTGAGCTGGTCGATCCCGTCGGCGGGCCGGCGCCGGGTCTCGCCCGATGCCCGCAGTTCCCGCTGGGCACGGTCGGCCCAGGGGCGGGCGCCGAGCGCGTCGAAGGTGTCGGCGGCGGCGCGCAGCATCGGCCGGGCGGCGGCCGGCTGGCGCCGCCGGAGCCGGGTGCCGTAGGCGAGCTGGAGGCGGGCTCGTTCGAACGGCCATGCGGTGAAATCGGTCCCGAGGGTCGCCCGCAGCGTCGCCTCGGACTGGTCGTCCGGCGTCAGCAGGGCCCGCGCGCAGCGCAGGGTCACCCGCAGCAGTGGCGACGGGCCGGCCGCGTCGATCGGCTCCAGCTCGCGGATCCTGGCCGCCACCTGCTCGTGCCGGTCGCAATGCGCACCCGCCTCGGCGAGGTGGGCGATGACGGAGAACCGGACATACGGGTGGTAGGACGCCGAGGACGGATCGAAGATGGCGTCCAACTCGTCGTGGGCTTCGGTGTACCTTCCGTCAGCCAGCGCAGCGACGCCTCGGATGACCCGCACCAGGGCGAGCATGCTGTGCGCGCCATTCGACAACAGCGCCCGCTCACACTCGTCGGCCATGGCGCGCGCGGTGTCGCTGTTACCGCGCAGCGCCTCCGCGTGCCCGTGGTGGAGCATGTTGGGCACCCGGTAGTTGCGCTGGCCGGTCTCGGCCGCAAGCGCGTCGGCCTCGGCCGCCGCCGCGCGAGCGAGAGAGGCGTCGCCGAGCGCGACAGCGTTCCATGCCTGGTAGGTCAGTGCCCAGGTGAGCGAGATGAGGTTCCCCTGCTGGCGGTTCAGTGCAACCGCCTCGGCGGCCAGTCGGGTGGCCGCCCCGAGCGCACCGACCGCGGTCGCACCTGCCGCGAGCTCGGTCAGATCGATCCCGGACAGGTCCGGCCGCTCCAGCAGGGCAGCCAACCGCTCGACGACCACGGCGCCCCTTTCGACCGGCGCGATCACGCCGAGCGTGGCGACCAGCCGCGGGGTCAGCGCGGGCAGGTCGAGGCGGTCGAGCAGGGCGAGCCACTCGTCCCGCAGCTCCTGGTCGAGGTTGGAGAAGTACCCGCGCAGCGCGACGCGGAACAGGACGTCCAGCGCGCAGTCGGGGTGACCGGACCGGTGCAACCCTTCGGCGGCGGCGATATGGGTCGGCAGCCGGGCGGAACCCGACCAACCGCCGTCGGCGACCTCCCGGAGCAGATGCAGGACCATCTGGTCCTCGACCGACAGATCCCCGGGGACGATTGCCCGCAGGAGCTGGGCCGCACCCTCGTGGTCCGCGACCTCCAGCGTCATCTCCAAGGCCCGCAGCAACAGGCTCGCGCGCCGACGGACGTCGCCGGTCAGCTGGGCGGCCCGGGCCCACAGCGGCGCTGCGGCACCGGCCGCGCCGCGCTGACCCAGCCGGGCGGCGAGCTGGTCCACCTCGTCGGCGACCCGTTCGTCGATGCCGACGGTGGCCGCCGCGCGGTGCCGGACCGCGCGTTCCGGGTCGCTGGTCACCCGGGCGAGCGCGGTATGCGCCTGCTGCCGCTGGGTGAAGGTCGCCTCCTGCCGGATCGCGGAGCGCACCAGTGGGTGGCGGAACCGGATCTGGAAGCTGTCGTTGACGTCCACCAGGCGGGCGGCGATGGCCGGTTCCACGTCCTCGACGGTCAGTGGAACGCCAGCCACCAGGGTCGCGGCGGCCATGATTTCGCCGAGCCGGTCGCCGTCGTCGAGCGCGGCGACCAGCAGCAGCGCGCGGGTCGGGACCGGCATCTCGGCGATCGACGAGCCGAAGGTCCGTTCCAGGCGGGTGGTCAGCGGCAACGAGGAGGGCGGCAGCCCGGTTTCGCCAGCGCGCGTGACGGCCGCGGCCAGTTCGCCAAGGGCGAGCGGGTTGCCGGCCGCCTCGGCGAGGATCCGTGCGCGCAGCCGGGGTTCCAGATGCGGAGCCGACTCGTCCAGCAGGGCCAGCGAGTGCTCCTCCGACAACGGCTCCACCTGTAGTTCCGCCACGGACATCTGGGCCAGCCGGACCTCGGTCTCCGGGCCGTCGCGCATTGCCAGGATCAGCGCGACCGGGTCGGTGGCCAGGCGTCGGCCGACGAACGCGAGGGCTTCCCAGCTCGGGGTGTCCAGCCACTGAGCGTCGTCCACGAGGATCAGCAGCGGTCTGTGCGCGGAGCGTGTGGTCAGCGCGTCGAGCAGCACCAGTGAGAGCTGGAACTGGTAGTGGCCAAGGTTCGCTCCCACGGCCGGCGGCTGGCCGACACCGAGCATTCCCAGCAGCGTGTGCGCGGCGGCGAACGGCAGGCGCCACTCTGCCTGCACGCCTTCCAGCGTCAACGTCTCGATCCCGCGGCCGGTCGCTTCCTCCCCGATCCCGGTCAGCAGTGCGGACTTGCCGATTCCCGCCCCGCCGCGAACGACGAGCACACCACCGTGGTCTGGCAGGCCCGTCACGAACTGACGGAGGACAGCGAGCTCGGGCTCCCGTCCCCACATGATCCGTCGCACTTCTAGCAGGCTACGTCGGTCGCCGCCCGGCCCGTTCTCTCCGCGGCACGGAGTGTGACCCCCCATACCCTGAGGGTACGCCCCGGCCCGCCCCACACCATCACCGGCGATGCCGCCGGGTTGACCGACGTCGAGTGACGCACGTCATGCCGACCAGGCTTCACAACTGCGTCAAACGACTTATGCAAGCCGGCCCCGCAGGTTCGTATCCTCCTCAACGGTTGGGGGGATCTGAGAGCTGCGGCGACCTCGCGCGTGGCGGCCCCCTGGCTGTGAAAGGACGTGTCATGACGATCGAGCGCGAACACCCCCAGTCCACGAGGCGCCGAACTCTGCTGAAAGGGGCGGTGGTTGGTGCCGTGCCGGTGGTGACGGGGCTGCTCGGTGGAGGTCTGGCGTTCTCCGGTAGCGCGAGTGCGGCCGACACGCTGCCGGAGTACGCGCCGGTGCCCGCGGCCTCGGTCGGGCCGGCGCTGAACGCCGCCGGGTACTACGTGGGCCAGATCCGCGGAAACCTCTACTGGGTGACCGACTCCTATTACCAGGCGATGTTCCTGACGACGACAGAAGGCGTCGTGCTCGTCGACGCACCGCCCACGATCGGGCACAACCTGCTGCGGGCCATCGACGACGTCACCCGGGCCAACGGCATGCCCAACAAGGTCACGCACCTGATCTACTCCCACTCGCACGCCGACCACATCGGCGCTTCGGGCATCTTCGGCAAGAACGTGGTACGCATCGGGCATACGGAGACCCGCCGACTGCTCCTCCTCGATCGGGACCCCAACAGGCCGGTGCCGACGGAGACGTTCGACCACCGGTACGTGCTGAAGGTGGGCGGTGAGCGGCTGGAGCTCGCCTACCACGGCCCGAACCACTCGCCCGACAACATCTTCATCTACGCTCCCGCGCAGCGGACCCTCATGGTCGTGGACGTGGTCTTCCCGGGCTGGGTACCGTTCAAGAGCCTCGCCGTCTCCCAGGACATCCCCGCGTGGGTGAAGGCGCACGACGTGGTGCTGGAGTACCCGTGGCAGACCTTGGTCGGCGGCCACCTCGGGCGCTTGGGCGTCCGTGCAGACGGCGACATCCAGAAGCAGTACATGGCCGATCTCGACGCAGCGGTCCGGAACGCCTCGGCGACGGTGGACCCCACGCCCTACTTCCAGAAGTACGGGCCGAGCGGCAACTCTTGGGCGATCTTCAAGACCTACCTTGACGCCGTCGCCCGTCAGGCCGCCGAGCCGGTCGTCGCCAAGTACACGGGAACGCTGGCCGCCGTCGATGTCTTCACCGTGGACAACGCCTTCGCACTGCTGGAGTCCCACCGGATCGACGGCGGACTCCTCGGCCCCTTCGGCATCCATCCGTAGCGGTACGACGCTCCTCCAGCTCCACGATGCGCCGGCCGGCTCGACGGACATGGGCGGATACGGGCGTCCTCGGTTGCCATCACGGCTGGTACAACTTGCACGGCTGCACAGCAGCCTGGGCCACCGCAGTCCCGCCGACTACGAGGCCGCCCCGGCGGTCTGGCCACCACATCGATGGTGTCCGGTCGAAGCGGAACATGCTCAGACCACAGGAGTATCGGAACGTATGGACGGAACTGCGGGCAGCCCGTGGGCGGTAACCGGTCTGGATCCACTGGCCGGGCGGGTGTTGGAGCACCTGGTGGCCGTGCCGTCGGCGGGCGTCAGCGAGGTGGCGACGGCGGTCGAGGTGTCCCCGGCGGAGGCGGAACGAGCACTGCGGCACCTTGCGGACTCCGGACTGGTGCTGCAGATCGACGGCACGGCGCCGCGATGGGCGGCCGGCCCCCCGCGGTCGTCACTCAGCGCCCTGCTGGCGCGGCGGCGGGCCGAACTGGCCCACGTGGAGGGCCTCGTGGAGCGGCTGCACGAGATGTATGAGGCGGTGTCCGGGCCGCGCGCTGCGCACCTGGTGGAACTGCTGGAGCGCGAGGATGAGGTGCCAGCGCGCTACGGTCAGCTGCTGAAGGGGAGTTCGGTCGAGGTACTGCATCTGGCCAAGCCGCCGTATGTGACGGCCACGCAGGCGTCCGTCGGGGAATCGGGAGTGGCGCCCGGGGTGCGCATGCGGTCGGTGTACGAGACGGAGGGCTTTACCGACGCGGTGTCCCTCAAGACGGCGCTGCGCGGTACGGGTCAGGGCGGGGAACTGCGGCTGGCGTCACGGCTGCCGGTGAAGTTGGTGGTGTTCGACCGGGCGGCGGCTCTGCTGCCGGTACGCGGGGACCGCCCGACGGCGGGTTCAATGGTGGTGCACTCGCCCGCGCTGGTGGTGGCGCTGGTGGCGCTGTTCGAGAGCGTGTGGGAGCGCGCCGACCCGGTGTCGCTGACGAGCTGGCACGACGGTCCGGCCCCGAAGGGCAGTCTGACGACCGTGGGGCCGGACCGGCGAACACGCGAGATCCTGCACATGATGGCAACCGGGATGAAGGACGAGGCGATCGCCCGCGTCCTCAAGGTGAGCCGCCGTACCGTGCAGAAACATGTCAGCGATGCGGGTTCCCTGCTCGGCGCCCGGACCCGGTTCCAGATCGCGCTGCTGGCGGCGGAGCGGGGGTGGCTGAAGGAGTCGGTGGGGACCTGATGCCGCACCGGGCCTGCCGGTCCGGCACCCACACAGCGCCAAGGCTCACGGCCACCGCATGATCTCCAAGGGTCACGACCCGTGGTGACCAAGCGGTGGCCGTTACGCCCTCTACCGGGCGCCGTCGTGCATCGCGCTTTCCTAGCGGGGACTCACTCGCAGGACTTGGCTCCCTTCGCGTACGCCAGGCCGAAACCGCCTGCCGACGAGTCCATGAAGATCACCTCGCGCCCCGCGCCCGCGGTCGCGAACATCTGCGCGCCCGGACTGCACGACGCCGGGCCGAGGTACGCCCCGCCGAACGTGTACTGCTTGAGCTTGGGGTTGAGCGAGTTGTCCGGGTAGCCGCCGGTCGCGAGCCAGAGCTCCGCGGGGGCCTCCTCCGTGACCGTGAGGGTCGTGTCGGACAGCGTGAGGACGTCGGCACGGATCGCCTGCGGGGAGTTCTCCTCGAAGAGCAGGTGGCTGGTGCCCGTGGCGAAGTCGAAGAGCCGCACCGAGTCGTTGAACGTCCCCTTGCTCCACTCGCCGTCGACGTAGCGGCCGTAGTCGCGGTTGATCACCCAGGCGACGCCGGTGCCGGACACCTGCGGGTAGCTCATCGTCTCGGCGCCGGGGTCGCCGCCGGCGAAGGTCGTCTTCCCCGTCGCGACGTCGTACACCTCGACGCCCAGCGACCACCGGTTGCCGTTGACGTCGGGCTGCGCGTACTCCTCGTAGCGCACGTACGAGATCTTCCCGTTCTTGACACTCGGCGCTGTCGCGTTCCCGAGCCAGTCGGGGTGTGCGAGGGTGTGGACGGTCGGTGAGCTGCCCTGCAGGTAGCGCACGACATCGCGGTACCCCTGCGTCGGCTCGTACTGGCTCCACGCGACGACGGTGCCGTCGAAGCCCAGGCCGTCGATCCGGTACGGGGAGCTGTAGAGCTCCTCGACGTCGCCGCCGCCGACGGGCGCCGACAGGATGCGGTCGATCTCCCACGTCGGCGAGTCGGGGTTGTTCTCAATCGACAGCCACACGACCCGCTTGCCGTCGGTGTGCGGGAAGCTGTGGGTGTTCCCGTCGTTCGGGGAGATCCGGTACGGGGCGACCTTGCCGTCGGTGCGGCCCACCCAGATCGACGGCGGCTGGGTGCGGTTCGCGTCCGACCGCGGCACGGTGAACCAGCCGCCGGCCATGCTCGCCGTCATGTCGACGTACAGCCCGGTGTTGAGCCGGTCGACCAGCAGGTCTGTGTTCTTGCCGTACAGATTCGCCTTCCACTTCGCGGTGATCCCGCGCGAGTCGAACGCCGCCTGCACCGCCTTGAAGTCCTTGGTGTTCAGGCCGAAGGACTTGGCGGAGGCGAGCACCGCGTCGCGGGCGTCGACGAAGTCGGACATGGGCGTGAGGTAGTCGGTGAGCGCCCGGTAGACGATCTTGTCGGCGACCGCACCACCGAACGCCTGACGCAGGTCCCACAGCGCCCCAGACACGATCGTCGAGTTGAGGTGCACGCCGCCGTCGTCCATCTGCGGCGTGTCCATGAGGTGCTGGAAGTCCGCCGTGGTAGCGCCGTCGTCGAGGTTGCGCAGGGCGCACTTCGCGGGCGCCAGGGTGCGGCAGAGGTCGCCGCCGATCAGGCTCGCCTCCGGGTCGGACATCGACGTGCCCGCCGCGTCGAGGTCGATGGCGTTGCCGAAGTAGTCGGCGATCGCCTCGTTGAGGGCGCCCGGCTGGCCGGCGTAGACGAGGCTGGCGGAGTTCTCCACCACACCGTGCGTCATCTCGTGGCCCACGACGTCCGGGTCGGCGGCCAGCGGCAGGTACTCGTCGTCGCCGCTGCCGTACACCATGCGGGTGCCGTCCCAGTACGCGTTGACGAACGGGTAGCCACCGTAGGTGATGCCGACGATCGAGTTGATCGGCATGCCGTCGTCGTCCAGGCTGTTGCGCCCGAGCTTCGTCTGGAACCACTCGAACACCTTCGCGGCGTCCCAGGCCGCGTCCACGGCGCCGGCGTCGGTCAGGTCGGCGCCGAGCGTGCTCGACGGCGACGCGAACGGGCCCACGCCCTCGGGCAGCTGGCCGTCGAGCAACTCGTAGTAGTCCCGGCCCCGAGCGTCCCAGGTGGTGATCGGCACCGTCCGGCCGTCCGCGACGGTGTGGGTCTGGTCGATCATGAGGTAGGAGCTGGCGTCGCCGGTCCGGACGAGCGGGACCGGCACCGTGGCGCCGTGCAGGCTCGTGCCCTCGCCGACGACCGGCGTCGTGCCGTTGCCCGCCGGGGTCGACTTCGTCGCGGTCCGCGGCGCGACGGCGCTTCCGCCGGCGGCCAGGGCGGCGGCCTGCTGGGCGGTGGCGAACGTCTTGATCCGGCTGATGCTGAGCAGCGTCACCCCGTTCGTCGCGCCCACGTACACGTCGCGGAGCACGGGCTGGCCCGTGACGACGTCCTTGCCCTTGACGAGCACGCGCCGCGCGAGCAGGCCGGTGCCGGTCGGCATGACCACGAGCCCCTGGTCGGTACCGCTGAGGTCGGCGTGGGCCGCGTCGGGGGTCGTGCCGGGCCGCGGGGCGCCGGCCACCACGGCCGCGCCGGGGTGCAGGCTCCTGCGCACGTCCTCGACCGCGCGGGAGATCGCGACGTTCGCGGGCATCGTGGTGCCCGTCGTGTCGACGTCGAGGTCCGTGAAGTAGCTGCCAGACGTGCCGGTCACCGTGCGCTTGCCGGCCTTCTTCTCCATCCGCACCACGTACTGGGCGCCGAACACGGGCAGGCCCTTGTACTTCTGGTTCAGCCGGACCGTCTCCCGCGCCCCCTGTGCGTCGACGCTCGCTGTGGTGAGCGTGCCGGCCGGGTCGGCGATCTTGTAGCGGTCCTTGTGGCCCGCGAGGTGGGCCTTGGCCGCCTTGTCCGGTGCGGTCGTGGCGTCAACCGGGTCGGCCAGGTCGTCCACGAGCGCGGGGGTGTCCGTAGCGGGCGCCACGCTGGCCGGGACGGACGCCTCCGCGGCCGTCGTCGTGCCCGTTGCCGCGTTCGCGGCCTGGGCGGTGGTTCCAAGGAGGGCGGCCGCCGCCAGGATGGCGAGGGCGGGTGGTGCCTTGGGTCTACGCATCTGTTGCTCCTGCAAGGTGGTCCAGCGCCCGGCCGACTCCTTGCGGCACGGGTTGCGCTCACCCTCACCGCGGTGTGGCCACCGCCACAAGGACCACTTTGCGCAGCTGCACAAGTCGGAAGCTCACCGAGGGAGCGCCGATCCGAACGGCATACCTGGTCGGGGCCGATGGTGGGCGCAGTGCCATCCGCAAGGCGTCCGACATCGTCTTCGTCGGAGCGTAGGCGACCCGAAGCCACCCGACTGGTCGATGACCGTTGCCATCACGCAACGTGAGTCGCCGCGATGCTACTTGCGCCCGAGCAGCGAAGAGCGAGATCATCACGCATGCTCGACCCCTTGCCCGCCGCCAGGACTTCACCGACGGTTTCCACGCCGGATTTCGTGGGTCGTGATCGGGAGCTGGCGGCGCTCAGGAGCGCCTTGGCCCGGCCACCGGCGATCGTGCTGGTGGAGGGCGAGGCGGGGATCGGGAAGAGCCGACTGCTGCGGGAGTGGTTGGCCGCGCCGGACCAGCGCAACGCCTTGGTGTCGGTGTGCCCACCGCTTCGCGAGTCGCTGACGTTGGGGCCGATCGTCGACGCGTTCCGTGCGATCGACCGCCCGGTGTCGCGATTGCGGCTCAGCGAGCTGGCGGGTGCGTTACGGCCCCTGTTCCCTGAATGGTCCTCGGACCTGCCGCCCGCATTGCCGCCCTTGGACGACGCGAAGGCGGCACGGCATCGCCTGTTCCGCGCCCTGGACGAGCTGCTGCGGGCTCTGCGTGTCGACGTTCTCGTGCTCGAGGACGCTCACTGGGCCGACGAGGTGACCTTGGAGTTTCTGCTGTTCGTCACCTCCCGACAGCAGTCGGACGGGCCAAGCCTCGTGATCTCCTATCGGCCGGAGGAGGTGGACGTCGGGTCGCTGTTGCTGCGGCTGACGTCTCGGTTGCCCGCTGGCGTGACCCAGCTGAGGATCGCCCTGGCGCCGATGCGACCCGACGACACGGCAGCACTGGTGTCCTCGATGCTGGACGGCAACCCGATATCGCAGGAGTTCACGACGTTCATGCACGAGCGGACCGGTGGCGTTCCGCTGGCGCTGGAGGAGTCGGTTCGCCTCATGTGCGACCGTGCCGACCTCGTCTTCCGCGACGGGCAGTGGGTCCGGCTGAAGCTGCGCGAGCTACAGGTGCCGCCAACGGTGCGCGACTCCACCCGGGAGCGGGTGGGCCGTCTGTCGCCGACGGCGCAGCAGGTGCTGCGAGCCGCGGCCACGTTAGCTGAACGGTCGTCGCTGGCCACGATCGCGAGGACCGCCGGTCTGTCACCAACTGCGTGTCGAGTCGCTGTCGCGGAAGCTGCCGACGCCGGCGTCCTGGACGGAGACGACCGCGGCCGGTGGCGATTCCGTCACGTGCTGGCCGCCACGGCTGTGTACGAAGCGATCCCGTTGACCGACCGCAGACACTTGCACCTGCTGGCCGGCCGGGCCTTGGAGGACATCCATCCGCCGCCTGTCGCACGCCTTGCCCACCACTTCCGTGAGGCGGGCGAGACGCGGTCCTGGGCGCGGTACGCCGAGCAGGGCGCCGAGCTGGCCATGGCCTCGGGTGATCACACCAAGGCAGTCGACTTGCTGGTCGATCTGTTGTCGTGGTCCGAGCTGCCGCCGGCGGATCGGGCACGAGTCGCGCGCATCGCCGGAGTTGCCGCACTGGGCCGTCGTGAGCGGGTCGACGAGGTCCACCACCGCGTGATCCGTACCTTGCGCTCGGTCCTGCACACCCCCGGTCTGTCCGCCCGTCAGCAGGCCGAAATCCGCAACCCGCTGGGCCGACTCCTGATCACCGGGGGTGAGGCACAGGCCGCACTCAGTGAGCTGGAGCAGGCGGTGGCCAACCTTGACCATGACCCGGTCGAGGCGGCTCGGGCAATGACCTATCTGGGATGGGCCTATGCGGGGCCGTGGCCGGCGTCGACCCACCGGCGTTGGCTGGATCGCGCCGCCGAGCTCGCCGCCGAATTCGATTCTCCCGCGGAGCGGCTGAACCTGGCCGGCAACCGAGCCGCGGCGTTGCTCATGCTCGGCGAAGAGGAGGCCTGGGACGTCGTCGCCGGCCTGCCCACCGACGGCGCGAGCTCGGCGGAGCGTCTCGACGTGGCCCGCATCCACGCGAATGTCGGAACCGGCGCACTGATCTGGGGCCGGTACGCCGATGCGGAGAAACACCTCGCCGTGGCCCTGCGCCTTGCCGAGGCCGAGCGGGCGTCCCGGTTGCAGCACAACGTCCGGCTCGAAGGGGCCAACCTGGCGTGGCTGACCGGCCGGTGGGAGGGTCTCGCGGAGCGAAGCGCGGCACTCGCCGATGCCGACCGGGACCGGCCGGCGCACTACCTCGGCAGCGTTCGCCTCGCGGCCCGGTTGGCAGCCGCAGCCGGACGGCGGCGCGCCGCGGAGGAGCAGTTCCGGCTCGTCCTCGAGGAGTCTGCCCGTCTCGGCGCAGCCGACGACACGATGGAGGCCGCCGCTGCGCTGGCCAGACTGTGGCTGACGGACGGAAACAGCGGCCGGGCGCTGCAGGTCACGAACGAGCCGATCGACACGGTCCGGAGAAAGGGCATCTGGGTCTGGGCGACGGACCTCGTCCCGGCCCGGGTCGAGGCGCACCTCGCCGCGGGCGACCTGAAGGCTGCGACACGCCTGGGCGACCAGTTCGCCAGAGGACTGCGTGGCCGTACGGCGCCTGCGCCTCGCGCCGCGCTCACCCTATGCCGCGCCCTGCTGCTCGCCGCAGCCGGAGACCATGCCCGCGCGGCGACGGCATACGATCGGGCGGCGCGCGCCTGGAGCGCGTTGCCGCGCCCCTACGACGTCCTGCTCGCCCGCGAGCGTCAAGCCGAGGCGCTCATCGCGCAAGGCCAGCTCGAGCAAGGCCGAGAGCTGCTGGCCGCGCAGTACGAGCAACTGTTCAGGCTCGGAGCCCGCGGCGATGCGGACCGTGTCGCACAACGGCTTCGCGAACACGGCGCCGAGGTTCCGCGACTGTGGCGCGGCGGCCGACGAGGGTACGGCGACCAGCTCTCACCTCGCGAGCTCGATGTGGTCCAACTGGTTGTCGGCGGTAGGACGAACCGGGAGATCAGCCGGATCCTGGCCAAGTCGCCAGCCACGGTGGATCAACAGCTACGTGCGGCGATGCGCAAGTTGAAGGTGACCTCCCGGACCGCGCTCGCGGTCAAGGCAGTGGAGGCCGGAGTGTTCGCAGAAGAGGACTCCCTCGGCGACGCGTCGTGAAAATTGACGTATCCGCTGGATAGCGAGCGGTCACTCGTGCGTCGAGCATGACTGCATGATCCATAGCCGTAGGCGAATGCATGGCTGAGCAACCTGTCGCGCGTGACGACTCCGCCAGCGAGCACCAGCCACCACCCGAGCTGTCGCGCGAGCCGCGCGTCAGCGCCCGCGACGCCTCCGACGCCCACGACGCCGATGGTGCCGACGAGCACGAGAGCCACGACCCCTACCAACCCCTGTAGGCGAAGGACCCCCATGAGACTCAAAGCCCTCGCGGCTTCGCTGGCCGTAGCGGTCGGCCTGAGCATGATCCAGCCACCACCGGCGTCCGCCGCTGAGCCGGATCCCGGCGCGGCCGCCAACAAGATCGAGTCGAGCCTGAAGGACCGTTTCCGCGCGCAGCCAACTTCCGACTTCTGGATCACGTTCGACACCAAGGCCGATCTCGCCCCCGCCAAGAAGATCGCGAACTGGAGCGCTCGGGGTCAGTTCGTCTACGACGCGCTGAAAGGGGCAGCGAAGAGCTCCGCGGCGTCCGTCTCCGCCGAGCTCGACGCGGCGGGCGTGAAGTACACGTCCTACCCACTCGTCAACGCCGTGCTCGTCAAGGGCGGCACGCAGAAGCTCGCGCTCGACGTGGCCTCGGTCGGGCAGGTCGCCGAGATCCACGCGACGCCGCAGGTCGCGCTGGTCGAGCCCGTGGACGAAAAGACGCCGGCCGACAAGGCCGCCCGCCCCGCCGCCCCGAAGGCCGCTGCCGAGGCAGGCACCGCCACGTGGGGTCTGGACGCCATTCACGCCCCCCAGGCGTGGGCCATGGGCGCCACCGGTGCGGGCATCACCGTGTCCAACCTCGACTCGGGCGTCCAGTTCGACCACCCCGCCCTGATGCACCAGTACCGCGGCACGAAGCCGGATGGCACCGTCGACCACAACTACAACTGGATGGCCGCCCGGGGCACGTGCACGGGCGCGCCGTGCGACGACAACGGACACGGCACGCACACCATGGGCACCATGGTCGGCGACGACGGCACCAACCACGTCGGCGTCGCCCCGGGGGCGCAGTGGATCGCGACGAACGGCTGCTGCGACAGCAGCGGCGTCGAGTCGCTGCTCAAGTCCGGCTGGTGGCTGCTCGCCCCGACCGACGTCCAGGGACACAACCCTGACCCGTCCAGGCGCCCCCACGTCATCAACAACTCGTGGGGTCAGACCGTCGAACACAACTTCGACGGCTTCTTCCAGGCCATCGACGAGGCCTGGAGCGCGGCAGGCATCTTCAGCGTCTGGTCATCGGGCAACACCGCGCCGTACGCGGCCTGCGACACCGTCTCCTCGCCCGGCTCCGCCGAGAGTGCCTACTCCGTCGGCGCGTACGACTCGGACGGCACGCTCGCGTCGTTCTCCCGCAAGGGTGAGGGTGAGGGTGGCCGGATCAAGCCCGAGATCTCCGCTCCGGGCGTCGCCGTCCGATCGTCCTACCCGAACAACAGTTACGTCGAGATGGCCGGCACGTCGATGGCGGCTCCCCACGTCGCCGGCGCCGTCGCCGACCTGTGGAGCTACGACCCGACGCTCATCGGGCAGGTTGAGCAGACCCGCCGCCTGCTCGCCGACTCGGCCGTCGATGTCGACGACACCGAGTGCGGCGGCACCGCCGACGTCAACAACAAGTACGGCGAAGGCCGGCTCGACCTCGTCCGCCTGCTCGAGCTCGCGCCCCGGCAGGGCGGCACCCTCACGGGTGTCGTCACCGCCGACGGCGCCCCGGTCCCCGCCGCCGACGTGACGATCAGCGGACCGTTCAGCCGGTCCATCGGCATCGACAAGGACGGCCGGTTCAAGATCAACCTGCCGGCCGGTGACTACCAGGTCAGCACCAAGGTCTTCGGCTACCTGACCGCGACCGCCAACGTCACGATCTCCCTCGGCCAGGACACCTCCGTCAAGCTGCCGCTCACGGCCGCCGCGCGCCACGACATCAGCGGCAAGGTCGTCGACGACAAGAAGCAGCCGGTCCCGAACGCCGACGTCTCCGTCAAGGACACGCCGCTGAAGCCGGTACGCACGGATGCCAACGGCGCGTTCACGATCGCCGGTGTGCCGGAGGGCCAGTACGGGCTCGCCGTCACGCCCAACGCCTGCTTGTCGCCCACGACGGTCCCGCTGACCGTCGGCGCGCAGAACGAGTCGCGCGAGATCCCGGTCGGGCTCGTCGTCGACAAGGGCGGCTACAGCTGCGCCGTCTCCGAAGGCGAGTACCTGCGCGGCACCGACCAGGTCGCGTTCACCAACGGCGTGTGGGCGACGGTGAAGCTGCCGTTCCCGATCGCGCTCTACAACGGCAGCCACGACACCCTCGGTATCAGCCTGCGCGGCGTGATCACTCCGGACGAGGGCACCGGACCCGGCAGCGGCGGTGCGGGCGTCTTCCCGTTCTACGTCCAGACCCCCGTCGAGTTCGCCCCCGGCGGTGGCGTCTTCACGGCGGCCACCAAGGTCGATGGCGAGGACGCGTTCGTCGTCGAGTTCCGCAACGCCAAGATCTGGGCCTACCCGATCCGGTCGGAGTACACGGAGCCGGTCAACTTCTCGGCCGCGCTCACCCGCTCGGGCAAGGTGATCTTCGGGTACGGCGACGGCATCGGCACCGACGACCCGGTGACCGCCGGCGCCAAAACCATCACCGGGATCCAGGGTTGGGCCGGCGTCGACGGCATCCGGTTTTCCGACAGCGCCCCGGTGCTGCACGACGGGATGATCGTCACCTACGACCTTCCGGACTGGGGCTACCTCGACGCGACCGTCGTCGACAAGAACGACGGGCTGCCGGTGTCCGGGGCCAAGGTCTCGTTCACGAACAAGAACGGGCTCGTCGAGGCGGTCACGACCAACGGGACGGGCATCGTGCACCGTCAGCTTCCGGTCGGCGACTACACCATGACGGTCGACGCGCCGAACTACACGACCGCGGCATACCCCTTCTCCCTCGACAAGCTCTACGCGAACGCCAAGATCGACGCGCGTCTGACCACGGGCGTCGCCGGTCTGAAGGCGAGCGGCCTCGACGCCGTGTTGGGCACCGACCAGAACGGTGTGGGCTCGCTGACGCTGACCAACACCGGTTCCGCCCCGCTGACGTATGACCTGGGTGAGGCCGCGCGCCACCCGGAGCTTGACGCCGCCGGCGCCACCGCACGCACCGGGACGGGTGCGGCCAGCACGATCGACCTCACCGCGTGGAAGGCCGGCGCGAGCGGCATGAAGTCGTCGAACGCCGACGGCAAGGCTGCGACGGCGAGCAAGGCGGAAGCACAGGCGGCCGCCAAGGTCGGCCCCACCTCCGGCGGCGACGTCATCACCCGGATCCCCATCCCGGGCACGATCCAGGAGAAGGAGCCCACCGGCATCGGGTACGACGGTGACGTCTGGGTCCACGACTACATCGAGCGGACCAACACCGCCTACACGGTGACGGGCAAGCCGACCGGCAAGGTCTTCGACGCGTCGTGGAACCCCGCGTACCGCGCGTTCGACATGGCGCTCGACACCAAGACCGGTGACATGTGCCAGATGGAGGACAGCCCGGCCAGCTACATCCACTGCTTCGACCGCAAGACCGGCAAGGAGACCCGGCAGATCAAGGGTGACTGGTCCACGCTGCAGCTGACCGGACTCGCCTACAACCCGGCGGAGGACGTGTTCTACGTCGGCGGCCGGGCGAACGGCATGATCGGCACCGTCGCCGGCACGTCGCACGACAACGCCGGTGCACTGCTGTCGTTCTGCGCGCCGCCGCTGCCCGAGGTGATGGGCCTGGCCTACAACCAGGCGTCCGACACCATCTGGTACACCGACCTCACCTCGAACCGGCCCACTCGCCTGCTGCAGGTCGACCCCGACGACTGCTCGCTGGTGAACGCGTGGTGGTTCCCGGGCCAGAAGGCGACCCAGGGCGGCGGCCTCGAGACCGACTCGACCGGGGCGCTGTGGGCGGCGGACCAGGTCGCCGACGACGTCGTGCTGGTCGACGTCGAGGACGACCTGCTCACCGACCTGCCGTGGCTGTCGCTCTCCTCGACCGGCGGCACCCTCGCCCCGGGCGAGTCGACGACCGTCAAGGTCTCGATCTCCTCGAAGGACGCCAAGCCAGGGGTCCTCGGCGCGAACATCGTGGTGAGGTCCGACTCCGGACGCCAGTCCAAGACCTACGTCCCGGTGACGCTCACGACCACGAAGTACCAGGTCGGCGTCAACGCCGGCGGCTCGAAGTTCACCGACGGCTCCGGCTACACCTGGTCGGGCGACCAGGCCGCCGGCAAGGCGGCGTGGGGCTACGACGGGAAGACGAAGGTCGCCTCCACGCCGGCCGGGATCGAAGGCACGACGGACGACGCCCTGTTCCAGTCCCAGCGCACCACGCCACTCAAGGACCTGACCTACAGCTTCCCCGACGCGCCCAAGGGGACCTACGCGATCGATCTCGGGTTCGCCGAGATCGAGAACGTGGCCAAGGGGAAGCGGGTGTTCGACGTCCTCGTGGACGGCTCGCTGACGGAGTACGCGTACGACGCAGCCGCAGCCGTGGGGCCGAACGCCGCCGACTGGCGCACCGCCGTCGTGAAGCACGAGGGCGGTCCGCTGACCGTGGAGTTGCGGGGTTCGAAGGGACTACGGGCCCCGACCATCGCCGCGCTGCGTGTGACGCTCGACCCGCGCGCAGACACGGCGGAGCCGGAGCCCCAGCCCGAACAGCCGGAGCCGGGCCCCGTGCCGGTGGCCCCCGCCGGTCGCTCGTACTCGATGAAGGTGACCGACGGGCTCTACCGCCAGGGTACGGAGGAGTCCGGGTGGCACGGCGATGACGTCTGCGGCGTGCTGTGGTTCGACTCCAGCTTCCTGTTCCCGTTCTACGACACGGCCTGGGACGGCGTGTGCGTGACGACGAACGGCCAGCTGATCTTCGACCAGGCCAGCGCCGTGGGAAACAACACGGAGCTGCCGTCGCCATACGGCTTCGACGCGATCTATCCGCTCTGGGACGACCTGGTCGTCGACGACGAGGCGGGCATCTACTTCGGCAAGACCGAGGTGGACGGCCTGGCTGCTGAGGTCATCGAGTGGCGCAACGCCACCTTCTACAACGACCAGACGGCTCGCGTGAGCTTCTCGGTCACGCTGATCGCGGACGGCCGCATCCAGATCGGGTACGGCGACGGTGTCGGCGGCGACAACCCCCTCACCCGGGGGTCGTCGGCGACGGTCGGTGTGGAGAGCCTGACGCGTAACCCCGCGGGCCAGTACTCCTTCGACCAGCCCATCCTGAAGGCCGGCCTGGGCCTGGAGTACACCCTCCCGGCCGCGGGCACGATCGAGGGCACCGTCACCGACAAGAACGACGGCAAGCCGATCGAGGGCGCGATCGTCACGCTCAAGGGGCCCGGCGGTGAGCGGGTCATCACGGCCGACGCGAAGGGCCGGTGGAAGGCCCAGGCGCTCGTCGGCGAGAACACCGTGGAGGTGTCGGCGCCGAACTACGTCACCGCCAGCCACCCCGTGACCATCGCCAAGAAGGATCAGGCCGAGGTGGTCGACACGGCGTTGACCACGGGCATCGCCACCGTCACGGGAGGTGACCTCGACTGGCTCCTCGACAAGGGCCAGAAGGCGACGGCCGGCGTGACCGTGACCAACACCGGCTCCGCCCCGCTCGAGGTGCGGCTCAGCGAACAGAAGCGGACCAGCGACGGTGGGCAC
Source organism: Micromonospora sp. GCM10011542 (assembly GCF_042650685.1). Classification (NCBI taxonomy): domain Bacteria; kingdom Bacillati; phylum Actinomycetota; class Actinomycetes; order Micromonosporales; family Micromonosporaceae; genus Micromonospora; species Micromonospora sp. GCM10011542. The sequence goes on from NZ_JBHSBO010000020.1 coordinate 37,629, forward strand.
GAGGCCGCCGACCTTCCGTGGCTGACTCTCACGGGCGCGGCCGCAACCGGCACGGTCACGCTGGCGGCCGGGGAGTCCACCACGGTCACGGCGACGGCCGACAACGCCGGCGTCGAGCCCGGTGTGCTCGTCGGGGACGTGCTCGTAGCGTCGAACGCCGGCAAGCGCGAGGCCCAGCTCAAGCCGGTCCGAATGGCGACCTCGGCCTACTGGAAGGGCGTCGACGTGGGCGGATCCGGGTACGTCGGCACCGACGGCTTCGTCTGGTCGCCCGACCAGGAGCTCGGTTCGCGGCCGTGGGGCTACGTCGGCGGCACGGCGCGTGCCACCAAGGCCGACATCGGCGGCACGGAAGACGATGACCTGTTCCGCACCCAGCGGACCGGCAAGACGTTCACCTACGTGTTCAAGAATGCGCCCGCCGGGACGTACCGGCTCGGCTTCGACTTCGCGGAGATCGAGAAGGTCAAGGCCGGCATGCGTACCTTCGATGTTCTGGTCGACGGCAAGGCCGTGCTCCACGACCACGACGTGCAGGCGAAGGCGGGTGCGCTGACCGCGGACGTGAACGCGGTCACCATCGAGCACGCCGGTGGCGATCTGACGGTCGAGCTCCGCAGCGAGATCGGCGAGCGCGACCCGATCCTCAACGCCCTGAAGGTCCAGCAGGACCCGCGCCTGTGAGATAGCCAAACCGGTCCGTCAGCAGTGGTCAGAGCCTCCTCGGGAAGGATCGCCGGGGAGGCTCTGACCGCGACTACCAGGTTTGCAGCTTTGGCCCGTATCCACATTCGCACGAACGGCGAAGGCTAGGTGGCGTGCAGCCCTTGACGCATCCGCGTCGGGTGCGAGTGGATAGGGCATACACCTCTGGTGGCAGGCGCTGCCGTGGCAGTCCAATGGGGAGGATTCACATGACAATCCCACGCCCGCGCGGTGCCGCGCTCGCTATGGTCGCTCTGGTGGCCCTCGGTCCGGTGGTGGCACCGGACGCGGCCGGCGCAGCGCCTGGCAACCCTGGAGCCCCCCGCTACTCGGCCGGTGCGGCGAGCGCCGGCGACCCGTACTTCCCGGATCAGGGCAACGGCGGATACGACGTCCAGCACTACGACATCAACTTCTCCTACGACCCGGCGACAAGATTCATTGATGCCACCGCCACCATCATCGCGATCGCGACTCAGGACCTCAATCGGTTCAACCTGGACTTTCGCGGTCCGGAAGTTTCCGCCGTGACGGTCAACGGGCATGCGCACGACTTCATCCGAGACGGTCAGGAACTGATCGTCACCCCGCGTCCGAAGCTCAAGACCGGGCACACGTTCACCGTGGTGGTGAGGTACGCCGGCGTACCGGGCCCGATCACCGACCCCGACGGGTCGATCGAAGGGTGGGTGCCCACCGACGACGGCGCCTTCGTCGTCGGGGAGCCCCAGGGCACGCCCGCCTGGCTGCCCACCAACGACCATCCGACCGACAAGGCCACCTTCCGGTTCACCGCGAAGGTGCCGGCGGGGCTCACCGCCGTCGGCAACGGCCAGATCCTGTCCCGGGATACCCGGGACGGTTGGACCACCTTCACCTGGGACTCGACCGAGCCGATGGCCACCTACCTGGCGACGATCACCATCGGCAACTTCCTGGTCACCGAATCGACCACGCCGAGCGGGATCCCCGTGTACGTCGCGATCGACCCTCGGCAGGTCGCCGGGTCCTCCGCCGCGGTCGCGCAGATTCCAAAGATGATTGACTTCTTCTCCTCGAAGTTCGGCCCGTACCCGTTCGCCTCGACCGGTGCGATCATCGACCGGGCCCCCGACGTCGGCTACGCCCTGGAGACCCAGACCAAGCCGATCTTCTCCAGCCCGGCGAGCGTCGGCACCATGGCGCACGAGCTGGCACACCAGTGGTACGGCGACAGCGTCTCCCCGCGGCGTTGGTCGGACATCTGGCTCAACGAGGGCTTCGCCACCTACGCCCAGTGGATGTACACCGAGTACAACGGTGGCGCGTCGGTCAGCCAGACCTTCAACAGCAGCAGCAACTACGGTCGGGCCCCGTCGTCGCCGTTCTGGCAGATCGTCCTCGCCGACCCGGGCCCCGAGGACATGTTCAGCAACATCCCGTACAACCGGGGCGCGATGACCCTGCACGCGCTGCGCGGCAAGATCGGTGACGGCACCTTCTTCCGCATCCTGCGGGAGTGGGCGGCCAGCAACCGGTACAGCCACGCCGCAACGGCCGACTTCATCGCCCTCTCCGAGCGCGAATCCGGGCAGAACCTCAGCACCTTCTTCGATACGTGGCTGTTCCAAAAGGGCAAGCCCACGACCTGGTGAAAGTAGGGCCGGGGCCCGCGACCGTCCCGGTCGCGGTGCGCCCCACCCATGCTTTGAAGGGCGGACTGAACCGCCCGGGCTGCGCCCGTCCGCGCCACGACAACTGCGCCGAAACGCGAACGGCCACGATCGCGAGGTCCGCCTATCGCTGGTCGTGGGTGATGGTGACGCAGCACTGATCGGGGCCGGGATTGAGCCGGGCACACCGGCCGCGTGCGCCGTCGGCCGCCAGGAGGCCGTCGATGAGGTCGAGGTTCATGCCGCAGACCAGCTCCGTGTACTGCGCGGCGAGGCTGTGGAAGGGACAGTTGGCCAGGAAGACCTCACCGTCGATCGTGCGTGGCTCATAGCCGTTGCGGGCCAGCACGGCGGTCACCACGTCTTCGTCGCCGTCGCGCTGCGCCTCGGCGGGGTGGTTCTTTAGGAGGGTTCGCCCGGTCGTGCGTGCAGCCGTCCGCAGCGCCTGGTCGACGGGTACACCGTCCCGGGTGGCCACGGTGACGGCTTCGGCCAGCACCCGCCCCGCCAGGTCGTACCGGCGCGCGGGCAGGCTGACGGAGACATCGCGGTCGGAGCGCCGGTAGAGCTTCGCCGGCCGGCCGGCGCCGGGCCCGCTGCGGCCGGGCGGGCGGCTGTACTCGACGTCGAGCAGCCCCTCGGCGACGAGCCGGTCGAGGTTGAACTTCGCGACGTGGTGCGCGACGCCGGTCGCGGCCGCCGCGGCCTCGCGGCTGACCGGCTCGTCCTGCGCGACCACGTAGCAGTACAGCTCCCTGCGGACGGGTTCGCCGAGCGCCGCGACGCGGGCTACGTCGGCCGCGAAGTTCTCGGACATCGTCACCTCCCTTGGGGATCGCGCCTTCCACTCTATCGGACACACGGGTTGACGAAAGAGATGCGGGAGTTCTAACGTCGAGCAGACCTTCCGTTAGAAGGAGCTCGCATGACCAGCACAGCATGCCGGAGTACGCGCGAGTTCGGCCCGGTCGGCGGCGCGGCGCACCCGCGGCTGGCCCGGGCCGTGGCGCCCATCGACCTCGACGCGGCCACCGACGCCGTCCGGGCGCTGCTCGTGGCGCTCGGGCAGGATGTCGACTCCGAGCATCTGCTCGACACGCCGCGGCGCGTCGCCGCCGCGTACGCCGAGCTGCTGACCCCCGAGCCGTTCGTCCTCACGACGTTCCCCAACGACGACCGGTACGACGAGCTGGTGCTGGTGCGCGACGTGCCGTTCCGGTCGTTGTGTGAGCACCACCTGCTGCCCTTCCACGGGGTCGCCCACATCGGCTACCTGCCCGAGCAGCGGATCGTCGGCCTGTCCAAACTCGCCCGCGTCGTCGAGCACTACGCCCGCGGCCTGCAGGTGCAGGAGCGCCTCACCCAGCAGATCGCGAACTGCCTCCAGCACAACCTGCACGCAAAGGGCGTCGCCGTCGTCCTGGAGGCCGAGCACCTGTGCATGTCGCTGCGCGGCGTACGCGTCGCCGGCGCGAAGACGACCACCTCGGCGCTGCTCGGACTGCACCGCGACCACCCGGCGACCCGCGCCGAATTCTTCGCCCTCACCGGCCTGCGCCGTTGACCGCCGGCGCCGACAACCTCGGCGCACCGATTCGAGGAGAACCATGAGCACCAGCCAGCAGACGTTCGTCATCGTCGGGGGCGGACTCGCCGGCGCCAAGGCCGCCGAGGCGCTGCGCGAGCGCGGCTTCGGCGGTCGGGTCGTGCTGATCGGTGCGGAGCTCACCCGCCCGTACGAGCGGCCACCACTGTCCAAGGGCTACCTCACCGGTAAGGCAAAGCTCGCGTCGGTGTTCGTCCACGACGAGACGTTCTACGCCGAACGCTCCGTCGAGCTGCTCACCTCCACCACCGTCACCGGGCTGGGCCTCGCCGACCAGACCGTCCACCTGTCCGACGGCAGCACGCTGCGGTTCGACAAGGCGCTGCTGGCGACCGGCGCGCAGCCGCGCCAGCTGACCGTCCCCGGTGCCGAGCTGGCTGGGGTGCACTACCTGCGAACGGTCGCCGACGCCGATGCGTTGATCGCCGCCGCCGGATCGGCGACCTCCGTGGCCGTCATCGGGGCCGGCTGGATCGGCTCCGAGATCGCCGCGTCCCTGCGCACCCGAGGGCTCGCGGTCACGCTCATCGAACCGTCGGCCGTACCCCTGGAGCGGGTCCTCGGTCGGGAGGTTGGCGAGGTCTACCGGGACCTGCACGCTCGGCACGGCGTCGACCTGCGTCTGGGCGAGGGCGTCGCCGCGCTGCACGGCGGCCGGCGGGTCGAGGAGGTGCTCACCACCGCGGGCACCCGCGTCGGCGCGGATCTCGTCGTCGCCGGCGTCGGCGCCACTCCCCGCACGCGGCTCGCCGCCGAGGCCGGCCTGAGCGTCGACGACGGCGTCGTCACGGACGAGTACCTGCGCACCAGCCACCCCAACGTCTACGCCGCGGGCGACGTCGCCCGCGCCTGGCACCCGGTGTTCGGCGCTCGGGTGCGTGTCGAGCACTGGGCCAACGCCCTCAACCAGGGCCCCGCGGCCGCCGCGAACATGCTCGATGCCCGGGAGCCCTACACGCGCGTGCCGTACTTCTTCTCCGACCAGTACGACCTCGGTATGGAGTACAGCGGCTACTGCCCCGACTGGGACCAGGTCGTCTTCCGCGGCGACCCCGGCGCTGGCGGGTTCATCGCGTTCTGGCTGCGCGACGGTGTCGTCGCGGCAGCCATGAACGCGAACGTCTGGGACGTCAGCGAACACCTTCGGCAGCTGGTCCGCGACCGTCTGCGGGTCCCCGTCGAACACCTGGCCGACCCCGGCGTTCCGGTGGAGACGCTGCTGGCCGCGCCGTCCGGCGCCATGACCGAGGAGTGAGTGGTGGAAATCTGGATCAACCCGGACTGCTCCAAGTGCCGCTCGGCGCTGTCCGTTCTCGACGCCGAGCGCGCGGAGTACACCGTGCGGCACTACCTCCAGCAGCCACCGACCGCCGCCGAGCTGCGCGAGGTGCTGTGCCGCCTCGACCTGGCCCCCTGGCACCTCGCCCGGCTCGGTGAGCCGGTGGCGGTCGAACTCGGCATCGCCGACTGGCCCCGCGACGAACCGAGCCGGGACCGCTGGATCGAGGCGATGGCCGCTCACCCCGCGCTCATCCAGCGTCCGATCATCACCGCCGACGACGGCACAGCCACCATCGCGCGCACCCCCGAGGCGGTCCGTCAGGCCCTGTCGCGCCTCAGCGAAGAGAAGTGAGACACCCGGAGTCGTACCGGCGGGGTCAGGCGGTCAGGCGGCGGACCAGTTTGCGCAGGCCGGACTGCCAGCCGTCGGGGTCCTCGGCGCGGCGGCGGGCGTAGTCGGCGACCTCCGGGTGCGGCAGGATGAGGAACCGCTCCTCGGCCAGCCCGGCGATGGCCGCGTCGGCGACCTGGTCCGGGGTGAGCACCGCGCCGGACGCGGCGATCACCCGGGCGCCCAGGTGGCCCTCGGTCAGCCCGTCGGCGAGCATCGGGGTGTCGACTCCCTGGGGGCAGAGCGCGCTGACCCGGATGCCCCGGTCCCGGTAGGTGATCGACAGCCACTCGGCGAAGCCGACCGCGGCGTGCTTGGTGGCCGTGTAGGGCGCGTCGCCCACCGCGGTCAGCACCCCCGCCGCCGAGCAGGTGTGCAGCAGGTGCCCGGAGCCACGGGCGAGCATCCCGGGCAGCACCGCCCGGGCGGAGTAGACGTGAGCGAGCACGTTGACCCGCCAGGCCCGGTCCCAACCCGCGTCGTCGACCTCCACTCCCCCGCCGGTGGCGACGCCCGCGTTGGCGCAGAACAGGTCGATGCGCCCGTACCGCTGCTCGGTGTCGGCGACCAGCGCGCGGACCTGCTCCTCGTCGGTGACGTCGAGCCCGACGGCGTGCGCCACCGGGCCGATGTCGGCGGCGACCGCCCGGGCCGCGTCGGCGTCCAGGTCGGCCACCACCACGGCGGCGGCGCCCTCGACGGCGAAGCGGCGTGACAGCGCCGCCCCGATGCCGCCCGCGCCACCGGTGACCACCACGATCCGGTCGGTGAGGTTCACGTCAGCGCTCCCTGCGGGTCTGTGCCCAACCGGGCGATGAGGGTGGTCAGCGCCGCCGCACCGCCGGCGGCCAGCTCCGGGGTGGGCAGCAGCGCCAGGACCGGCACGTCCACCCCGGCGTCGGCGTAGCGGCGCACCTCGGCGCGGCAGTGCTCGGGTGAGCCGTGCAGTACCAGCGCGTCGACCACCTCGTCGGGCACGGCCGCGCCCGCGCCGCGCCGGTCGCCTGCGGCCCAGGCCTGCCACATCGGCGCCAGTGTCTCGTCGCGGCCCAGCCAGCGGTGGAACTCGGCGTACGCCGGGACGGTGAGGTAGCTGGTGATCAGCCGGCGGCCCAGCGCCCGGGCGTGCGCGGCGTCCTCGGTGGGGCAGACGAAGATCCGGGCGGCGACCTCGAAGCCGGGGCGGCGCTCGCCCAGTTCGGCGACGGCGCGCGGCACGTCCTCGGCGCTGAGCCAGTTGAGGATCACCCCGTCGGCTTCGGCGCCGGCCAGCCGCAGCATGCCGGGACGCAGCGCGGCGAGCAGGATGGGCGGCGGCACCGTCGGCGGGCGTTCCAGGGTGAACCGGCGCACGGTGAAGGTGTCGTAGGCCTCGTCCACCGTGTCGCCGCGCAGCGCGGCACGCAGGAAGCGCAGGGTGTCGCGGGTACGCCGGAACGGCTCGGTGAACGGCGCCGCGTTCCAGTCCCGGACCAGCACCGGCGACGACGCGCCGATGCCGAGTGAGAACCGGCCCGGCGCGGCCTCGGCGAGCGCCGCGGCGCTCATCGCCAGCAGGCCGGGCCCCCGGGTGAAGACCGGGGTGATCGCGGTGCCCAGTCGCAGCCGGGGCTGCCAGGCCGCGGCGAGCGCCAGCGGCGTGAACGCGTCGGTCCCGGCGACCTCGGAGGACCAGACGTCGGTGAACCCGGCCCGTTCCAGGGTCGCGTAGACCGCGGCGTGGTCGGCGAGCGGAACCCCGCTCAGCGGTACCGTCATGCCCCATCGCTTCGTCACCGGTCGATCGTGCCCGCTGACCGCACTCCGCAGCAAGATCCCCAAAGCGGGCGGATTCCCTGGCAACCGGACGCCCGGCGGCGGCGGTGGTGCTACGACTTGGCGGTGGAGCGGAGCGACGGCGGGGGCCGCTGACCGTGGCGTCCAGGGGGGTGGGACGCCTGGAGCCGGCGGCTCGCGACCCGGGCCGGGCCACCTTCCTGGAACTCTTCTTCGACCTGGTCTACGTCTTCGCGCTGACCCGGATCTCCGCGCGCGCCGTCGAGGACCTGGTCGAGCCGGGTGGCGTGGGTGCCGGGATGGCGTTCACCGGCGGTGGCAAGACGCTGCTGCTGCTCTTCGCGCTCTGGGCGGTCTGGCAGGGCACCGCGTGGACCACCAGCCGGTACGACCCGCACCACGTCTGGTTGCAGACCGTGGTGATCACCGCCCTGGTGTGCAGCATGGTGATGGGCGTGGCGATCCCCCGGGCGTTCAGCCAGACCGGGCTGATGTTCGCGGTGGCGTACGTGGTGGCGCAACTGTCCCGGCCGCTGATCCTGCTGATCGCGTTGGGGCCGCATCCGTACCGGCGGTTGAAGCTGCGCATGGCGGTGGTCTTCGCCGCCACCGGGGTGCTCTGGATCGTCGGGGCGCTGCTGCCGACGAACGCCCAGGTGGTGCTCTGGGCCGTGGCGCTGGGCGCCGAGTACCTGGCCGCACGGTGCGGCTGGCCGGTGCCCGGACTGGGCCGCGCCACCATCTCCCGGTGGGACATCGCCGGGGAGCACCTGGCGGAGCGCTACCAGCAGTTCTTCCTCGTCGCGCTCGGCGAGACGATCCTGGTGGCCGGCTTCGCGTACAGCAAGGGGCCCTACGGCTTCGGGCACGCCACGGCGTTCGTGCTGGCCCTGGCGACCTCGATCATGCTGTGGCGGATCTACATCCAGCGGGCCGGGCAGATCCTCGGCGAGGCCGTCGTCAAGGCCCGGCAGCCGGCCACCATCGGCCGGTCGGCGGCGGACACCCACCTGGTGATGGTGGTCGGTCTCGCCGCCGTCGCGGTCGGCCACGAACTGGTCGTCGACCATCCCCTGGAGCACCCTCCGATGGCGTGGCTGGCCGTGGTGCTCGGCGGGCCGGCGCTCTTCCTGGCCGGCCGGGCCCGCTTCGAGTACGAGGTCTTCGGGCGGGTGTCGCGGTCGCGGTGGATCGCGATCCTGGTGCTGCTGGTCCTGTCGGCGCCGCTGCTGCTCCTGCCGGCGCTGGCCGCGGCCGCCACCGCCGTGCTGGTCCTGCTGGCCGTGGCGGTGGCCGACGCCCGTCGGGCGTGGGGCAGCCCGCCGGAGGTCGCCGCCCCACCGTTCTGATCCATCGACGGGGGCCGGTGCGTACCGGCCGTGGGGCGCTAATCTCGGCGGGTGACCTTCTCCCTCGTCGCCCGCTCCCCCGACGGCCGGCTGCACGGCGTCGTCGTGGCCAGCAAGTTCCTCTCCGTCGGCGCGGTGGTGCCCGCCGCCGAGGCCGAGGTCGGCGCGCTGGCCACCCAGGCGAACGCCAACCTCGCCTACCGCCCGCAGGGGCTGACCCTGCTGCGCACCGGGGTGGCCGCCGCCGACGCGGTGGCCGGCCTGGTCACGGCCGACCCCGGGCGGGAGCACCGCCAGCTCGGCGTGGTGGCCGCGACCGGCCCGGGCGCCAGCTGGACGGGCCCGGCCTGCCACCCCTGGGCCGGAGGGCAGGCCGGCGACGGCTGGGCCGCGCAGGGCAACATCCTCACCGGCCCGGAGGTGGTCGACGCGCTGCGCGACGCCTGGCTCGGCGGCTCGGCGCTGCCGTTCGCGGAGCGGATGATCGCGGCGCTGCGCGCCGGCGACGAGGCCGGCGGTGACCGGCGGGGGCGGCAGAGCGCCGCCCTGCTGGTGGTGCAGCGCGGCGGCGGGTACGGGGGCGGCAGCGACGTGCTGGTCGACCTGCGGGTCGACGATCACCCCGACCCGGTCACCGAGCTGGGTCGGCTGCTCGCCGTGCACACCCTGCTGTTCAGCCGGCCCGACCCGGCCACGCTGCTGGATCTGACCGGCGCGGTGGCCGACGAGGTGGCGGCGCTGTTGACCGCGCTGGGCCACCCGGTCGCCGACGACGGCCCGGAGGCGGCGCTGGTCTCCTGGGCGGGCGTGGAGAACCTGGAGGAGCGGCTGGTGCCGGGGCGGATCGACCCGGTGGTGCTCACGCACCTGCGCGGCGTCGCCCCGCACGTCCCCGCCCCCCGCTCCGGCAGCTGAGCCGGCCGGGGCCGCCCCCGGCCGGGACCGGTCAGCCGCCGAAGGAGAGCCAGCGGAAGCCGGCGGCCTCGATCGCGGCCCGTTCGACGTCGGTCAGCGCCGCCCGGCCGGTGGTCTTGCGGATCAGGGTGAGCCGGTCCCAGCCCAGCCCGGCCGGCGCGGGCCGCTCGCCGGTGAGCAGGTCGGCGACGACCGTCGCCGCCTCGGCCGTCAGCCACGGGGGCCGGTCGAGCGCCGCGGCCAGGTCCAGGCCGTGCACACCGACCTCCACCACCCGGGTACGCAGGAACTCGGTAAGGCTCATCGCGTCGCCGTGCCTGGTACGGACCACGCGATCGGCAGGGGCGGCGGCGACCGCCGCGTCGGCGGCCCGCCAGGCCCGCTCGAAGTCGACCGCCGGCGGCACTCCGTCGGGCCGTCGGGCCTCGCGGCGACCGCTGTCGATGCGGGCGGCGTCCACCTGCGGGGTGAACTTCGCGGCGCCGAAGTAGCCGGCGGCGTCCACCTCGGCGCGGGGCGGGGCCGGCGCGGCGAGCATGTCGGTGAGCCGGCCGGCGCCGGTGCGTACGTGCGCGAGCAGCTCCCGCACGGTCCACGGCGGGCAGCCGGTGGGCCGGTCGAGTTCGGCGTCGGTGAGCCCGCCGAGGATCGTGGTCAGCCGCGCGCACTCGGCGCGGAACGCCGCCCGTACCGGATGCATCAGCTCAGCCCTTGACCCGGGGCACCAGGCGGTGCACGACGGTGAGCACCAGCGCCATCACCACCGCCATCGTCCCGGCGATGCCGGCGGCGCTGCCCGCGTACCCGACGAAGAGCGGCCGGCGGGACAGCTCGGCGGGCAGGGTGCCGCGCAGGTCGACCAGCCAGGACAGGGCCAGCCCGGAGGCGATCAGGGCGAGGATGCCGGCCGCGGCGAGGACCAGCACGGCGATCCGGTGCGCGTCGCCCGGTGCGACCTGCGCCTGCTCGCGCTGGGTGATCAGCAGCAGCAGCCCGGCCAGCGCCGCCCAGACGCCCACCACCAGGTACGCGGCGACGGCGTCGCTGGGGCGGTGCCAGCTGGCGGAGAGGGTGCCGACCCCCGCCGCGGCGGCGTAGCCGGCACCGACGAAGGCGCCCAGCGCCCGTACCTTCGGCGGGAGCACGAGCACCAGGGCCACCGCCACCGACGCGGCGATCGTCGTGTGCCCGCTGGGCAGGCTGTTGCCCACCTCCGCGCGTTCCGGGTCGATGCCGAATTCCGGCCGGTCGAGCCCGTACTTCAGCAGTTGGGTGGAGACGTTGGCGCCGGCGATGAGCAGGGTGGCGGTGATGGCCAGGGCGATCCGGCCGCGGATCAGCGCGATGAACCCGATCACCGCGGTGGCGGCGATCAGGGAGACCACCGACATGGCGTTGAGGACCTTGTTGACCGGGCCGTCGATGCGGTCCTGGCCGATCTGGTTGCCGGTGAGCGCCACCGTGTCGATCCACTGGCCGATCTCGGTGTGCACCGAGACCCGCCAGACGGCGAGGAAGGCGGCCGCCTGGACGAGGGCCAGTACGACCAACCAGACCGCAGTCCAACCACGTGCCGTCGCGCGCATCCGCACACCGTAGCGGCCGGCACGTGACGGTCGGGCGCTGGCCCACCGGGCGCCGCCCGTTAGGTTGGGACGGAGGTGGAGGAGGTGGCGGTGGGGGGCACAGCGGGCGGCCCGGACCGTTCCGGCGCGGGGCGGCCGGAGTCCCTGGCGGATCTGCTGGGCGGGCGCGGCGGCGCGGTGGACGCCACCCTGCCGCCGGTGGCGTTCGCGGTCGGCTGGCTGCTCGGCGGCGAGTCACTGTGGGCCGGGGTCGGTGCCGCGCTCGCCGTCGGCGCGGTGGTGGCGGGGGTACGGCTGCGTCGCGGCGACCGGCCGCGTTCGGTGCTCATCGGGCTGCTGGCCGTCTGCGTTGCCGCGCTGATCGCGCTGCGCACCGGTCGGGCCGAGAACTTCTTCCTGATCCAGTTGCTCTCCAACGCGGCCAGCGCGCTGGCCTGGGCGGTCAGCATCGTGGTGCGCTGGCCGCTGCTCGGGGTGCTGGTCGGCGCGGCGCTGGGCCAACGCGGCCGGTGGCGGCGCGACCCGGCGCTGCTGCGCGGTTACGCCCGGGGCAGTTGGGTGTGGACGGCGACCTACCTGCTGCGGGTGGCGGTGTTCGTGCCGCTCTACCTGGGCGGGCAGGTGGTCGCGTTGGTGGTGGCCCGGGTGGCGCTGACGTGGCCGCTGGTGGCGGCGGCGCTGGCGGTGAGCTGGGTGGTGCTGCGCCGGTCGCTGCCGCCCGGCCACCCGGGTCTGCGGCACCCGGCGACCGACAGCGCCGAGGCCGGTGTCGCGGACCGGTGAGTCGCCGGCCGGCCCGGCCGGCAACCGAAGGCCGACACAATAAAGGAGAGGCCGCCACGGGGGGAGCGGCCTCTCCGGTGACGTACGTTACTCCGTCGCGGTCCAGCGTGTGATCCCGAGACGGCCTGAATTTCTGGGCTTTTTTGCGGCTGTCTCCAGTCCGGACGGTGGGGCGGGCCGGCCGACTCGCCACGTCGGCCGGATCGCCGGCCCGAGCCGGGTGCCCTGTCAGCCGTGTTGCGGTGGGGACGGGGATTGCCCTCCCCCGTCCCCACACCAGACCCCCGCACACGATGGGAAAGAGGCCGACCGAAGAGGCGCGCCGCCCGGTCGGCCTCGATCGCTGTCCGGGGTCTGTTCCGCCGCCGCCCGCCGCGCCGGCCCGTCGCCCCCTGCTCTATCCTGGGAGCGCTCCCGATCTCGCCGGTGGCCCTGTATCCACGAGGAGAACAATGTCGATGCCCACCGGCCCGGTCGGCCCGCTGCGCTTCCCCCCGGACTTCGGCTGGGGCGCCGCCACCTCCGCCTACCAGATCGAGGGCGCCGCCAAGGACGACGGCCGCGGCGAGTCGATCTGGGACACCTTCAGCCGCACCCCCGGTCGCACCCGCAACGGCGACACCGGCGACCTGGCCGCCGACCACTACCACCGGTACGGCGAGGACCTCGACCTCATGCGCGACCTGGGGCTGCGCAGCTACCGCTTCTCCATCTCCTGGCCGCGCATCCAGCCCGACGGCACCGGCGCACCCAACCAGCGCGGCCTGGACTTCTACCGCCGCCTAGTGGACGGCCTGCATGAGCGCGGCATCGCACCGATGGCCACCCTGTTCCACTGGGACCTGCCGCAGACGTTGCAGGACGCCGGCGGCTGGGAGACGCGCGACACCGCCTCCCGCTTCGCCGACTACGCCGACGCGGTCTTCCGCGCCCTCGGCGACCGGGTGCCGGTCTGGCTGACCATCAACGAGCCCAAGACCGTGGTCCAGAACGGCTACCTCACCGGCCACCACGCCCCCGGCCGGCAGGATCGCGACGCCGCGTACCTCGTCGCCCACCACCTCCAGCTCGCGCACGGGCTCGCGGTACGGGCGCTGCGCGCCACCGGCGGCACCGGCCGGATCGGCCCGGCGTTCAACCTGCACCCCTGCTACCCGGCCGACGACTCACCCGAGGCGGCCGCGGCCACCCGGCTCTACGACGGCTACGAGAACCGCCTCTACCTCGACTCCGTGCTCAAGGGCAGCTACCCCGAGGACGTGCTGGCCGACCTGGGACCGGACAGCCGGATGGCACGCGGCATCCGCGACGGTGACCTCGACGTGATCGCCTCGCCGATCGACCTGCTCGCCGTGCAGTACTACACGCCGATCTACGTCACCGCCGCCGGCGGCACCGAGCGGCGCTGGCCCACCTCAGAGGCCGAGTGGCAGCAGATCCACCCCGACGGCATGTACGACATCCTGACCCGGGTCACCCGCGACTACGGCCCGATCCCGCTCACCGTCACGGAGAACGGACTGCCCACCCCCGACACCCTGGCCGCCGACGGCACCGTGGACGACGCCGGCCGGATCGCCTTCCTGCGCGACCACTTCGCCGCCGCCCACCGGGCGCTGGTCGCCGGCGTACCGCTGGAGAGCTTCCACGTCTGGTCCCTGCTCGACAACTTCGAGTGGGCCGAGGGCTACGAGCAGCGCTGGGGTCTGGTCTACGTGGACTACCCGACCCAGCGGCGAGTGCTCAAGGGCAGCGCGCACTGGTACCGCTCGGTCATCGCCGACGGCGGCTTCTGACCCGACGTACCCGGACGGCCGGGCCCGGACGGCCGGGCCCGGACGGCCCGGCTCGGTGAGCCGGTGACCGTCCGGGACACGGCCGGTCAGCGGGGCAGCGCCTGCTGGAGCTCCGCGCGCAGCGCCGGGGTGAGCATCTCCCCCGCCTGCTTGGCCAGACGCGCCATCTCGTAACCCACCACGCCGATGTCGGCGTCCGCGGCGGCCAGGGTGGCCAGGATCGACCCGTCGCGCACCTGCATCACCAGGAAGTACCCGCGGCCCATCTCGACCACCGTCTGCTTGACGACGTCGCCGTCGAACATCTGCGCCGCGCCCGCGGTGATGCTCATCAGCCCGGAGGTCACCGCGGCGAGCTTGTCGGCGTTGTCGCGGGGCAGGTGGTCGGAGATCGCCACCAGCAGCCCGTCGGAGGAGACCACCACCGCGTGCGCCACCCCCGGCACCCGCTCCGCGAACGCGCTCACCAGCCAGCTGAGATCCCGCGCCTCCTGGCTCAACGTCGTCACTGTCGTCGTCCCCCTTCGTCATGCCTCCCGGACGGTGGCACGGGTATCTCGGTGGTGTCCTCGGCCTCGGCCTGCCGCACCCCGCTGTAGAGCCGGGAGAGCATGCCGCCGACGGCCTCCGGGTCCGGGTCGTCGCGCGTCGGCACCGCATCCGGCCGGGCCGGGCGGGTGACCGCGGAAAGCTGTGCCATGGGTACCCGCACCGGTAGGTCGCGCTCGTTCGTGCCGGCGGTCACCGGAGTCGCCGGCGGCGTCACCGGTCGCTGCGGCGCCGGCCCGACCGGCCCCTGCCGGGACCACCAGCCGCCGCCGGCGTCCGGGGTCGCCGGAGCCAGCACGTCCTCGGCGCGCACCGGCACCGGGCGGGCCTGGCGGGGCAGGGTGGCCGCCGGCGGGCGGCCGGCCACCGGCAGGTCCAGCGGCGTCTGCGGCGCCGGCCGGGCGGCCGCCGGCGCGCGGCCCGCCCCGGGCGGCCCGGCCACGCCAGAGGCGAGCATCCGGGCCGGCGCCGGCGGGTCCAGCTCGGGCGCGGAAGCCGGCGCCAGCAGGGCGGCCGGTACGAGCAGCCGGGCGACCAGGCCGTCCTGGCCGCCCTCCAGCCACACCCGGACGCCGAGCCGGTCGGCCAGGTGGCTGACCACGAACAGGCCCATCCGTTCCACCGCCGCGACGTCGGCGGCCGGCGGCGTGGCGAGCACCGCGTTCGCCTCGGCCAGCGCCGTCGGGCTCATGCCCAGGCCGCGGTCGGCGATCTCGATCTGCGCACCTGCGCCCTCGGTTCGGGCGGTCACCACCACGACGGTGTCCGGGCGGGAGAACGCGGTGGCGTTCTCCAGCAGCTCGGCCAGCAGGTGCACCAGCTCACCGACGGCGTGCCCGACCACGTGCACCTCGGCCACCGACTCGTGGCGGACCCGCTGGTACTGCTCGATCTCGGCGGCGGCGGCGAGCAGCACCGCGCCCAGCCCGACCGGCCGGTTCCACCGGCGGGTGGAGTCGGTACCCGCCAGCACCAGCAGGCTCTCGTCGTTACGGCGCATGCGGGCGGCCAGGTGGTCGAGCTTGAACAGGTTCTCCAGCTGGTCCGGGTCGCTCTCCTCGCGTTCCAGCTCGTCCAGCAGTTCGAGCTGGCGTTCCACCAGCACCTGGCTGCGCCGGGCCAGGTTGACGAACATGGCGTTGACGTTGCGCCGCATCAGCGCCTGCTCGACGGCCACGGTTACCGCGCTGCGGTGCACCGCGACGAACGCCTCGGCCAGCTCACCGATCTCGTCGAGCGACCGGACCACCGCGGGCGCGACCTCGATGCCCGGCACACCGCCCCGGACGGTACGCAGCCGGTCCAGGGCGTCCGGCAGCTCGATCTGTGCGATCCGCAGGGCCTGGCTGCGTAGCAGCCGCATCGACCGGGCGACCGACCGCCCGACGAGCAGGGAGATCAGCAGGGCGACCAGCAGCACGGCGACGATCCCGCCGACCACCAGCAGCGTGGTGCGCAGCTGCCCGGAGCGGGCGCCGTCGGCCTGGCGCACCGCGTCGTCGAGCACCCCCGCCTCGAGCTGCCGCAGCAGCTCCTGGCGTTGCTGGCTGGCTGACCACCACTGTTCGGAGGGGAGCACCTCGGGTGCCGCGTCACCGGCCGGCAGGCTGCGCTCCTCCAGCCGGGTGGCGGCCAGGAACGTCGGGTCCACCGAGGTCTCGTCGTAGCGGCGGATCTGCTCGGAGGTGGCGGCCACCCGGAACGCGCCGAGCGCGGTCAGTTGCTGGCTGCGCAGGTCGCTGAGGAGCACGCGGTCCTCGGTGCCGTACCGCCCGCCCCGGGCGGCGGCGTAGAGCTGGGCCCGTACCCGCGAGGAGAGTTCCTTGACCCGGGCCAGCTGGACGTAGCGCAGCACCGCGTCGCTCAGCGCCGGACGCTCCTGCCCCGGCGTCGGCTCGGCCAGCAGGTCGAGCAGCGCGTCGACGGCCCGGTGGTAGTTGCTCAGGATGGTGTCGTTGCTGAGTACCGCCGGTGGGATCGCCGGTCGGATGTAGACCACCTGGTCGTACGCCTCCAGCGCCTCGGAGAAGGCGACCCGCCAGGACGCGTCGGCGTCAGCCAGCGGCTCGGCGGCCTTGCGCAGGTCCACGATGGCCCGGTCGGTGGCCGCCTGCAGCGGCTTCAGCGCGGCGACGGCGCCCTCCCGGTCGCCCCCGCCGCCGGCCCGGCGCAGCTCGCCCAGCTCCCCCGCGGACCGGTCCCGCTCCTGCTGCAACTCGTGCACCACCGCGGTGATCTCGCGGCCGATGCCCACCTGGCGGGCGAAGTCGTTCAAGGCGGTGGTCCGCCCCACCAGCGCGCTGGTCTGCACGCCGGCGAGGACCAGGAAGGCGACCGACGGCACCACCAGCACGGTGGCCAGCTTGGTGCTCATTCGCCAGTCGCGCAGCCGGAAGGGCGAGCGACGGCGGTGTGGTACGACCCGGACGTCGAACCGGCGCCGACGGTGGTGGGACACCGTTCCGTGCGCCGGGTCGGGACCTACCCCCACGCCTGCCTCCTCGTCCTGCCGCGTCCACCGCGGTCCGGGGAGCCCAGTCCATCCAACCAGGCCCGGGAGCGCTGTCAACGGTCCGGGCGCGGCGGGAGTTCAGGAAGGATACTGCGGGTGGGAACGTCCTGTCGTGGTCGGCAGGACCAGTTCGTCCGTCCGGCCGATGTCGGCGAGTTCGACGGCGGCGCCCAGGCGTCCCAGCGCGACCAGCGCCGCCCCGGTGGCCCCGATCTCGGGGTTGCGTTGGTGCGAGACCGGCCGCGGTGCGAGCGCGGTGGCGAACGCCTGCCGCCACCAGACCGAGGCGGCCACCGCGCCCCCGCCCAGCACCACCTGCACCGATCTGTCGACCGTGGACTCCAGCACCGCGAGGTCGGCGGCGACCATCTCACACAGCCCCTGCATGAGCCCGGCCAGGATGTCCACGGCGGTGGTGCCGAAGCTGAGCCCACGCAGCTCGCCGGTGCCGGCCGGCGCCAGCCCGGGCGCCCGGTCGCCGCCGAAGCGGGGGTCCGCCGGACGGCCCCCGCCGGCCGGGACCAGCGCCAGCGCCGCGTCCAGCTCGGCGCCCTTGGGCAACCGCAGCTCCCGCTCGGCCCAGGCGAAGAGGTTGCCGCCGCTGGAGTACGCGGCTCCGGTCACCACGTGGTCGTGGTCGACCCGGTAACGCCAGAGCTGGTCGGGCAGCCGGGGCAGCGGCTCGCCGGCCGGAATGCGCTGCATCAGCCGGACCGCCGCGGAGGTGCCGACGGTGACCGCCGCCCGGCTCGGGTCGACGCAGCCGGAGCCGACGTTGGAGGCGGCGCCGTCACCCACCGGCGGACACCAGTGGGCCTGGGCCAGCTGGGGCCAGCGGCGGGCCAGGTCCGGCCGCAGCCGGCCGCGCCAGTCCACCCCGGCCAGCGGCGGCAGCTCCTGCGTGCGGGCCCCGGCCAGCGCCAGTGCCTCCTCGTCCCAGCGCAGGGTGGCCAGGTCCAGCAGGCCGGTCCCGGAGGCCTGGGAGATCGACATGGGCACGTGGTCGAGCAGTTCGCCGAGCACGTACTCGGGCAGGCCGACGAACCGGGCGATCGGGGTACCGCTGCGCTCGCGCAGCCAGGGCAGGCGTACCGACCAGTAGGAGCGGTGCCACCAGGAGCCGGTGCGCTGGTGGTAGTCGGCCGGGTCGGCCGGGCCGGTCGCCCCGCCGACCGGCGTCGGCCGGGTGTCCAGCCAGGTCAGCACCGGGCCCAGCGGGGTGCCGTCCTGGTCCAGCGGGACCACCGAGTGCCACTGTGCGGACACCGCCACCAGGTCGATGTCGCGCAGGTGCCCGCCGTCGGCCAACTCGTCGAGGCACTCGACCAGGCAGGCGAGGTAGCCCGGACCGGAGAGGGTGCCGGTGCCGTCGTCGCCGATGGCGAGGCTGACCCTCCGCCGGGCCAGGGCGCCCGGCAGTGGTTCGGTGTCCCCGTCGAGCACCAGCCCGCGTACCGAGGAGGTGCCCAGGTCGAGCGCGAGAATGTTCATCGCCGGTCAAGTTACCCGTTGTGAGCGGCAGCGACGCGGAGGTCCGGCCGGGTGGATCAGTCCGGCGGATCGGCTACCCCGGCCGGCGCCCGACGCGTAGTGTGGTCGCATGCTCGCGCACCCGACCTGCTGGTGGCCCGCCGACCCGGCGGCCCCTTCCCGCGCGTAGCTTCACCCACGCGGCCGCCATCGAGGCGGTCGCCGGATCTCTCCCGGCCCCGGGGCCGCCCCGCCGGCGGCGCCCGGCCTGACGGAGACTCCGATGACCCACCTGCAGGATCTGCTCGCCACCGTGGCCCGCGGAGGCGATCCCGGCCCCTTCGCGTTGCTGCGCCGCGAGGGCGCCGACGAGCTGGAACTCTTCACCGGCGTGGTCCGCACCGTCGACCGGTTGGCCGACATCCCCCTGCCGCCCGGCGAGCCCGGGCCACGGACGCTGGCCCTGGTGCCGTTCCGGCAGATCACCGAGCGGGGCTTCGCCTGCCGGGACGACGGTGCGCCGCTGGAGTGCCTCCAGGTACGGGGGCACCAGCGGATCGACCTGACCGAGGCGCTCGCGGCGCTGCCCGACCAACCGGTACGCGCCGTGGACGCCGCGTTCGACATCGGCGACGAGGAGTACGCGGCGATCGTGCAGCGGGTGCTCGCCGAGGAGATCGGACGCGGCGAGGGGGCGAACTTCGTCATCCACCGCGCCCTGCACGCCACCGTGCAGGGCCCGCCACTGGTGGCCGCGCTGGCCGCGCTGCGCCGGCTGCTGGTCGCGGAGCGTGGCGCGTACTGGACGTTCGTGGTGCACACCGGCGAGCGGATCCTGGTCGGCGCCAGCCCGGAGCGGCACGTCAGCGTCGACGACGGGCTGGTGATGATGAACCCGATCAGCGGCACCTTCCGGCACGGCGCCGGCGAGCCGGATCGGGCGGCACTGCTGCGCTTCCTCGCCGACCCCAAGGAGGTCGAGGAGCTGTACATGGTGCTCGACGAGGAGCTGAAGATGATGGCCACCGTGGCCGAGCACGGGGGGCAGGTGATCGGGCCGTACCTCAAGGAGATGTCGCACCTGGCGCACACCGAGTACCTGCTCGCCGGGCGCGGCTCGCACGACGTGCGGGAGGTGCTGCGGGAGACGATGTTCGCTCCGACCGTCACCGGCAGTCCGATGGAGAACGCCTGCCGGGTGATCGCCCGGCACGAACGCACCGGGCGGCGCTACTACGCCGGGGTGCTGGCCCTGCTCGGCCACGACCGGGCCGGTCGGCAGACGCTCGACGCGCCGATCCTCATCCGTACCGCGGAGATCTCTTCCGACGGCCGGCTGCGGGTGCCGGTGGGCGCCACCCTGGTCCGGCACTCCACGGCGGCCGGCGAGGTGGCCGAGACGCACGCCAAGGCGGCCGGGGTGCTGGCCGCGCTGGGCCTCGGGCCGGCGGCGCCCGTCGGCGACGGCCGGCCGGTCGCGCGGCTGGCCGACGATCCGGCGGTACGCGAGGCGCTGGCCGCCCGCAACGCGCCGCTGGCCCGGTTCTGGCTGGACCAGCGGGCACAGCACGCGCCGGGGCGGCCCGGGCTGGCCGGTCGTCGGGCGCTGATCGTCGACGCGGAGGACACCTTCACCGGCATGCTCGCCCACCAGTTGGGCGCGCTCGGGCTCGCCGTCACCCTGCGGCCGTGGCACGCGGTGGGACCGGTCGAGGCGTACGACCTGGTGGTGGTCGGCCCCGGGCCGGGCGACCCGGGCGGGACCGCGCCGAAGATGGTGGCCCTGCGGGAGCTGCTGGCCGGGCTGTTGACGACCGGCCGACCGACCCTCGCGGTCTGCCTCGGCCACCAGGTGCTCGCCGGGCTGCTCGGGTTGCCGCTGCACCGCCGGGAGGCGCCCTACCAGGGGTTGCAGCGGCAGGTGCGGCTCTTCGGCCAGCCACGCCGCGTCGGCTTCTACTCCACGTTCACCGCCCGCGCACCACAGGACCGGCTGGACAGCGGGTACGGGCCGGTGGCGCTGGCCCGGGACACCGTGGACGGCGCGGTGCACGCGCTGCGCGGCCCACGTTTCGCCGGGGTGCAGTTCCACCCGGAGTCGGTGCTCAGCCCGGACGGGCTCGCCGTGCTGGCCGAACTGCTGGACGACCTGCTGCCGGCGCCCCGATCCGGGCAGCTCTCGGCCACGGCCGAACGCGCATAGCCACCCGTCACCCGGGTAGGGGTGAAGCTGGACCGGTGGCCGGACGGGTCGAGAGCCCCCGCCCGGCCGCCGGTCGCCGGCTCAACCGGCTCCCAGGCCCATCTTGAGCGCGGCGCCGATGTGCACCGCGCGGCGCGCGGTCAGGGCGGCGGCGCCCAGCGCCACGCTGTCCGGGGCGGTCTCGCCGTTGTTGCTGGTGTGCGAGGCGCCGTACGGGTTACCGGCGACGAACTGGCTGTTCTCGGTGTATCCGGGCGCGACCACGATCGCACCCCAGTGGTAGAAGACATTGAACAGCGAGGTGAGGGTGGTCTCCTGCCCGCCGTGGACGGTCGCCGACGACGTGAAGGCGGCGCAGACCTTGTTCACCAGTGCGCCCTGCGCCCAGAGCGGCCCGGTGGTGTCGATGAACTGCTTCAGCTGGGCGGCGATCATGCCGTACCGGGTCGGCGCCCCCAAGATCGCCACGTCGGCCCAGGCCAGGTCGTCGATCATGGCCTCGGGCACGTCCTGGGTCTCCAGGTGGTGCGCCTGCCATCCGGAGTTGGAGCGGATCGCCTCGTCCGGCGCCAGCTCACGCACCTTGCGAAGGCGCACGTCGGCGCCGGCATCACCGGCGGCCTCGCACACGGCCTGCGCCAACTGATACGTGATGCCGGTGGCGCTGTAGTAGATCACCGCTACCTTGGTCTGGGCAGCCATCAGATGTCCCCTTCTCGTCTGGGTCAGCGCGGGCGACTACCCGTTGCTTGCACCGTCAAACGGCAGCCCAGGTCGGGTTGCGGGCCCCGCGCTCGCCGGGCGGCTCAAGATTTCCGCAAGTTCCGCCCGGTTCCGGTCACCGGACCGTCGCGGACCGGAATCCTGGTCGCACCGGCGCCGGCGGAGAACTGCCGCCGCCCCGCGTCGGGCGTCTGAACGGGGGATCGCGCTCCGCCCGCAGCGTCGCTGGCGTAGCGCGATCAGGGGAGCCCGGTCGCCGCCGTGGCGCGATCAGGGCAGCCCGGTCGCCGCCGTGGCGCGATCAGGGCAGTCCGGTCGCTCGCCGAGCGACGATCACGGGTCGGTCAGCGGACCAGGGCGTCCATCAGCCGGTCCAGCTCCGCCGCCGGGTCGGCGGTGAGCCCGGTGTGCACGGGCCCGGTCTGGATCATCGTGCTGCGCGGTGCGGCCAGCCAGTGGAACCGCTCGCCGAGCCGCATCCTGGTCGCCGGGCCGTCGCCGGCGCAGGTCCGGTCCCAGGCGTCGAGCACCGCGGCCACCGCCGGCAGGTCGATCTCGGGTGCCAGCGCGCGGACCCGGTCGGCGTCCAGGTGGGTCCGCGCGGCCAGGAAGTCGCGCTGCTGGCAGTAGAGCAGCACGCCGACGTTGATCTGCTCGCCGCGCTCGATGCGGGGCACCAGCCGGATGAGCGCGTACTCGAAGGGCTGCCTCACGACGCGCTCCCCTGCGGCAGCCAGTCGGCGGTCCGGGCGACCCGCCGGGACAGGTGCGCCACGTACGCCGCCCGGGCGGCGCCGGCCGAGTCGAAGTCCGCCCCAGCCAGCCATTCCTCCGGCACCAGCGCCAGCACCTCGGTGAGCAGCTCCGGGGTGACCCGCGGCGCCAGCTCGGCGTCGGCCTCGGCCAGCCGGTTGGCGTACGGCGCGAGCACGTGGTCCTCGCCGCGGTAGGCCCGATACACGTTGGCCTCGGCCCGCGGCCAGTTGTGGTGGAAGTACAGCGACGCCCCGTGGTCGATGAGCCACAGCTCGCGGTGCCAGACCAGCAGGTTCGGGTTGCGCCAGCTGCGGTCGACGTTCTCCACGTACGCGTCGAACCACAGCACCCGGGAGGCCAACGCCGGGTCGACGGGGTGCGCCATCGGGTCGAAGCCCAGCGCCCCGGGCAGGAAGTCCATCCCCAGGTTCGCACCGCCGCTGTTGCGCAGCAGCTCCTGCACCTCCTGGTCCGGCTCGGCCCGCCCGATGACCGGGTCGATGTCGAGCACCACCAGCGGCGGCACCCGCAGGTCGAGCCGGCGGGCCAGCTCGCCGCAGATCACCTCGGCGACCAGTGCCTTGGGGCCCTGGCCGGCGCCGCGGAACTTCGCCACGTACGTGCCGAGGTCGTCGGCCTCGACCACGCCGGGCAGCGAGCCGCCCTCGCGCAGCGGGGTGACGTAGCGAATGGCGGTGACCTGGCGGAGCACGCCGATCACCCTACTGGGCGACCCGGCCGGTACGCCGGCTGCATCTCCCCGGTCCCACGACGGTGCGGCCGCCACAAGCCATGGGCGCGTGCCATCGGTGCCGCCCGCCCCGCCGCGACACCGCGGTCATGACACCGCCGTCGTGACACCGCGTCATGTGCCGGCGGCCCGCCCGACCCCGTGCCGCCCCTCTGCTCTGCTTCACCCCACGCAACACCACCGTTGAGCAGCGGCCGTCTCGTACCGCTGGTCCGGAGCGCCAGGCGCGCTAGTGACGCTGGGCAGCTGTTGCCTGCGGTGAAGCAGAGCAAAGGGCGCGGACCACGGGGTCGCGACCGTACTCCTCTTCACAAAGCGTGAGCCGCCGAGAGAGGGCGGCGAAGCAGGATCTAGTCGTTGAGCTTGTCGCGCAGGTTGTCGACCTGGTTCTGGAGGCGGTCCACCGCGCCCTCGTTGTTGATGAAGGTGCTGATGCCCGCGGCCAGGCCCAACCCGATCAGCACCGCCAGGATGCTGAGCACCAGACCGCCGATCGCGACCCCCCGGCCGGTGACGCCAGGGCGGCGCGCCATCTTGAGCCCGACGATGCCCAGGATGATCCCGATGATGCCGAGGATCAGCCCGAGCCAGGCGAGGATCGCGGTCAGGACGCTGATCAGGCCAGACACCCCGAACACCAGGGCGAAGGTGGCGGCCGCGCTGGTCTTGGCGCCGGTGCCGGACCGGTCGGCCCGGGACCGCGCCGGTTCGCCGGCACCCCGGACCGGTTCGCTTGCGGCAGTCATGACTCTCCCTTCCGCACGCGCGGCGCGCGCACTTCCGGTCGGCCGCTTCCCCATCGCGCCGGCGGTTATGCCCCCACCGTCCGGGATCCTTTCCCGCCAGCCGCCCGGTCGGGCTGCACGCCACCACCGGCGGAATCGGTCAGGGCCCGTCGTCGGCAGCACGCTCGGAGGCATACCCGGCGAAACGCTGGGCAGCCGGAGCGCCGTGGCGATCGGAGCAGCCGGGATGGTGGCGTCGATGATCCCGATGCTGGGGCGCCGATCCGCCACCTCCGTACGCCCAGCGACGCCAAGGAGGGCCCCTGCCTGCCGAACAGCGGTGGTCGCAATGTGGTCGGGGGTGCTCCTAGTCTGGTGTTCCTCCTCCGGAAGGGCCGCCGAATGCCTGTCGACCTCACCGCGACCGACGCGCTCGCGCTGCGGATGACCAGTTTGCTGCTGCGTCCACACCCGAGCCTCCGACCCGGCACCGTCGCCGACGTGGTCGAGTGGTTCGGCGCGATGCAGGCGCAGGACCTGGCCAGCGGGTTATGGTCACTGGGCAGCCGACTGCCCGGGCACCGTCTGACCGACGTGCAGGCCGCGCTGGAGCGGCGGGAGGCGCTGCGTACCTGGCCGATGCGCGGCACCGTGCACCTCGTCCCACCGGCCGACGCGCGCTGGATGCTGGAGCTGACCGGCGTCCGCGCGCTGTCCGCCGCGGCGACCCGCCGCACGCAGCTCGGGCTGACCGAGGCCGACGTCGACCGGGCTGCCGACGTGCTCGGCGCCGCGCTCGCCGGTGGGGGCCGGCTCACCCGGGCGCAGTGCCTGGCCACCCTGCGCGCGGCCGGCTTCGACACCGACGGCCAGCGCGGCTACCACCTGCTGTGGTACGCCAGCGTGCGCGGGGTGACGTGCCTGGCGCCGAACGTCGGCACCGAGCAGACGTTCGCCCGGCTCGACGAGTGGGCACCAGCGCCGCGCCGGCTCGACCGGGAGGAGGCGCTGGCCGTGCTGGCCCAGCGCTACGTGCGCGGGCACGGGCCGGTCACCGCGCGGGAGTTCGCCGGCTGGACCGGCCTGACGCTGACCGACGCACGGCGCGGCCTGGCCGCCGCCGGCGACGCGCTGGCGATCGTGCGGGTGGACGGCGAGGACATGCACGTCGACGCGGCGCTGCCGGACGCGGCGCGCGCACCGGTCGACGACGTGCTCGCGCTGGCCGGGTTCGACGAGTACCTGCTCGGCTATCGGGACCGGTCGCTGATGCTCGACCCCGCCCACCGCGACGCCGTGGTCCCCGGCAACAACGGGATCTTCCAGGCCACGGTGGTGCGCGCCGGCCGGGTGGTCGGCGTGTGGAAGCGCAGCGTCGCCCGGACCGCCGTCACCGTGACGGTGCGCCCGCTGGTGCCAATGACCGCCCGCGAACGGGCCCGGGTGGAGCAGACCCTCAGCGGGTACGCGGACTTCCTCGGGCTACCGTTACCTTTCAGTGAGCAAACGTGACTCCTGATTGGCAGTCGTCCGTTGCCGGGCGACGTTGACCGGATGAACCGGTCTAGACGCTTCACGGCCCGCAGCCCCGCCTGCGTATGCAGGTCTTACGGGTCTTACGTAGGCTCCACGTCCTGTTTTTGCGTCGCCCGGCAACTCCAGGTCGACGTGCCGCACGAGCGCGGCAAGATTACGTGCGGCGTTGACGTCGCGGTCCAGGGACAGGCTGCACGCGGTGCAGTGGAACGTACGCTCGGCCAGCGACAGCTTGGGTTTCACCGTGCTGCAGGCGGAGCACGTCTTGGAGCTGGGGTACCACCGGTCGGCGACGTGCAGCGTGCTGCCGTACCAGTCGGTCTTGTAGCCGAGGTGCCGGCGCAGCGTCGCCGGGGCGGCGTCGGTCAGGGACCGGGCCAGCTTGCGGTTACGCACCATCCCAGCCACGTGGAGGTCCTCCACGACGACCGTGGTGAACTGCTGCGCCAGGCGGGTGGTGAGCTGGTGCCACGAGTCGGCGCGGACGGCCGCGACCGTGGCGTGCAGTCGAGCCACCGCGTCCTGTGCCCGTTGCCACCGGTTCGACGCGGTCCGCTTGCGCCTGGCCTGCGGGTCGTAGGGGCCGATCCGCCGGGCAGCACGGCGCTGCGCCTTGCCGAGTTTCTTCAACGCGGCCTTGAACGGCGCCGGGTTCGGCACCATCTCGCCGGTAGAGAACACGGCCAGGTGCTTGATCCCGGCGTCCACCCCGACCACCCGGCCGGCCTTCGGCGCGTGCGCCGGCCGTGCGACCGTGCGCCGCACGGCGACCTGGAACGAGCAGAACCACCGTCCGGCGGTCTCAGTGACCGTGGCGGACAGGATCGTCGCGGTGCCGGCCTTCACCCGGCGGGCCAGCTTACGGGTGGACTCGTGGGTGCGGATGCGGCCCAGCCGGGGCAGCACCACGTGCCGGTAGCCGGGGTCGACCCGGATCGCGCCGGTGGTGAACCGGGCCGACCTGCGACCGTGCTTCCTTCTGGTCCGGGGCCAGCCCATCCGGCGGCCCTTGCGGGCACCGGAACGCGAGACGTGCCAGTTACCCAGCGCCGCGGACAGGTTCGCCAGCCCGGTGTTGAACGCCTCCTTGGAGCACTGCGCCCACCACGGCGCCACCCACTGCTTGATCTCGTTCCAGGTCCGCCGCAGCTCCGGCAGGGACCAGCCCTGCCACGGCGTCAGGTCGACCTCGGCCACCCCGTAGCTGGCCTCGGCAGCCCGTTGCGTCTTCACCGCGCTGACCCGGCGCAGCATGTGGTTGTAGGCGAACCGGGCCGCACCGGTGTTACGGCGCAGACCGAGAACCTGGGCGTCACTCGGGTGCAGGACGAACCGGTACGCCTGCACGGTCCAGCCGGCCGGCGGCTCGTACCGCTTCACGACTCGTCCTCGGCGGTGGCCGCGGCCACCGCGCGGCTGGCGCGCTTCGCCGCGGCCCGGCGGCCGTACAGCCGGGCGCACAGGCTGGTCAGGATCTCCGTCACGTCCCGCACCAGGTCGTCGTCCACCTCGACCGGGTCGGCGACCAACAGCCGGCGGCCCTGGGCGGCCAACGCCGCCTCAACGTACTCGGCGCCGAACCGAGCGAACCGGTCCCGATGCTTGACCACGATCGTCCTCACGGACGGGTCGCGCAGCAGCCCGAGGAACTTCTTACCTCGGCCGTTCAAGGCGGAGCCGACCTCGGTCACCACGCCGGAGACGACCATGTTCTGCCCGGTGACCCAACCGGCCACCCGGGCGACCTGCCGGTCAAGGTCGGCTCGCTGATCGACCGACGACACCCGGGCGTAGACAACCACCTGGCCCCGGGGTGTCGTCACTGACAACATCCACCATGATCGTTCCCGACGGAAGACGCCGAGCGGGTACCGGCATGGTTCCCTCGCGGAACCATCGGTACGCGGTCTGCGGGTGCACCCCGTTACGGCGCGCCCACTCGGCAAGCTTCATGAGACCGACACTAATACTCACGTATTCGTATGTCTGCTCACAGAAGCGAGAACTGCTGACAACCCTGCGCGTCGCCTGGCCCAGCTGACCGGCCGGCTCTACGTGTCGCCCTCGCCGGCATCGGCCGCCCGCCAGGGTACGAGGTCGAGCGTCGGGTAGCGCAGCGCCATGCCGGCGAGCGTCTCCGGCGTCCAGTACCGGTGACCGGGCGGCGGGAAGCCGAGCGCCCGAAGCTGACGAGGGCTGGCCCGGCCGACCAGGTCGACCCACTCGGGCGTCCAACTGCGCACCGCCCAGCCGACGCGCTGCCCCCACTGCACCGCCGCCGGTCGGAAGCACACCTGCATGCTGTACCGGGCGCCACGCGGTGCGGTGAGGCCGGTCCCGCGGTGGAAGGTTCCGGGGTCGAAGGCGATGACCGTTCCGGCGGGGCCGGCGCCGGACACCTCCGCCTCGTACAGGTCCGCACGACCGTCGCAGTCGACGAAGCGGCCCGCGCCCGCCCGATCGACGCGCGGCAGCCAGTTGGGCACCGCGGGCAGGTCGGCGGTGCGCGTACGGGAGACCAGGTGCGGCGGCCCGAGTTCCTCCGGGACGTCATTGAGGAAGACGAACATTTCCACCTGCTGGCAGCCGGGGGTGGTGCTGGGCACCAGGATGGTGTGGTTGAGGTAGTCGCGGTGCAACTCCTGGTCGTAGTCGCAGGCGCCGGTGTACTTGGCCCAGGACTCCGCTCCGTAGAGGTGGATGTCGTCGTCGCCCAGTAGCGCCCGCGCGAGCGCCAGGATGCGGTCGTGCACCGCCAGGAGGCTGATCTCCGTGCTGGCGAACGGGAAGGTGTCGATGCCGGCGAACTCGTCGCCGAGGAAGCGCTCACGGCGTGGGTCGGTGCCGTCGTGGAACCCCTCGGCCGAGGGGAACAGCAGCTCCAGCTCCCGCACCGCCGACGCCAACTCGTCCGTGGACAGGAATCCGGGAAGAATGACGAAGCCGTCGGTCTGCCAGGCCCGCACCGTGTCGGCGAAATCCATCGGCACAGCATCGAGGCTTCCTGATCTTCGAGCAACCGCTTTTCGCGCCGGCCGGGCCTCGCGGCGCGAAGTGACCGGCCGCGGGCGGAACTACCCGGTGGACGGGCCGGCAGGTGACGGGCGGGCCGGTCGTGCGCGGGCCGCCGTGAGCAGCTCGGCGATCCGGGCCACCCGCGGGTCCGCACGGATCTGCGCCACGGTGGCTGGCAACGGCAGCCGCCAGTTCGGATACTCGTCCACTGTGCCCGGCATGTTGGGCTGGCGCAGCTCGCCCAGCACGTCGTAGAGGGAGACGCCGAGCAGGCGGGTCGGGCTCGCGGCGAGCGCGGCGTGCATGGCCACCACCACCTCGTCGTCGTCCGGCTCGTCGGTGTGGGGCAGCAACCCCTCGGCACGCAGCATGGCCAGCAGCTCGTTCCGGTCGGCCTGGGCCCGGTCCCGTTCCACGGCCACGTCGGTGCTGAGCAGTTTCAGCTCGGCGCGTACCCGCACGTGCTCACCGGAGAGGAAGCCCGGCGCGGTCGGCAGGTCGTGGGTGGAGACGGTGGCCAGCGCGTTGCGCGGCCACCGGGCCGGCGGCACGAACCCGCCCGCCTCGTCCCGGGCGAACCAGAGCACCGTCGAGCCGAGCATGTTGCGCCGGCGCAGCCCCCTGGTCACCGCCGGCTGCACGGTGCCCAGGTCCTCACCGACCACCACCGCGCCGGCTCGCTGCGCCTCCAGGGCCAGGATGCCGAGCATCGCCTCGGCGTCGTAGCGGACGTAGGTGCCCTCGGCGGCTCCCGCGCCGGGCGGCACCCACCACAGCCGCCACAGCCCGGCCACGTGGTCGACCCGCAGGCCGCCGGCGTGGCGCAGGGTCCGTCGCAGCATGTCGCGGTAGGCCGCGTAGCCGGCGGCGGCGAGCCGGTCCGGCCGCCACGCGGCCAGCCCCCAGTCCTGGCCGAGCTGGTTGAAGTCGTCCGGTGGAGCGCCGACCCGTACCCCCTGGGCCAGCACGTCGGCGAGCTGCCACCCGTCCGCACCGCCGGGGTCGATGCCGACGGCCAGGTCGTGCACCACGCCGACCGGCATCCCGGCCGCCCGGGCCGCCGCGGTGACGGCGTCGAGCTGCTCGTCGCAGAGCTGTTGCAGCCAGGCGTGGAAGGCCACCCGGTCGGCCAGCCCGCGGCGCTGCTCGGCGACCGCCGGGCTGTCCGGGTCGTGCAGCTCCGCGGGCCAGGCCCGCCAGTCGTTGCCGTGCCGCTCGGCGAGCGCGCACCAGGTGGCGAAGGCGGTCAGGGCCGGGTCCGCCGCCAGGTCGACCGGCCCGGCGTACGGGTGCAGCAGCTCCAGGGCGTGCCGTTTGGCGGTCCACACCGCGTCGTAGTCGATCAGGTCACCGCGGTCCGGGCGCAGCGCGTCCACCACCGCCCGGGTCGCCGGATCCGCCGCCCGGTACGCGGCGGTGTCGGTGACCCGCAGGTAGAGGGGGTTGACGAAACGGCGGCTGGCCGGCGAGTACGGCGAGGCGGCCACCGGGTGCGCCGGCCCGACCGCGTGCAGCGGGTTGAGCAGCACCAGCCCCGCGCCGGTGGCACCGGCCCAGTCGGTGAACTCGGCCAGGTCGCCCAGGTCGCCCATGCCCCAGGACCGCTCGGAGGTGAGCGCGTAGAGCTGGAGCATCCAGCCCCAGGTGCGCGGCGGCACCGGCAGTCGGCGCGGCACCACGACCAGCGTCACCTCCCGGTTGGCGCAGGCCAGCCGGTGCCAGCCCAGCGGCAGGTCCGCCGGCAGCTCGCCGTCGACCGGCCGACGGCCACCGTCCTCCAGCGTCACGACGCCGGGGCCGGGCAGGACCCGGGTGGCGCCCTCGGTCAGCACCACCGTGTCGGGCAGGGCCTCGGGGTCGACGGGCCGGGCGGCGGCGAGCGCGTCCGCCACGGCCGCCGGGGTGGTGGCGTCCACCCCGAGCAGGCCGAGCACGCCGACGACGGTCTCCGGGGCGATCTCGACGCGGCGGTGCCGCCAGTCCTCGTACCAGGTGGACACGCCGTGCGCCTTGGCCAGCGCGGCCAGTCGTCGGTTCATCCGCACCCCGCTTCACGACGCGACCTGCGACCACCTTGCCACGGCCGGCCGCCCGCCGCAGGACACGACGGGGCCGGCGGGTGATCCCGCCGGCCCCGTCACGGTGGACGCCGTCAGTCGGCGAGCGCGCCGGCCGCCCGACCCTCGTGCAGGGTGAGGTTGCGCCCGTTGGCCGGGTCGAACAGGTGGATCTTCTCCAGGTTGAACCAGACCCGGCGGGACTGCCCCTCGGCCACCGGCGACTCGGCGGACAGCCGGGTGACCAGGTTGTCGCCCGCCCCGGTGAAGTCCGCCGCGCCCGCGTCGGCGGCCAGTTCCTCCAACTCGGCGGCGCTGGCCCGCTCCCCCTCGACGGAGAAGTAGACGTACTTGTCCGAGCCCATCGACTCGACAATCTCCACCGGCGCCTCGAACTCCATGCCGCGGCGGCGGGTGTCCTCGTCGACCAGCTCGGCGTCCTCGAAGTGTTCGGGTCGGATGCCGAGGATCAGCTCGCGGGGTGCGTCGCCCGCCTCCAGCTGCCGACGGATCCGGTCGCCGATCGGCACGTCGCCGAGCGCGGTACGCAGCCGGCCGTCCTGCACCGCGGCGTGCAGGAAGTTCATCGACGGCGAGCCGATGAAGCCGGCCACGAAGAGGTTGCGCGGGTGGTCGTACAGCTCTTGCGGCGGGCCGACCTGCTGCACCGCTCCCCCGCGCATGATCACCACCCGGTCGCCCAGGGTCATCGCCTCGGTCTGGTCGTGGGTGACGTAGACGGTCGTGGTGCCGAGCTGCTTCTGCAGCCGGGACACCACCGTGCGCATCTGCACCCGCAGCTTGGCGTCCAGGTTCGACAGCGGCTCGTCCATCAGGAACGCCTTGGGCTGCCGGACGATCGCGCGGCCCATCGCCACCCGCTGGCGCTGCCCGCCGGAGAGGTTGGCCGGCTTGCGGTCCAGCAGCGCGGTCAGCTCCAGCACCTTGGCCGCGTCGTCGACCTTCTGGTTGATGGTCTCCTTGTCCAGCTTCGCCAGCCGCAGCGGGAAGGCCATGTTCTCCCGCACGGTCATGTTCGGGTACAGCGCGTACGACTGGAACACCATCGCGATGTCCCGGTCCCGGGGGGCCTTGTCGTTGACCCGCTGACCGCCGATGCGCAGCTCACCGGAGCTGATGTCCTCCAGGCCCGCGATCATGTTGAGGGTGGTGGACTTCCCGCATCCGGACGGGCCGACCAGGATCACGAACTCGCCGTCGGCGATCTCCAGGTCCACGTCCTGCACCGCGACGGTCCCGTCCGGGAAGCTCTTGCTCACCTTGTCGAGCACGATGTCAGCCACGACTATCACCTATCCCTTGACTGCGCCGGAGGTCAGGCCGGACACGATGCGGCGCTGGAAGAAGAGGACGAACAGGATGATCGGAATGGTGATCACCACGGCGGCGGCGCAGATCGCCCCGGTGGGGTCCTCGAACTGCGACTCGCCGGTGAAGAACGACAGCGCGACCGGCACCGTGCGGGCTCGCTCGGTGGAGGTCAGCGTGATGGCGAAGAGGAAGTCGTTCCAGCAGAAGATGAAGACCAGGATCGCGGTGGTGAACAACCCCGGCGCCGCGAGCGGCGCGATCACCCGCCGGAACGCCTGGCCCTGGGTGGCGCCGTCCATCTTCGCGGCCTTCTCCAGGTCCCACGGGATCTGCTTGAAGAACGCGGACAACGTGTAGATCGCCAGCGGCAGCGCGAAGGTGATGTACGGCAGGATCAGCCCGGGCCACGTGTCGAAGAGGCCGAGCTGCCGCTCGATCTCGAACAGCGGCGACACCAGCGACACCTGCGGGAACATCGCGATCAGCAGTGACACCCCGACCAGCAGGCCCTTGCCGGGGAAGTCCAGCCGGCTGATCGCGTACGCCGCCATCGCGCCGAGCACCACCGCGATGAGCGTGGCGATCAGTGCGATGCCGATCGAGTTGACCAGCGCCCGGACGAATTGGTCGGTGTCGAAGATCGTGCGGTAGTTGTCCAGCGTCCACTCGCGGGGGATGAACTTCCCGTCGGTGAGGGTGGCCGGCGTCTTGAACGACAGCGATGCGATCCACAGCACCGGGATCAGCGCGAAGACGACCACGATGACGTCCAGCAGGCCCCAGCGCACTCGGGCTCGGGTGGTGGTCTCGGTGGCCATCTCAGCGCCTCTCCCCGTCGTCGCTGCCGGGAGCAGCGGTACCGAACAGCTTCACGAAGACGAAGGCGATGATCGCCACGGTGATGAAGATCAGCACCGACATCGTCGACCCGATGCCGAGGTTGAGGCCCCGGATCAGGTTGTTGTAGGCGAGCATCGACACCGACGAGGTCTCGTTGCCGCCCGCGGTCAGCACGAAGATGTTGTCGAACACCCGGAACGCGTCCAGCGTGCGGAACAGCAGCGCCACCAGGATCGCCGGTTTCATCACCGGCAGCATCACCTTGGTGAAGCGCTGCCAGGCGGTGGCGCCGTCGGTGGAGGCGGCCTTGAGCAGGTCCTCCGGCACCAGGGCCAGCCCGGCCATCAGCAGCAGTGCCATGAACGGGGTGGTCTTCCAGATCTCCGCCAGCATGATGATCGCCAGGGAGCTGGCGCGCTCGGTGAGCGGGGCGCCGTCGCTGAACACGTTCGCCAGGTAGCCGGTGCCCGGCGTCCAGGCGTACCGCCAGGAGAAGGCGGCGACCACGGTGACGATCCCGTAGGGAATCAGCGCGGAGGTCCGGACCAGACCCCGCCCGATCAGGGTCCGGTGCATGATCAGCGCCAGCCCCATGCCGAGCACCAGCTCGACGGCCACCGTCACGACCGTGATCAGCATGGTGACGCCGAACGCGGTCCACCAGAAGTCGTTGCTCAGCACGGTGGCGTAGTTCTCCAGGCCGATGAACTCACGCTGGTCCGGGAAGCGCAGGTCGAAGCGCTGCAGCGACAGCCACACCGAGTAGATGATCGGGTACGCGGTGACCGCGACCATGACCAGCGCGGCGGGCGCGCAGAGCAGCCAACCGAGCTTGCGTTCGGCCTTCTTGTTCTCGCTCAGCCGCGCCTTGCCGCGGCCGGCCCGCTGGGTCGGCACGGCGGCGTGCCGGCCGCTGGTGCGGGTGGTCTCCTCGGCGGTCAGGTCCGCCCCGGTCGGCGTGGCCGGCAGACTCATGGGAGTACCCCCTTGGATTGCAGGGCGTCGGCGATGGCGCCGCGCAGCTCGTCGGCGGTCTCCTGTGGGCGGATCGCCGACGGCGGCGACAGGATCGCCGACATCACGGTGGAGATGCTCTGGTAGGCCGGGGTGAGCGGCCGGGTCGCCGGCTCCTTGAGCTCCTCCAGGATGGTGTCCTTCATCGGGTACGCCTCGGCCATCTCCGGTTCGTCGTAGACCCGCTCGATGGTCGGCGGCACCCCGTCGTTGATCGCGGAGAACTTCTGGTGCTCGGCGTCGCGGATGCACCGGGCCGCCTCGAAGGACAACTCCGGGTGCTTCGAGTACGCGCTGACCGCCATGTTCACCCCGCCGATGGTCACCTTGCTCGGGGTGTTCTCGTCGATGCCGGGCATCCGCGCCCAGGTGACCTGCTTGGCCAGCTCCGGGTTCGCCTCCTGCAGCGCCGGGTAGACGAACGGCCAGTTCACCTGGAACGCCCCGCCGCCGGACTGGAACTCCAGCCGGACCGGGTCCTCGGTGGCGTTGCTGAACGACGGCGAGGTCACCCCGGAGGTGGCGAAGCGTTGCAACTGCTCCAGCGCCCGCACGGTGCCGGCGTCCATGACGGCCTGCTTGCCGTCGTCGCTGAGGATCTTCCCGCCGGCGCTCTCGGCGAGGGTGTTGTAGAGGACGACGAGGCCCTCGTACTGGGCGCCCATGGTGAGCACCTGGTACGGCTTGCCCTGCTCCTTGAGCTGCTGGGCCGCCGCGATCATCTGGTCCCAGGTCTTCGGCGGCTGCGACACCAGGTCCTTGCGATACCAGAGCAGCTGGACGTTGGTGTTCTTCGGCGCGGCGTAGAGCTTGTCCTGGTAGCGGGCCGTCTCGAGCGGACCGGCCAGGGTGCCCTGTTCGACTTCGGCCTTGTCCTGCCCGGTCCACTCGCGGATCCAGTCGGCGCTGGCGAACTCCTGGGTCCAGGTGACGTCCAGACCGAGCACGTCCATCCCGGTGTCCTCGGCGGCCAGCCGGCGCACCATCTGCACCCGCTGGTCGTCGGCCTGTCGGGGCAGCACCCGGTAGGCGATCTCGTACCGCCCCTGGGCCTTGGCGTTGCAGTCGTCGACCACCTTCTGCAGGTTCTGCTCCGGTGGGTAGTACAGGTTGATCGTCGGTGTGCCACCGTCGTCACCGGAACCGCAGGCGGCCATGGGCGCCACCAGCGTCAACGCGGCGGCGGCAGCCAGCGCGCGTACCCGTGGTCGGCGTCGACGTCGGGCCTCGTCAGGGCTCATTCGCCCTCCCCTCTTGTCGGCCAGCAGCCGGGGGAAGGCACCGTGCCCCGGCGCACGGCGAGACAACCGGGGCATCGCGGTTGCGGCGCGGCGGCCCCGGACGTTTCGTGGCCTCCACACTGCCCGAGCTGCGAAGTCGCGAAACCTGACGCTGGCGGGAAGTCGTCGACCCGGCCCGGTGTGGTCAAGATCACTGATGGCGAGTTCTGCGCCTTCCCGCCCCGTCCCACCGGGTGAACGACCGACTACCCGACGCGCTCGTCGTGGTCTAGCGTTTGCCTAGCTCCGCAGCCACGCGTACGCCGTCGACGTCGATACGCCTCCGGCCGACCCCAGCCCGTCCGATCGGTTGGTAATCGCGGGAACATCCCACTGCCGGTCCAGCGGTTGGGCAGGATCGTCCCCAACGAGGAGGTGCCGCCGTGCAGGACACCCGCGCTCTCGCCCTGACGTTCGAGGTGAGCGGCCTGCCACCGGTCAAGACCGAGGCGCTGTCCATCTTCGCCGCCGGGCACCGGCAGGCGACGAGGGTCCGCGCACTGCTCCAGGCCGCCTGCACGGCGGCCCAGCGCACCGGCTGGACGCCGTTGCCCGGGCCGATCGAGGTGGACCTGGTGCTGCGCTGCCCGCCCGGGCACCGCACGTCCGACGCCAGCACCCTGCTCGGCGGCGTGTGCGCGGTGCTACAGGACAAGAAGCGCGTGGCCTCCATCGGACTGGCACACCTCGGCGTGCTGGTGGACGTCGCCCTCTACGACGACGACCGGCAGATCCGCCGGCTGTCGTACCACGAGGAGCCGGCCGAGGACTTCTCGTACCAGGTGCGGGTCGCCGCCGTACCGACCGGGGTTTGACCGACGTCCGCGGTGGGGTACCGCGGTCGCCGACGAAGGGAGCACCGATGCCGGAGCCACATGTCACGCTCGACCCGCGGGGGCTCGATCCCGTGCAGGAAAAGCTGCGCATCCCGCTGGAGGAACAGCTGACGTCGGCGCTCCAGGCAGCCACCGACCGGGTCCGCGCCAGCTACGCCGGCGAGCCGGTCGAGCAGGTCTGCCAGCGGCTGCTGGACGAGACCCGCTCGGGCCTGCACCCCGACATCGCCGCCGGCTTCAACCCGGACATGGACGAGTTCTGCCGGGTGGCCGTGGCGGTCGTCCGGGGCGAGGGCACCTGACGGCTGGTCGTCCCGCGCGTGATCCGAGAGGTACGACGCGCTGGGTGACCGCGCCCCGACGGGCCCGCCCTCAGTACCGGCTCAGGTTCTGGGTCGGGCAGATCACGATGCGCGGGTTGGCGGCCGGGTTCAGCCAGGCCAGCACGCCGACCAGGTGGGCGTGGGAGAGGCTGACGCAGCCCGCGGTGGGGTTGCCGGCCGTGGTGCTGAACTCGTGCAGGAAGATCCCGCTGCCGGCGTTCGGCACGGGCTTCGCCACGTTCGGCGCCATGTTGTAGGTGATCACCGCGAAGTGCGTGTACGCGGGGGTCTCCTGCCAGAGCGCCTCGCTGTATCCACCCGGGTTCGTCGTGCTGTGCTGGAAGCTGTTGTACGCCGCCGAGTTCGGGTTCTCGTTCCACCAGTCGTTGGTCACCACCCGGTGGTACGGGTAGCGCACGCCCGGGTCCGCGGCGATGCCGTAGATCGTCGGGCCGAACGAGTAGACGCCCGTGGGAGTCGTGGCCACGCCCTCGACGTGGTTGTCGCTGAAGCCCTTCGAACCGATCCGGGCCGGCAGCGGCGCCGACACCGGGACCCACCTGCCACCGGCCTGCCGGAAGGTCTCCAGGGTGGCGTACGTGGTGGCGTAGCCGTTGCCGGTGACGAGGACGACCTGCCTGGTGTCCCGGGGCAGGGTGGTCAGCAGGTCGGCACGGTTCTTGACGTGCTTGGGGGGACGGGCCGCGCCGGGCGTGGCGCCGGTGTCAGGGTCGGTGACCACGGCCGCGGCCGGAGTGGCGCCGGTTGCCACGACGGGTGCGACCGCGCCCACCGCCGCCCCGAGGACGAGTGTTCTGCGCTTCATTCCCAAGATCCTGACACCTGACGCTTCCCCGCGCTGCCCCGAAAACGGGGTTCTTTTCCGATATGTCAGGCCGGGCGGCGGCCGGACCGCCCGCGCCGAATCAAGCCCCGGGGTACGGGTCAGGACCGGGTCCGCAACTCCCCGGTCCTGACCCCCAGCCGTCCGGCGTGGTAGCGGGCATCGCCCTGTTGAGCAGTGCGCGGGCGTGGCACGCCGCCCACGCCGGGCTCAGCACGGCGAGCCGGCCCGCATGCACTCAGCTCCACGGTGCCCAACTACCGGACTTCGGTACGCCCCCGGACACACCCCGAAGTGCCGCGAGCGCCGGCTCAGGTTAGGCGGGTCCGCGCAGGCCGGACAAGCATCCGGAGCCTCGTGGGAACGTGACTCATCTCAAGGGCGAAAACCGGCATGTCCGCGTAACGCGACCATGATCACGGACGCTGTTCGGGGTCAGAAGTGGGACAGCAAATCGGGGAAGGCGGCCAGCCGCAGCACGCCCCGGTCGGTCGGGTCCAGCTCGTCGTGCTCCAGCACCCAGGTGTTCTCGTTCGGGATGAACACGGCGTTCATGCCGGCCGCCCGGGCCGGCAGGATGTCGGACTTCGGGGAGTTGCCGATCATCCACGCGCCGGCGGGGTCGAAGCCGTGTTCCCGGGCCAGCCACCGGTACGTGTCGACGTCCTTCTCCCTGACGATGTGGGCGGCCTGGAAGTGGTGCAGCAGGCCGCACGCGTCCAGCTTGCGCTGCTGCTCCTCCTGCTCCCCCTTGGTCAGCAGCAGCAACGTGTGGCGGCCGGCCAGTTCGTCGAGCGCCTCGGCCACCCCCGGCATCAGCTCGACCCGGTGCTCGACCAACGCCACCGCCAACCGGTCGATCTGCAGGCGCTCCGCCTCGGTGGCCGGCCGTTCGCGCAGCCGCTCCAGGCAGTCCCCCAGGCTGCGCAGGAACACCTTGCTGCCGTAGCCGTGTGCCACCGCGTTGGCCCGCTCGATGTCGTCGAGGATCGCCCGGATCTCGACCCGGTCCAGGGTGGGGTGGTCCAGCCAGGCCAGGAAGTCGTCGATCACCCGCTCGAAGACGACGTTGTTCTCCCAGAGTGTGTCGTCCGCGTCGAAGACCAGCACCTGCCCGTGCCGCCGCGCCAACCCGTCCACCGTCATGCCGCCCCCTCGCGCTCGTCACCCGGAACGGTCCGGAACTCTAGGACACCCGGCGCTTCCTCGCCGCTCTGCTCGTGCTGACCGGGCTCGGGCTGCGGGTCGAGGCGGCAATCGTCGAGCGCGGGACATAGCGCCGACCCGCCGGCGTACGCGCCCGCCGGCGCCTCACCCACCCGGGGCGCCGGCGCTCCGGAGGACGAGAACGGAGCCGACACCATGATCACTCTGGCCACGACTCTCCGGTTCCTGGCCGTGTTCGCCCTGACCCTGCCGGTCCTGCTGGGCGTCCTGCGCGACGAGGGCACCAGCGCCTGGCCCCTGGCGCTCACGATCGCCGTCGTCCTCGGCGTGGCCTTCGCATCGATCGGCGGCCGGAAGGCGGACCGTTGATGGCTGGACCTCCACGCCTCCTGGCCGCGTGCTCGACCGACTCGGGTTCATGGACGTCCTGGCATCGGACCGAGGCGGACACCCCGACTTTCAGGAACACGAGTCGATCATTCCCACGGGTCAGCGGCGCAGGGTGAGGATGAGGTCGGCGATCAGTGCCGTCCAGCCGGTCTGGTGCCACGCGCCCAGCCCGGCGCCGTTGTCGCCGTGGAAGTACTCGGGGAAGGCGATCAGGTCCCGCCAGTCCGGGTGGGTCTGGAACAGTCGCGCCGCCCCGTAGATCGGGCGCCGACCCCAGTCGTCCTGGGTGAACAGCGCGATCAGCCGGGCCGACAGGTCGTCGGCGATCTCGTCGAGAGTCTTCTTCACCCCGGAACGGGTCGGGTACTCGACCTGGAGGTCGTCGCCGAAGAACGCCGCGTAGTCGCGCAGCGCGCTGATCAGCAGGAAGTTCGTCGGCATCCAGATCGGACCCCGCCAGTTGGAGTTGCCGCCGAACAGGCCGCTGGTCGACTCGGCCGGTTCGTAGCCGACGCAGAACTCCTGCCCGCCGAGGGTCACCGAGAACGGCTTGTCCAGGTGCGCGCGCGACAGTGTGCGCAGGCCGAAGTCGGACAGGAACTCGTCGGGGTCCAGCATCCGGGCCAGCAGCCGGACCACCTGCTCCGGGCCGACCATGGACAGCAGCCGCTGCTGGCGACCGTCCGGGCCGAGCCGGCGGGCACCGATCACGTCGGCGTACTCCGGGCGGTTGGTGAGGAACCAGCGCAGCCGGGCGCCCAGTTCCGGCAGGTGGTGCAGGGTGCGGGCGGTCAGCCGGGTGGTGGCGGCCAGCGGCAGCAGCCCGACCACCGAGCGCACCTTCAGCGGCACCTTCGTGCCGTCGGCGAGGCGGAGCACGTCGTAGAAGAAGGCGTCCTCCTCGTCCCAGAGCCCCTGCTCGTACGCGGCCGCGGCGATGTACGCGAAGTGCTCGAAGAACTTGGTGGCGGTGTCCACCCAGGTGCGGTCGTGCTCGGCCAGCACGATCGCCATGTCCAGCATGTTGAGCGCGTACATGGCCATCCAGCCGGTGCCGTCGGACTGCTCCAGCACCCCGGCCACCGGCAGCGCCGCGGACCGGTCGAACGGCCCGACGTTGTCCAGCCCGAGGAAGCCGCCCTCGAAGACGTTGTTGCCGCCGGTGTCCTTGCGGTTGACCCACCAGGTGAAGTTGAGCAGCAGCTTGTGCATCACCCGGGCCAGGAAGTCGTGGTCCCGGCCGCCGTCGATCTCGAACACCTTGAGCGCCGCCCAGGCGTGCACCGGCGGGTTCACGTCGCCGAAGGCCCACTCGTACGCCGGGATCTGCCCGTTGGGGTGCAGGTACCACTCGCGCAGCAGGAGCAGCAGTTGCTCCTTGGCGAACCCGGGGTCGACCCGGGCGATGCTGACGCAGTGGAAGGCCAGGTCCCAGGCCGCGTACCAGGGGTACTCCCACGGGTCCGGCATGGAGATGACGTCGAAGCTGGTCATGTGCCACCAGGCGCTGTTGCGCCCGTGCCGGCGCCCGGCCGGCGGCGGCGCCGAGCCCGGGTCGCCCTCCAGCCAGCGCTTGACGTCGAAGTGGTAGAACTGCTTGCCCCACATCAGCCCGGCGATGGCCTGCCGGGCCACCAGCGCCTCGTCGGGGCTGGCCGCCTCGGGGATCACTCCGGCGAAGAACCGGTTCGCCTCGGCCCGGCGGGCCCACACCACCGCGTCGAAGCCGTCGCCCAGATCCGCCGGCGGTGGGGTGCCGCCACCGGGCGGCGGGGCGGTGCGGGTCAGCCGCAGCCGGATCTGGCGTTGCCCCCCGGCCGGCACGTCGAGCACGTAGTGCAGGGCCCCCTTGGTGCCCTCCCCCGCCGGGTTGACCGTGGCGGCGCCGTCGACCACGTGGTCGTTGATGCCGTCCTTCGGGTAGCGCGACCGGCCGGGCAGCCCCCAGAGCCGCTCGGCGTTAGTGTCGTTGTCGCAGAGCAGCGGCACCGGGTCGCCGTCGCCCTCCAGCAGCAACTGGCCCAGCACCCGGTGTTCACCGACCAGCCGGTTGTCCTCGCCGACCAGCCGGGGCACCCGGTCGGCGCCGGGCAGCCCCCAGGCCCAGGTGTTGCGGAACCACAGGCTGGGCAGCACGTGCAGGGTCTCCGCGCGGTCGCCGCGGTTGGCCACGGTGACCACCATGCAGAGGTCGGTCGGGGACGCCTTGGCGTAGTCGACGGTCACCGCCCAGTACCGGTCGTCGTCGAAGATCCCCGTGTCGACCAGTTCGTACTCGGTGTCGTCCCGCCCGCGCAGCGCGTTCACCGCGACCAGTTCGTCGTACGGGAAGGCGGCCTGCGGGTAGTGGTAGCGCCAACGCATCCAGGAGTGGGTGGGGGTGGAGTCCTCGTACCACCAGTACTCCTTGACGTCCTCGCCGTGGTTGCCGCCGTCGCCGCCGAGGCC
Source organism: Micromonospora sp. GCM10011542 (assembly GCF_042650685.1). NCBI lineage: Bacteria > Bacillati > Actinomycetota > Actinomycetes > Micromonosporales > Micromonosporaceae > Micromonospora > Micromonospora sp. GCM10011542. The sequence continues at coordinate 78,240 of NZ_JBHSBO010000020.1, forward strand.
GAACATCCGCTCCTTGAGGATCGGGTCCCGACCGTTCCACAGCGCCAAGGCGAAGGCGAAGGTCTGCCGGTCGTCGCAGACGCCCGCCATTCCGTCCTCGTTCCACCGGTAGGCTCGGGACCGCGCGTGGTCGTGCGGGAAGTAGTCCCAGGCCGTACCGTGCTCGCTGTAGTCCTCCCGTACCGTCCCCCACGCCCGTTCGGACAGATAGGGACCCCATGCGCGCCAGTCCTGCTCCCCCGAGTCGGCCTGCGCGAGCCGGAGCCGCTCGGCGTCGGGGGGCGGGGCGTCGGAGGGCGAACGGTCAGTGATCACGTGCACATCTTTGACGCCCCCGGGGTACTTGACCACAGCGGCCATTCTCGTCGTGGCGCGTTACACCCCGCCGCCGGTGGAGGAAAGTTGATCGACATTCACTTCGGCCCGCAGGTCTGCGGCGATCTGACCAGCGCGGCCAGCCGGGAGTGGTTGGTTCCCGACGGCGTCGGCGGGTACGCGATGGGCACCGTCGGCGGGCTGCGGACGCGCCGCTACCACGGGCTGCTGGTGACGGCCGGTGAGACGCCAGCGTCCCGCCGCGTGGGACTGGTCAGCCTCGACCCGGCGGTCACCCTGCCCTCGGGCGGACGGGTCCGCTTGGGCGCGCACGAGTGGGCCTCCGGTGACGTCGACCCGCGCGGCTTCGAGCTGCTGGAGCGCTTCGACCTGGTCGACGGGCTGCCCCGGTGGCGGTGGCGGATCGGCGCCGTGGTGATCGAACGGGAGCTGGCCATGCTGCCCGGCCGCTCCTGCGTGGCCGTGGTGCACCGGTTGGTCTCGGGCGGGCCGGTGCGCCTGGAGCTGGCCGCCGCCTGCACCTGGCGGGACGCGCACGGCGAGCGCCGGGCCGACGGGCCGGTGCCGCGGATGGAGCCGGTGGCCGACGGCGCGGTCGTCGAGGGCGCGTACCGGCTCTCCGGCCCGGGCTGGGCGCCGGAGGGGCAGTGGTGGCTGGGTGTGCACCACCGCGAGGAGGCCGCGCGGGGTCTGCACCCGGACGAGGACGTCTGGTACGCGGGGCGCTTCGTCGGCGAGCTGGAACGCCCGGGTGACACGGTCTCGGTGCGCGCGTGGGCCGGTCAGCTCGATGACGAGCCGCCCCCGGCGGCCGAGATCGTCGCGACGGCCCGGCGGCGCAACCGTCAGGTGGTGGCGGCGGTGAAGCCGGCCGACGACGTCCAGGCCACCCTCACGCTGGCCGCCGACGCCTTCGTGGTGCGCACGAACGACTCGGCGGTCGACGTGGTGGCCGGCTACCCGTGGTTCGGGGCCTGGTCGCGGGACACGATGATCTCGTACGAGGGGCTGTTCCTCTGCACCAACCGGGCCGCGGAGGGCCGCGAGCTGCTACGCGCGTACGCGGCCACGCTGTCCGAGGGGATGCTGGCCAACACCGCCGACACCGGGCGGGTGGAGTACAACACCGTCGACGCCACGCTGTGGTTCCTGCACGCGGTGAGCCGGCACGTCACCGTCACGGGCGACACCGACCTCGGCGACGAGCTGCTGCCGGCCCTGCGCGGGGTCGTCGACGCCCACCTGGCCGGCACCCGGTACGGCATCGCCGTCGACCCGGCCGACGGGCTGGTCACCCAGGGCGCCCCGGGTACGGCACTGACCTGGATGGACGCCCGGGTGTACGGGGTGCCGGTCACCCCGCGTACCGGGAAGCCCGTCGAGGTCAACGCCCTGTGGATCAATGGGCTGGCGGGGCTCGCGGAGCTGACCGAGCTGGCCGGGCAGGACGCCGGGGAGCTGTGGCGCCTGCACGAGCGGGCCGTCGGCTCCTTCCGGGCCCGCTACCCGGCCCCCACCGGCTGGCTGCACGACGTGCTGGACGCGCCCGCGCCCGCGTACCCCCTGGGCGGCGCGGCCCAGCACGACGACGACTCGCTGCGCCCCAACCAGTTACTGGCCTGGTCGCTGCCGTACGCCCCGCTGGAGCCGGACGAGGCCACGCTGCGCCGGGTCGCCTCCGGGCTGCTCACTCCGCTCGGCCCGCGCAGCCTCGCCCCGGATTCGCCGGAGTTCGTCGGCCGGCACCGGGGCGGCCCGGCCGAGCGCGACGGCGGCTACCACCAGGGCACGGTCTGGCCGTGGCTGATCGGTCCGTACGTGGATGCCTGCCGCCGAGCGAAGATGTCAGTCGACGACGCATTCGTCGGTATTGACGCACATCTGACCGAATTCGGGCTAGGCTCGGTGAGCGAGACGGCCGACGGTCTTCCGCCGCACGTCGCGACCGGCTGCCCGTTCCAGGCATGGTCGGTGGCCGAGCTGCTGCGGGCGCGCCGCACCGGCCGGTAGCGCTTTACACGACCGCAACGGCGGTGTCTCCGTTGGTTATCCCGGCCCGGGCAGGATGGGCTCGGATCCAGACGCGACGGCGGGCGCCGGCACCGGTGCCGGTCGGCGCGCGCCCGGGGACGACTCGAAGGGGGCCCGCATGTCGCCCGACGCCCACGTGATCGACATCCATTCCGCCCGGCAGCAGCAGCGGGTGCTCATGCTCTCCTGGGAGTACCCGCCGGTGCTGGTCGGCGGGCTGGGCCGACATGTGCACGCGCTGTCGGTGGCACTGGCCGCCGCCGGTCACGAGGTCACCGTCGTCACCCGGCACGCCGAGGGCGCGCCCCTGGAGGAGTACGCCGACGGCGTACGGATCCTGCGCGCGGCCGAGGACCCGGTGGCCTTTCCACTGGCCACCGGCAGCCTGCTGGCCTGGACCATGGCGTTCAACCACACCCTCACCCGCACGGCGCTGCGGGCCACCGAGGCCGGCTCGTACGACGTCGTCCACGCCCACGACTGGCTGGTCGCGCACACCGCCATCACCCTCGCCGAGCACCTGGACCTGCCGCTGGTCACCACCATCCACGCCACCGAGGCGGGCCGGCACCAGGGCTGGCTGCCCGAGGAGATGAACCGCACCATCCACGGCGTCGAGCACTGGCTCAGCAGCTCCTCGGCCCGGGTGATCACCTGCTCCGGGTACATGCGCGACCAGGTGACCGCCCTGTTCGACGTGCCGGCCGGGCAGGTCGACGTGGTGCCCAACGGCGTCGACGACCGCGCCTGGCGGGCCCGGCCCCGTGCGGTCGCGTCGGCCCGGGCCCGGTTCGCCGCCGACGGCCCGCTGGTCGGGTACGCCGGGCGGCTGGTCTACGAGAAGGGCGTGCAGCACCTGGTGCACGCCGTGCCGCGGCTGCGCGCCCGGCACCCCGGGCTACGCGTGGTGATCGCCGGCGACGGCCCCTTCCGACCGGAACTGGAGGAGGAGACGCGACGGCTCGCGCTCGCCTCGACCGTCCGGTTCACCGGCTTCCTCGACGCCGGTCAACTGCCGGCGGTGCTCGGCGCCACCGACGCCACGGTGGTGCCCAGCCTCTACGAGCCGTTCGGCATGGTGGCGCTGGAGGCGGCGGCCGCCGGCGCTCCCCTGGCCGTGGCCCGCACCGGCGGGCTCGCCGAGATCGTCGAGCCCGGCGTCACCGGGGTGACCTTCCCGCACAGCGACCCGGACGCCCTGGCCGGTGCCGTCGACCAGCTGCTCGGCGACGAGGTCTTCGCCCGGCGGGTGGCGCGGCGGGCCCGCACGATGGTCGGCGAACGCTACGGCTGGGCCACCATCGCGGCCCGCACCGCCGCCAGCTACGCCACCGCACGCCGGGAGCACGGGCCGCTCCAGGCCCGGCGGGCCGCCGCCCAACTGGCCGGCGGGCGTACCCGGATCGCCATTCCCGAGGGCAACCTGCTCGCCGCCGCCGACCACGCCGCCTGCTGACGCAGGGCCCACCCGTACGGTCCCGAACCCGACGGGCCACCGGCCCCGACCGCCAGCTCCCATCGATCGAGGCTGGTCAGCGGATGAGAAATCGGGCATCGGTGGTTATCGTGTAACCCGGGGTGATCGAGGGGGCGCGACCGTGCGGCAGCTGCTGATCGCGGGACGGTACCGGCTGCTCGACCTGGTCGGCACCGGCGGGATGGGCCGGGTGTGGCTGGCCCGCGACGAGATGCTGCACCGTGACGTCGCGGTGAAGGAGGTCGTCCCGCCGTCCTGGCTGGCCGAGCCCGAGCGCGACGAGCTGCGGCTGCGTACGCTGCGCGAGGCGCGCACCGCCGCCCGGCTCAACCACCCCAACGTGGTGCGCATCTACGACGTGGTGCACGACCGGGGGAGCCCCTGGATCGTGATGGAGTACGTACCGTCCCGCTCGGTGCAGCAGATCATCGGCGCCGAGGGTCCGCTGAGCCCGCAGCGGACCGCCCGGATCGGGCTGGCCGTGCTCGCCGCGTTGCGCGCCGCGCACGCCGCCGGTGTGCTGCACCGCGACGTGAAACCGCACAACGTGCTGGTCGCCGACGACGGGCGGGTGGTGCTCACCGACTTCGGGCTGGCCACCTTCGACGGCGGCGAGGGCGTGATGACCGGGCCGGGCAGCGTGCTCGGGTCGCCGCAGTTCGTCGCACCGGAACGGGCCCGGGAGGGCATCTCCAGTCCGCGTACCGACCTGTGGTCGCTGGGCGCCACGCTCTACGCGACGGTGGAGGGAAAATCGCCGTACGCCCGCTCCAGCGCCATGGCGACGCTGAGTGCGCTGGCCACCGAACCGCCGGACCCGATGCGCCGGGCCGGGCCACTGCGCCCGGTCCTCACCGGCCTGCTGCAGCGTGACCCCTGGCGGCGGCTGACCGCCGCCGAGGCGGAACCGCTGCTACGCGCCGTCGCCGCAGACCCTGGCCCGAGCGCCGACAACGACGCGAGCGCCGAGCCGACACGCGCGCGGTCCGCCGCCGTGGCCGCGATCCGCGGCGCGGCTCGGACGGCCGTACCGCCGCATCCCGCGCCCGCCGCGGACCGGCCGGACGCCCCCGGCGAGCCCCCCGCACCGGCGCCCGGACGACCACCCGCCCGGCGGCGCCGACGTCTGTTCGCGATCGGCGGCGCGCTCGCCGCCACCGCCCTGCTCGTCGCGGCGGGCGCTGCGCTGGCACTGAGCAACCGCGACGATGGCCGCCCTCCGCCCTCCGGCTCGGGCGGCGGCGCGACGTCGGCCCGCCCGGCCGCGTTCGCCTGCGCGGCGCCGCCGTCGGCGGCCACCCCGGTGCCGTCGGTGCCCCCGCCGGCCGGCGCCCGGTACCGGCTGCGTAGCGGCTGGACCTGGCACGACGATCCGACCGGCTTCCGGATCGCCGCCCCGATCGGCTGGCTGCGCTGGACGGAGGACGCCGTCACCTGCTTCCGGGAGCCCGGCGCGTCCCGGGTGCTCAGCGTGGAGAGCGGTCCGGCACGCCCCGACCCGGTCGCGCACTGGCGGAGCGAGGAGGCCCGGCTCACCGAGGGCGGGGCACTGGCCGGCTACCGCAAGGTGGACATCTCGGCGCTGAACATCTTCGAGGGCGGGGCGGTCTGGGAGTGCGGTTGGCAGACCGCCGCCGGTAAGCGGGTGCACACCGCACGGCTGCTGGCGAACACCTCGGCGCGCACCGCCTACACCGTCTCGTGGTTGACAGAAGAGTTCGACTGGCAGGTCAACGCGACATACTTCTTGATGATCCGGCAGAGCTTCACACCCGCCCCCTGACACCGTCCGTTGTGGACTGTCCGGATGATGCCCCTGCGGCACCGGCGATGACTACAGTGGCGTAGTTTTGGCGCTCAAGATCCCTGGGGAGGGTGAGCCGAATGATGGGACCGTCGCACGCGCTGTCCGGCGCGGCGGTGTGGCTGGCCGGCTCGTGGGCACTGGACCAGTTCGCCGACTACCACCAGTCGCCGCTCGCGCTGGCGGTGGGCACCGCGGTCTGCGCCGGCGGTGCGCTCTTTCCCGACCTGGACCTCTCCGGCAAGGTGACCCGCAACCAGGGCGGCGCCACCGTGGCACGCACCTTCGGGGTCTTCTCGCTCTTCGTCGCCGAGGTGATGGAGAAGATCTCGCTCGGCGTCTACTACGCGACGAAGCTCAGCAAGGACCCGCGCCGCAACAACGGGCACCGGACGCTCACCCACACGATCCCGTTCACCCTGCTGGTCGGCTGGGGCACCACCGCGCTCTGCGCCGCGTACGGCAAGTGGGCCGTGATCACCATCCTGTTCTTCATGTTCGGGCTGGCCCTGCGCGGCCTGTTCGACGAGTGGGCCGAGCGGGCCGGCTGGGTGATCGTGACCCTCGCGTCGGCCGGCGCGGCCTGGTTCACCTTCGTCAACCTGCCCGGCGGTCGGGGCTATCCGCTGCTCGGCACCGCCGTCGGGGTGGGCTGCTTCGTGCACATCCTCGGCGACATGATCACCCGGGCCGGCGTACCGATCCTCTGGCCGATCCCGATCAAGCGCCGAATGTGGACGATGGTCGGCCTGCCCAACAGCATCGCGCTGCGCACCGGCAGCAAGACCGAGGTGGTCGTGCTGCGCACCGCGCTGACCGTGATCTCGGCGCTGGCCGCCGCCGGCCTGGTCGCACCGTCGGTGTTGCAGCGGTTCAACATCGACATATGACCGAGCCCGACCCGCCGGCCGCCGACGCGGAGGTGCCCGCATTCTGGCGTGGGCTGGGGCTGCCCGGGCTGGCCGACGTGCACGTGCACTTCCTGCCGCCCCGGCTGCTGCGCAAGGTGTGGGCGTACTTCGACGCGGCGGGTCCGCTGGTCGGCACCGAGTGGCCGATCCGCTACCGGTGGAGCGACGCCGACCGGGTCGCCCACCTGGGGCGGCTGGGCGTACGGGCGTTCAGCGCGCTGGCGTACCCGCACCGCCCCGGGATGGCGGTGGAGCTGAACCGCTGGACGCTGGAGTTCGCCCGGGCCACCCCGGGCTGCCTGCCCTCGGCCACCTTCTTTCCGGAGCCGGAGGCACCCAGGTACGTCGAGGCGGCGCTGACCGCGGGCGCCCGGCTGTTCAAGGTGCACGTGCAGGTTGGCGGGTTCGCGCCGACCGACCCCGCGCTGGACCGCGTGTGGGGGATGCTGGCCGACGCCGGCGTGCCGGTGGTGGTGCACGCCGGGCACGCCCCGGTCGGCACCACGTACACCGGCCCGGACCCGTTCGCCGCCCTGCTCGCCCGCCACCCGCGCCTGACCGCCGTCGTGGCGCACCTCGGCGCCCCGGACTACCGGGCCTTCCTCGACCTGGCCGAGGCGTACGAGCAGGTGCGGCTGGACACCACCATGGCGTTCACGCCGTTCTTCGACCGGTTCGTGCCCTTCCCCGCCGACGAACTGCCCCGGCTGCGTGAGCTGGGGCTGGCCGGCAAGGTGCTGCTGGGCAGCGACTTCCCGAACATCCCCTACCCGTACGCCGACCAACTGACCGGCCTGGCCCGTCTCGACCTGGGCGACGACTGGCTGCGCGCGGTCTGCTGGGACAGCGCCGCCGCGCTCTTCGACCTGGCCTGACACTCTCTCGGCAGCCGCCGGGGCAGCGGATCCCCTCCCTGTCTTTGCTCTGCTTCACCCCTACGCATCACCGGCCGTCCGCTGTCCGGGCAGGCGGTGTTGCGGTCGTTGAAGCAGAGCAAAGGGGGCGGACACATACCGGCCGACGTCGGGAGGTGGGCGCAGGGTGGCCGGGCCAGGCCACACCCGGACCGGCCGGAATTCTTCTTGACACCGGCTATTGACGTCGCCGTAACACCTGCCCTAGCGTCTGTCGAAACGCTTCGTCGAAACGCTTCGACGATCATCCGGGAGCGATCCCACCCCTGGCCGGAGGAGGTACGCGGTGCCCACCATGCACGACGTCGCCCGCCTCGCCCGGGTGTCGGTCAGCACCGTCTCGTACGTGCTCACCGGCACTCGACCGATCTCCCAGGCCACCCGGGACAAGGTGCTCGCGGCGATGGCCGAGCTCGACTACCAGCCCAACGCGATGGCCCGCGGCCTGGCCAGCCGGCGCAGTCGGATCCTCGGTCTGCTGATGCCGATCGACGAGCGCGGCCTCGGTGCGACGGAGACGGCCTTCGTAACCGGCGCCGCCGCGGCGGCCAGTGCGGCGGGCTACCACCTGGTGCTCTCACCGGTCGGCGGCGGTGACCTCGACGACCTGCGCCGGCTGGCCAGCCAGCGGATGCTCGACGGCGCGGTGCTGATGGAGGTGCAGCTGGCCGACGAGCGGGTCACCGTGCTCCAGGAGGCCGGCGTCCCGCTGGTGCTGATCGGGCGCACCGGTGACACCGACGGGCTCTCCTACGTCGACATCGACTTCGAGCAGACCGTGCGGGAGGCCGTCGCCCACCTGGTCGGCCTCGGCCACCGGCGCATCGTCTACGTCAACCACTCGGCCGCCACCCTGGCCAGTGGCTACGGCCCGGCCCTGCGTACCCGGGACGCTTTCGTGGCGGCCATGGCCGGCCACGGCCTGGAGCCGCTGATGATCGCGGCCGAGGACAGCGCGGCCGGCGGGCGGGCGGCCCTGGCCACCGCGTTCGCGCGGGCTCCGGAGCTGACCGCCGTGCTCGCCATGAACGAGAACGCGATCTTCGGCATCCTCGGCGGGCTGACCTCCCGAGGGCTGGCGGTGCCCGACGACTTCTCGGTCGTCTCGATGGTCACCTCGCCCCAGGTCGCCGAGCTGGCCACCCCGGCGCTGACCGCCATGACGTCGCCCGGCTCCGCCCTGGGCCGGATCGCGATCGAGGCGCTGCTGCGCCAACTGGACGGGGCGGGCGAAGAGCAGCACCAGCAACTGCTGCCCTGCGCGCTGGAGATCCGAGGTTCGACCGCCGCGCCACGACGACCGGCACCGGGCGCACCCGAGCCGCCGCCGGCCGACGGGGGCTGACCAGCGAAAACGGCCCGCCGCCGCGCTGCAACGCGACGACGGGCCCAGTGCAGTACCGGCTAGATACTCAACGAGGAGGATAGCAATGCAGCGATTCCGCCGGATCGTCGCCGCGATCGCCCTGGCGGCGACCGCGACGACCACCGTGGCCGCGTGCGGCGGCGGCGACAGCGGGGACGACAGCGGGGCCAAGACCCTCAAGCTCTGGCACTACGAGAGCGCCAACAGTGCCATGGGGGTCGCCTGGGACCGGGCGATCGAGATCTTCAAGAGCGAGCACCCGGGTGTCGAGGTGCGCTTCGAGCGCAAGGCGTTCGAGCAGATCCAGCAGAACGCTGGCATGATCATCAACTCGTCCGAGGGTCCGGACATCATGGAGTACAACAAGGGCAACGCCACGGCCGGGCTGCTCTCCTCGCAGGGGCTGCTCACCGACCTCAGCGGTGAGGCCGACAAGCGCGGCTGGGCCGGCAAGCTCAGCCCCAGCCTGCAGACCACCGCCCGCTACAGCGACAAGGGCGTGATGGGCTCGGGCAACTGGTTCGGGGTGCCGAACTACGGCGAGTACGTGACGGTCTACTACAACAAGGACCTCTTCGCCAAGTACGGCGTCCAGGTGCCGACCACGATGGCCGAGATGACCGCCGCGATGGACACCTTCGTGGGCAAGGGCGTCACCCCGCTGGGCATGGCCGGCGCCGAGTACCCGGCCGGCCAGCTCTTCTACCAGCTCGCGCTGGCGAAGGGGAACCGGCAGTTCGTCAACGACTACCAGCTCTACCAGAACCCGGTGGACTTCCACGCCGACCCGCTGAAGTACGGGGCGCAGACCTTCGCCGAGTGGGTGGCCAAGGGCTACGTCGGCAAGAACTCGGCCAGCCTCAAGGCCGAGGACATGGGCACCGCGTTCATCGCCGGCAAGACCCCGATGATCGTGTCGGGTAGCTGGTGGTTCGGCCGGTTCAAGGCCGAGATGAAGGCCAACTGGGACACCTTCCTCTTCCCCGGCAACAGCCTGCAGGCCGGCTCGTCCGGCAACCTCTGGGTGGTTCCGGCGAGCAGCAAGGCCAAGAACCTGGCGTACGACTTCGTCGACATCACCCTGCGCCCGGAGATCCAGAACCTGATCGGCACCAACGGCGGCGTCCCGGTCGCCGGTGATCCGTCGAAGATCAGCGACCCCCGGGACCGCAAGCTGATCGAGAACTTCAACACGGTCAGCGGTCAGGACGGGCTCGCCTTCTACCCGGACTGGCCGGTCCCCGGCTACTACGACGTGCTGGTCTCCGGCTTCCAGGGCCTGCTCAACCGGTCCAAGTCGCCGGACGCGGTACTCGACTCGATCGCCAAGCCGTACCAGGACGGCGTCAAGGAGATCACCGGCAAGTGAGGGTGGCGAGCGGGCGGGGGCGCCCTCCCCGTGAGGACGCGCCCGCCCGCTCCGCCGGGAAGGACCTCCCATGGCACTGTCCGACGCCGTGGCCGCCCCGGAGCGGGCGACCACCTCAGCACCCGCCCCGCCCGCGGGGCGCAGGAAGCGCCGCGGCGACGCCGCGTACTGGCTGTACCTGCTCCCGGGGGCGCTGCTCTTCCTGCTCGTCATCGGCACGCCGCTGGTGGCCACCGGCTACCTGTCGCTGACCAAGTGGTCCGGGATCGGCGACCCGACCTTCATCGGCCTCGACAACTACCGCAACCTCCTGCACGACGAGGTGTTCTGGACGTCGTTCCGCAACACCCTGGCGATGATCGTGGCGATGGTGGTGGTGCCCACCCTGGTCGGGCTGGTGCTCGCCGCGGTGCTCTTCGACACCATCGGCCGCAAGTTCCGTCCGCGTACCGCCGCGGCGCTGCGGGCCGCCTTCTACCTGCCGCAGGTGCTGCCGGTCGTGGTGGCCGGCATCGTCTGGGGCTGGATCCTGCGGCCCGACGGGGCGTTCAACGGGCTACTCCAAGCGGTCGGGCTCTCCTCGCTGCGCCACGACTGGCTCGGCGACCCGGACACCGCGCTGCCCGCCGTGATGGCGGTGATGATCTGGGTGCAGATCGGCTACCCGGTGGTGGTCTTCATGTCCGCGCTGCAACGCGTCGACCCGGAGTTGTACGAGGCGGCCGAGGTCGACGGCGCCGGCTGGTGGCACCGGTTCCGGGCCATCACCATGGCCCAGATCCGGCCGGAGACCTTCGTGGTCGCCCTGACCTGCACCATCGCCGCGATGAAGGTGTTCGGCCCGATCTACGCGCTGACCCGGGGGGGCCCGGAGAACGCGACAAACGTGCCCTCCTACTTCGCCTACTACACGTTCTTCAAGAAGCTGCAGGTCGGCTACGGCTCCGCGATCTCGACGGTGCTCACTCTGATCATCATCGCGGTGAGCGTGCTGTTCATCCGGATGCAGCACCGCAGCGAGCGCCGGGACCGGGGGTTCTGACATGGCCGTGACGACCGTTCCGACCGGCGCGCCGGCCCGCCGGGTGGCCCGCGACCGGCACCACCGTGGCGCGAGCCGCTGGATCGTGCTCGCCGGGGTCACCCTCGGCGCGCTGGTCATGCTGGTGCCGTTCGCGTTCATGCTGCTCAACGCGTTCAAGTCACCCGGCGAGTACTCGTCGAACGGCCCGCTGAGCTGGCCGTCCGAGTTGTACACGCAGGGCCTGCGGACCTACTGGACCCAGGTCGACTTCCCGGTGAAACTGTGGAACTCCGCGCTCATCGCCGGCTCGGTGGCGGTGCTAGGTGTCGCCGTCTCGCTGCTCAACGCGTACGCGCTGGGCATCGGCCGGGTCCGCGGCCGACTCTGGATCGTCGGGCTCTTCCTGCTGGCCAACATGCTGCCGCAGGAGTCGCTGATCTACCCGCTGTACTACATGGCCAAGCAGGTCGGCCTCTACAACACCCAGCTCTCGGTGATCATCATCTTCACCGTCATCCAGAGCGCGTTCGGCACGTACCTGCTCGCCTCGGTGCTCGGCACCTTCCCGCGCTCGCTGCTGGAGGCGGCGGCGCTGGACGGCGCCGGGAAGTGGACCATCCTGTGGCGGGTGGTCTTCCCCAACCTGCGTCCCAGCCTCGCGGTTCTGCTGATCTTCTTCTTCATCTGGACCTGGAACGAGTTCCTCATCCCGCTGGTCATGCTGATCGACAACCGGACGCAGACCATCCCGGTGGCGCTCGCGTCGTTGCAGGGCGACCGGCTGATGGACGCCCCGACCACCAACGCCGGCGCGCTAATCAGCCTGGTGCCGGCCATCGTCTTCTTCCTCATCTTCCAGCGCACCCTGGCGCGCGGCATCACGGCAGGAGCCGAGAAGTGAAGTTCACCGACGGGTACTGGCAACTGCGCCCGGGGGTCAGCGTGCTGCGCCCCGGCACCGTCGAATCGGTCGAGCCGGACGAGCGCGGCTTCACCGTCTTCGCCCCGACAGGGCGGATCACCGGTCGGGGCGACACCCTCAACCGACCGGTGGTCACGGTCCGGTTCTTCTCCCCCGCCCCCGATGTGGTCGGCGTGACCATCGGCCACCACAGTGGCGGGCTGCCGCGGCGGCCGAACTTCGAGTTGAGCGTCGACGACCGGCACCCGGTCACGGTCGACGTCACCGGGATCAGCGCGTCGCTGACCACCGGTGACCTGACCGCCCGGGTCTCCCTGGTCGACGGGTGGCGGGTCGACTTCGCGCACGGCGACCGGGTGGTCACCTCGTCCACCGGGCGCAGCATCGGCGTCGTCACCGACGCCGACGGTCGCACCTACGTGCACGAGCGGCTGGCCCTCGGCGTCGGCGAGACGGTGTACGGGCTCGGCGAGCGGTTCGGCCCGTTCGTGAAGAACGGCCAGACGGTCGACATCTGGAACGCCGACGGCGGTACCGCCAGCGAGCAGGCGTACAAGAACGTGCCGTTCTACCTGAGCAGCGCCGGCTACGGGGTCTTCGTGGACCACCCGGAGCACGTGTCGTTCGAGGTCGGCTCGGAAGTCGTCTCGCAGACCCAGTTCAGCGTCGAGGGGCAGTCCCTGACCTACTACCTCATCGACGGGCCGACCCCGAAGGACGTGCTGCGCCGTTACACCGCGCTCACCGGACGGCCGGCCCGGGTACCCGCCTGGTCGTACGGGCTGTGGCTGTCCACCTCGTTCACCACCTCGTACGACGAGAAGACGGTGACCGAGTTCATCGACGGGATGGCCGAGCGGGACCTGCCACTGTCGGTGTTCCACTTCGACTGCTTCTGGATGCGGCAGTTCCACTGGGTCGACTTCGTCTGGGATCCGGCGACCTTCCCCGACCCGGAGGGGATGCTGCGTCGGCTGCACGAGCGCGGCCTCAAGGTGTGCGTATGGATCAACCCGTACATCGCCCAGCGCTCGTACCTGTTCGAGGAGGGCCGGCAGGCCGGCTACCTGGTCCGCAACCCCGACGGGTCGGTCTGGCAGTGGGACAAGTGGCAGGCCGGCATGGCGCTGGTCGACTTCACCAACCCGGACGCGGTCCGCTGGTTCTCGTCGAAGCTCAAGGCGCTGCTCGACATGGGCGTGGACTGCTTCAAGACCGACTTCGGTGAGCGCATCCCGACCGACGTGGTGTGGCACGACGGCTCGGACCCGCAGCGGATGCACAACTACTACTCCTACCTCTACAACCGGGCGGTCTTCGAGCTGCTGGAGGCCGAGCGCGGCGAGGGTGAGGCGGTGCTCTTCGCCCGCTCTGCCACCGCCGGCGGGCAGCAGTTCCCGGTGCACTGGGGTGGCGACTGCGAGTCGACGTTCGTGGCGATGGCCGAGTCGCTGCGCGGCGGGTTGTCCCTGGCCGCGTCCGGCTTCGGCTACTGGAGCCACGACATCGGCGGCTTCGAGGGCACCCCGGATGCGGCGGTGTTCAAGCGGTGGATCGCCTTCGGGCTGCTCTCGTCGCACTCCCGGCTGCACGGCTCCAGCTCGTACCGGGTGCCGTGGGCGTACGACGACGAGGCGGTGGAGGTGCTGCGGCACTTCACCCGGCTCAAGCTCAGCCTGATGCCGTACCTGGCGGCGGCGGCGCAGGAGGCGCACCGCGACGGCGTGCCGGTGATGCGGCCGATGATCCTGGAGTTCCCCAACGACCCGACCGCCGCGCAGCTCGACCGGCAGTACATGCTCGGCCCGGACGTGCTGGTCGCACCGGTGATGAGCGCCGACGGGCAGGTGACGTACTACGTACCGGCCGGCACGTGGACCCACCTGGTGACCGGTGAGCAGCTCACCGGGCCGGCCTGGGTGACCGAGAAGCACGGCTTCGACAGCGTGCCGGTGCTGGCCCGGCCGGGCGCGGTGATCCCGTTCGGCGCCCGCACCGACCGGCCGGACTACGAGTGGGCCGACGACGTGCGGCTGCGGCTCTACACACCGGTCCAGGGGCAGCGGACCCGGGTCCGCGTCCCGTCGCCCGGGGAGGGCCCCGGCGCCGAGTTCGACGTGCGCTACGAGGATGGGACGGCCAGCGTCGCGCTGGTCGCCGGCGCCTCGTCGGCGTACACCTGTGAGGTCAAGGAGGCACGGCGATGACGGCACACACCTTCCCGGAGAGCTTCGTCTGGGGATCGGCCACGGCGTCGTACCAGATCGAGGGCGCGGCCACCGAGGACGGCCGGGGGCCGTCCATCTGGGACACCTACAGCCACACCCCCGGCCGGACGCTGAACGGCGACACCGGTGACGTGGCCGCCGACCACTATCACCGCTGGCCGGAGGACCTCGGGCACATCGCAGAGCTGGGCCTCGACGCGTACCGGTTCTCCATCGCCTGGCCGCGGGTGCAGCCGGGCGGCTCGGGCGCGTTCAACCGGGCCGGGCTGGACTTCTACTCGCGGCTGGTGGACGGGCTGCTGGAGCGAGGGATCCGCCCGGTGGCCACCATGTACCACTGGGACCTGCCGCAGGAACTGGAGGACGCGGGCGGCTGGCCGGCCCGAGACACCGCGCTGCGCTTCCAGGAGTACGCGGCCGGCATCGTCGGTGCGCTGGGCGACCGGGTGCACACCTGGACGACGCTGAACGAGCCGTGGTGCTCGGCGTACCTGGGCTACGCCTCCGGCGTGCACGCGCCCGGTCGCACCGAGCCCGCGGCAGCCCTGGCCGCGGTGCACCACCTCAACCTGGCGCACGGCCTGGCCGGTCGGGTGGTCCGGGAGCTGGCCCCCGCGGCCGAGCTGTCGGTGACGCTGAACCTGCACGTGATCCGGCCGGCGTCGGACTCGGCGGCGGACACCGACGCGGTACGCCGGATCGACGCGCTGGCCAACCGGGCGTTCCTCGGCCCGATGCTGGACGGGGCGTACCCGGCCGATCTGCTGGCCGACACCGCACCGGTCACCGACTGGTCCTTCGTGCAGGACGGCGACGAGAAGCTGATCGCGGTGCCGCTGGACATGCTCGGCGTGAACTACTACTCCAGCACCCTGGTCCGGGCCTGGGACGGGGTGTCACCCCGCTCCGACGCGGACGGGCACGGCGCCTCGGCGTCCACGCCGTGGGTGGCCGCCGGCGACGTCGACTTCCTGCCCCAGCCCGGCCCGCACACGGCGATGGGTTGGAACATCGACCCGCCGGCGCTAACCGAGCTGCTGCTCCGCCTGCACCGCGAGTACCCGCACCAGCCGATGATGATCACCGAGAACGGCGCGGCCTTCGACGACGTGGTCTCGGCCGACGGCCGCGTCCACGACGACCGACGGATCGACTACCTGCGCCGGCACATCGCCGCCGTGGCGGACGCCCGCGCGCAGGGCGCGGACGTGCGGGGCTACTTCGTCTGGTCGCTGCTGGACAACTTCGAGTGGGGCTACGGCTACGACCGCCGGTTCGGCATCATCCGCGTCGACTACGACACCCAGGTACGCACCTGGAAGGACAGCGCGCACTGGTACCGCCGGCTCGCCGCCACCGGTCGCCTCGACCAGCCGTCGGGCTGACCGACAGACGCCCGCCGAACCGGGGCTGTCGTCGCACGCCGACGACAGCCCACGGTGGGGCACTGTCCAACGTCAGCCGCTGGGGTCGCTGCCGGCGGGCCCGGTCGAGGATCGGCCCGCGAGATGGGTGCGGTAGATCTCGACGCCGACGACGAGGTCCTGCCACGGCATGCCGGTCCCCTTGAACAGCCGTGGTCCACCGGCGGGCAGCCGCGCGCGACCGGTCACCACATCACGCAGCGGACACAGGTCCTCCTCGCGCAGCACACCGGCGGCCAGCGGAATGACGATGTCACCCGCCTCCCGCAGGGTGCTGGCGAGGGACTCGACCACGACCTGCGAGCGGGCCACCAGCCGGTCGTCGACCTCACGGGTGTGCGGAGAGTGCGAGCCGATCGCGGCGACGACGGCATCGTCCCTGACCAGGGCGCCGTCGAAGAGCGGCGTCGGGGCACTGGTGCAGCAGCAGATGACGTCCGCCCGCGCCACGGCGTCGGTGCACGAGCCGGGATCGCACAGCCGTACCGGAACGCCCGCACGGTGCAGCCGCGCGGCAAGCCGGTCCCGCCGTGGGCTGTCCCGCCCCACGAGAGCGACCTCGCCGATCTCGTGCAGCGCGAGCATCGCCTCGACATGGACGCGCGCCTGAGGGCCGGTGCCGAATACCGTGAGTCGCAGCGGATCGCCGGCCGGGCGGGGTAGCAGGTACCGCACCGCGAGCGCGGACACCGCGGGGGTGCGCAGGTTCGTCAGGGCGGTGCCGTCGACGAGGGCCGCCGGGCGTTGCTCCGGGCCCTCGAAGAGGACGAACGCCCCCTGGATGAGCGGCAGGTCGCGGTGCATGTTGTCGGGGGTGCTGGTGAGCAGCTTGCAGGCCGAATAGCCGTCGCGGGTAGCGGGCATGATCAGCAGTTCGCCGGTCGGCGTGGCCATCCGCGAACGGGGCGTTTGCCGCTCCGGGTCGAGTCCGTCGCGAAGGGCGGCCTCCAGCGCGTCCACCGCGACCCGGATCGGCGTTGCCGCCACGTCATCCGCCGAAATCAGCCGCATCCCGGCGAAGGACGGAGCCCGAGCGGTCGGATCGGTCATGGCTGCCCCCGGCGACGTGCGGATGACGGCGAAAGGTCAATCCAGTAACGCCGGGCGGGTCCGGCTGACATGTGCAATCAACTCCGGCACGCGACGACGATACTCGACACAGCAATTACGGACATCGGCGCGTTATTGCAGGTTCGATGACGTGGCCCGACCATCGTAGACTCCGCGCTCATGGAAGATCCACTTGTGCTCGGCGAGATCACCTGTCCGTCCGGCGAGCTCGTCCTCATGGACGGCGGCTACCTCGGGCTCTGGTCCGGCGACCGTTCTCCTGAGGAGGTTCGCGGAGCCGACGCCGACGCGGCCGTTGACTTCGAAATCATCGGCCGCGACGCGGAGGCCGCCGCCAGGTCGTTCGACCGCCAATCAGGCCTTCACCTCTACGACATCCCGCAGCATGGGGCGGGACAGATCACCGCCATGTTCGGTGAGCACTGCAGGGAACGAGCCCTCGATGCCTCCCTGCGGCCCTACAGCCGCCAGGTCCCGCATCGTGACCGTGTCCGAAGGGCGGTGACTGCCGGTGAATCCGACTTCCTCATCACCGGCGTTCCGGTGATTCCCGTCGGTAACGTGCCGTCCAATCGCCAGCTGCTGGTCACGGCATTCCCAGGAGAGTGGGGCTGGCGGCAGATTCGTATCGGGCTCGGCGAGGCCACAGTCTCGGGATCCCGCCGGCTAGGAAGCATCCACGTGGATCACGCCCGGTTCGTGTTTGCGGACGCGGACGCGCTTTCGTCCTGGATCCACGACGATTCCATCGACGGTCTCGCCGACGTGGCCTTCTGGGGCAGGGACGAGGAGCTGATCGCCGCCGAGTTCGGTGCGTCACGCACAGATACACCCGGAGACGATCATTATGGCTGGCTCGACCTGCCGATCCGGCAGGCATACCAACGGGCTGTCGCGCTGAGAGAACGGCGAGGTGCCGAGCCGCGCGCGATGTTCGCCTTCGACTTCCGTCCCCATTCCCACCACTGGCAGGTGATGGCAGGCGTGCGTGCCTCCGAGCACGAGGCGGCCACCGTCACGGTGGGCGGCGCCGAAGTCATGATGGTCATGACTTCGGTTGGCGACGGCGTTTTCCCGGTACACCTGGATCTGGACGCCGCAGGGAGCCCGATCGCCATCCGCATCACTGTGGAGGGCATCGACTGACACCGGCGGGGCGCCGACTTCCACGATCAAGGGTGCGATCCGGTCGCCACCGTGGTCGCGGCGGCGGCCAGCAGGCTCCTGAGCCGGGTGTGCGGGAAGTGCTCACCAGTCTCCGCCGGCGGTGCCACCCGTGTGCTGTAGAAGTCGGCGTCGTGGTCGGCGTCCTGTTCGGCCCACAAGTTGCCGGCCTCGTCGCGGTGCCACACCACCTTCTGGCTGCGGAAGTCGGCACGTTCGAGCCAGTCGGAGCCAATGGGCCAGTAGCCGTCCCAACCCTGGGGCCGCAGCGCCGCGTAAGCCGCGTCGACACAGGCAACGGCACCGTCCACGTCGTCGTCGTCGAAGACCGCGGCGAACCGACACAGCAAGGCCATCGGCGCCCCGGGGTGCGACAGCTGTGGGTCACGCATGGCGATCGCCCGACAGATCAGGTCGAGCTCCGACCAGCGCAGGGCGTACGGATGCCAGTGGGCCAGATCGTCCCAACCCAGCTCGGCAGGCTCGGCGGAGTCAGGCCCGGTAATGCCGAGCTCGTAAGCGCCGAGCCGGGTGTCGACGCCGAGCAGAACGCGTTCGCCGCCGCCGACGTCGAAGGCGACATCGAGCCGCGTCTCCTGCTCATCATCATCGTCACCGTCATCCTCGTCGAGCAAGTCTTCGAGCGCGCCCAGCCGATCGGCGCCCGGGCCATCCTCGGTAGCGAAGGTGTACCGCGCCCAGAAAGCCGGATCGTGCAGAGACTCGCGCAGGGAGACCGGAATGTTCACCACCAGATCATCGGCCGGCGGTACGACAACCGTCCGGCCGGGGTGGTCGCCGAATCTCGGTGGAACAGGCGACGCTCGATCGGTGAGGATCGGGTGGTGTCCGTTCCCGCCCGTCAGATCCGTGCCCGCCACTCGGCCGACACGATCACCGTGTACCAGGCGTATCCCCCGCAGATTGCCCTGCCGGCGGTCGCGGCCGGCCGTTTCGTGGCTCCCTTCAAGCGGGACCGGATGACGTGGATCAAGCCGTCCTTCCTCTGGATGATGTACCGCTGCGGCTGGGCCACAGAGCCAGGGCAGGAGCGCGTGCTGTCCATCGAGATCACGCGGGAGGGCTTCGAGTGGGCGCTGGCGCGAGCCTGCCTGAGCCAATATGACCGGGACGTGCACAGCGACAAGGCGACGTGGTCGCGGCAACTGAAGACCAGCCCGGTACGAGTGCAGTGGGATCCGGAACGGACACCGCATCTGAAGGCGCTGCCATACCGGTCGCTGCAGGTGGGGTTGTCCGGCGAGGCTGTCGACCGGTACGTCGATGACTGGATGGTCACAGTCAGAGACCTCACTCCCACCGTGCACCGCATCCGGGAACTGCTGCGCGTCGGCGACGAACAAGCGGCAGCAGCTCACCTTCCCGTCGAACGTGTCTACCCGCTGCCGGCTCAGATCGGCGCCCGCATCGACGCCAGCCAGGACGCACACTCGGACAGCGGCACGGACACTGACGAACGCCGCCAGCCGGCGTGCAAGTTGGGCCGGGCTCCGGGGAGCACGCTCATCTGAGCGTGCCCACCCCGAGCCCGACAGGCGGCGCTGGAGCGGCGGATCGGCGAGCGGCTCTTCGACCGGGACACCACCGGGGCGCGACCGACACCGGCCGGCCGGGCGCTGGCCGCCGAGGCCGTGCACGTGCTCGGCCACCTGGAGGCGATCTTCGACCGGACCCGGTCGGCGGCGCGCGGCGAGGTGCTGAGCATCGGCACCTTTCCGAGCCTGGCCGCGTGGGTGTTCCCCGCCCTGGTGGACCTGCTACCGCCCACGACGTGCACCAGGTCACCGACCACGGTGACCGTCTGGTGGAGTGGGTCGGCGAAGGTTCGCTCGACGCCGCATTCGTCACCGTCGCCAACCAGATGCGGCTGCCGGTCACTGCCGTCGCGTCACCCGTGGCCGTCGACCGGCTGGCCCTGCTCACCCCACCCGGGGTACGGCTCGCGCCCGGGCGCCGCCCGTTCGCCGACCTCGACGTGGTGGCGCACAGCTACGACACGTCGGCGGACGCCCTGCACCGGCGGCTCTCCGCGCTGGGCGCCCGGCCCCGGCCGGCGGCCACGGGCGAGACGGCCGTCCGGATGGGCCGGCTCCTCGGTTGCCCGGTCGTCCTAC
Source organism: Micromonospora sp. GCM10011542 (assembly GCF_042650685.1). NCBI lineage: Bacteria > Bacillati > Actinomycetota > Actinomycetes > Micromonosporales > Micromonosporaceae > Micromonospora > Micromonospora sp. GCM10011542. The sequence goes on from NZ_JBHSBO010000020.1 coordinate 98,416, forward strand.
CGCGCGGGCTCGCGCTCGCCTACGCGGCCCCGGACGAACAGGTCGCACCGGCGCCGGTGCCGGGTCGCTTCACCCTCTTTCTGGTCACCCGGCGACCGGTGCCGGCGGCGCTGGCAGCGGTCGTGGATGAACTCGCCGACCGGCTCGGTCTCCAGCGGCCGTCCGGCGGCTGGCCCTAGGCGGGGTCTACTTGGCCGGCAGGGTCCCCGCGAAGCGGACGCCGCGATCGACCCACCGGGCCAGATCGGCGTCACCCGCGCAGGCCGAGGGATCCACCGTGATCCAGCCCCGCATCGGCCGCCCCCGCATCACCGTCGCCTGCGCGCCGGGCTCCGCCTCCAGCCGTTCGGACTCCGCCGGGTCGACGCGGACCATGAGGCCGCCGGCGCCGCGGACGACCACCGCCATGTTGCCCTTCACCATCATCGCCAGGCCGCCGAACATGCGCTTCTCGGCGAGCCCGGGCTCCCGCCCGAGCAGTTCCCGTACCCGGTTCGCGAGGTCCTCGTCATACGGCATTCCCGCATCCTGACACCCGGCAGAGCCCCGGTGGACCACCCGGACGGACAGATCGGGGCGAAGCTCCACCGGCCCACCGGCTCCGGCCGGTCACGGCCGGGACAGGTCGGCGCAGAGCTTTCTCGGAAAGGCCGGCTGGGCGGCGCGGACACGTCCGCAGCCGGCCTCCGTGGAGCTGGCGATAGTGGCCCAGCCGCGCGGGCCGGCCCAGCGCAGGAAGTAGCGGCGCACGTTGACCGACGGGTCACAGCCTCGCCTCGCCTCGGCACCGCACGGCACCGGATCGAACGGCACCGTCATGACCAGCCAGCTGCCGTCGCAGCCCTCGATCGATCCCGTCGAGTGCCGGGACACGTCCATGCCGCGGACCGCGACGCTGATCCACGCCGGGTCACAGTGGTCGGTCGGCATCGGATCGCAACCGAACGTCGGGTCGCAGCGGCGGTACTGGGCACCGTCGAGTTTCCACGGCTCCTGGTTGAGCACGACGGTCCGGCCGGCGATCGACCCCGGCGCCGTCAACGTCACCTCGCCGGGCGTGTGGGTGGGGCAGGCCCCGACCGTCCCGGACAGGCGCGAATCCTGCACCACGTTGGCGTGGATGCGGTTGTTCTCCTCCACGAAGTAGGTGATTCGCGGATCTCGGGAGCAACCGTCGGCGTCACCCAGCAGCGCCACGGTCAGCACGAGCGAGCGCGGGTCGGCGCTGACCCGAACGGCGGTGACGTCCGCCTGATAGGTGACCCAGCCGGTGTCCTCCCCGGAGGGGCCGTCCTGCGCAGGCGCGGCGCCTGGTTGTGCGCAGCTCACGAGCGCGGCCAGGCACAGCAGAGCGGTGGCGAGTCGACGCATGGCAACGAGTATCGCCGCTCGACGACCCGGCACATCCGTACGGATACTCAGCCCACCTCAGACGCCGACCCGCTGCTCGGGGATGCTCAGGCCGTAGAGGGCCATCAGTTCGGGGCTGTCGACCCGGCTGCCGTCGGCCACCGAGTCACAGGCGATGTCGACGATCTGATCCTTGTGCGCCAGCAGGTACGGCCGGGCGCCGACGTCGGCGCTGGCCAGCGTGGCGATGCCGGACCAGTGCCGGCGCCCGAACAGCATCGGGTATCCGCGCAGCCCGTCGTAGGTGGCGCAGACCAGCACGTCCGGGTACGGCAGCGCGGTCACCCGGCGCACCGCGGCGGGGGTCAGGCCCGGCATGTCGACCGGCACCACCACCACCGCCTCGATCCCCTCGTCGTCGAGCGCGGCCAGCCCGGCCCGGATGGACGAGCCGACCCCGGTGCCCCAGGCCTTGTTGATCACCACGGTGGCCCGGGTCAGGTCGGCGGTCTCCCGAACCTGGTCGGCCGCGGCACCCAGCACCACCACGATCTGCTCACAGCCCGCGTCGGTCATCGTGTCGATCATCTGGTTGACCAGGGGCTTCTTCCCCTGGTGCAGCAGCGCCTCGGGACCGCCTATCCGGCGTCCCCCGCCCGCGGCGATGATCATTCCTGCGATCCGGTTCAGCTGGGCCCCCTCAACCGTGGGTGCGGACCGGGCACGGCGGTGCCCGGTCCGCACCGTCCTACGGACACCGGATGCAACGAGCACAACCGGCCCGGGGTAGCGGGGCAAATAGGAAAATCGTGCGCTATGCCGCGTCGGCGTGACAGTCCACGATGGACAGATCCAGGGGGAATCGCACCGGAGTGGCGCCGAAGAGCAGGGCTGTGGCCCGCTCACCGGCGCGGTACACCGCCGCCGCCACGCTCTCGGCCTGATCGGCCGGACAGTGCACGATCACCTCGATGTGCTCTGCGGGTGGCCGGGCGGTAGGCCCCACGTCGAGGGACGAGGGGCCTACCGCGCACACCCGATCACGAGTGTGACCCGCCCTGTTCGTCGTCCGAGACGGCCTCCGCCGCCGAATTGACTCACATCAGTCACCGCATGGCCCGGTACGGGTCAGCTTTCCCAGGGCGAGTTGAGGACGCGCTCGACCATCGACGTGCGCTCGAAGCCCGGGATGAAGTGCTCGAGTATGTCGGAGTTCATGGTGCCCTCCGTGGTCTCCGGGCGATTCTTGAGTCCGTCGACGTGGGCTCGCAGGAACTCGTTCTTGAAGTCACCCCGTGGGTGGACGGCGAGGATCTCGTCCACCTGATCCTGTTCCAGCGCCTCCAGGCCGACCCCGACCACGTCCGTCGCGATGCCGAGCTGCGTCAATCCGATCTCCGGGGCCATCCGCTCCGGGATGCCCAGCGTGGTGTGCAGCGCGATCGCCGTCCAGACGGTCTCGGCGGCGGCAGCCGAGAAGCCCCGGTCCAGGAGAAACGTGCGTGCGTGGTCGGCGCCATCGACCTCGAAGCGCTGCTCGACGTCGGAGAAGGGGGTCAGGAGGCCGACGTCGTGGAACATGGTCGCCATGTAGAGCAGTTCCGGATCCAGTTCCACGCCGAGCCTGTGCGCGTGCATCTGGCTGAAGAGGAATGCTCGCCGGGAGTGGTGGAAGATGGGGGGCCTCGTCGTCTCCTGGATGAACCTGGTCGCTTCGGCGCCCGCCGCTGTTCCAGGAATCTCCAACCCCGCGATGATCTCTGGCATGACCTCTGACCTCCCGGGAAGTGTGTCGGCTGCGGACCATGTGCTTGACTTTCATGCTGCCTACCGGCCGGGGTGCGGCGCCGCCTTGGTCCGGCCAGGTGTCACTCATATCCGGACAGGGCGGGTCGCATCCGTACGCTCGACGGCGCCGCCCGTCGCGTGACCCGGACCGACCCGCGCGTACGCGTCGTCCGTCACAACCGGGTTCCGGGCGCTGCGATCGACCAGCGCCGGCCAGCGCGCTGGCGGTTGAGTCGCCCAGCCTCAAGAGACCGAATCGCGGCAGATCGCCGTTGGTCGAAGAGACCTGGCAGCGGTACGTTCCACAACATTATGCAGAATCCGTGTCAATTCGGGAGAAACGTTGAGCGTGCTGGATGGAATTCTTGAAGGTGTCCGCGCTGACCTGGCGACCCGGCAGAGTGCCGTCTCACTGGCGGAGCTGAGGGCGCGCGTCGGCGACACGCCCCCGGCGCTGCAGGTGCTGCCGCGTTTCTGCGCCCCCGGTGTCTCGATCATCGCGGAGGTCAAGCGCAGCAGCCCGAGCAAGGGCCCGCTCGCCGACATCCCGGACCCCGCGGCCCTCGCGACGGAGTATGCGGCGGGTGGCGCGGCAGCGATCAGCGTCCTGACCGAGCAGCGGCGGTTCGGCGGCTCGCTCGCCGACCTGGGGTCCGTCCGCCGGGCCGTGGACATCCCGATCCTCCGGAAGGACTTCATCGTCACGCCGTACCAGGTGTGGGAGACCCGGGCCCACGGCGCGGACCTGATCCTGCTGATGGTGGTCTCGCTCGACGGCGGACTGCTCGCCGACCTGCTCGGCCTGACCCGCGAACTCGGGCTGACCGCGCTGGTGGAGGCGCACACCGCCGACGAACTCGCCCGGGCCGTGGAGGTGGGCGCGGATCTGGTCGGCATCAACGCGCGTGATCTCACCACGCTGGACGTGGACCGCACGGTCTTCGAGCAACTGGCCCCCGCCATCCCAGCGGGGACGATCGCGGTGGCCGAGTCCGGCGTCTCCGGGCCCGAGGACGTCGCGGAGTACCGCCAGTGGGGTGCCGACGTCGTACTGGTGGGAGAAGCGCTGGTGCGCTCGGGCGATCCCCGCACCTCGGTCCGGAACTTCATCGCGGCGGCCGGCGACTGACGCCGACCGTCCCCAGCGCGGCACGTGTCCGAGGGCTCAGACGCCGACGCGCTGGGGCGGGACGAGCCGACACCCGTACCCCACGCCCGATTGACCACCACCGTGGCCCCGGTCAGGTCGGCCATCTTGCGTACCTGGTCCGCGGCAGCGCCGAGCACCACCACGAGCCGCTCGCAGCCCGCCTCGGTCATCGTGTCGATCATTCGGTTGACCAGGGGCTTCTCCCCCGGGTCCAGCAGGGCCTCCGGCCACCGATCCGACGGCCACCACCCGCGGCGATGATCAGCGGGCGGGGCGTCGTCGACTGCGCCGACGATCAGGGAATCCTCCCGCCCGGTGCGGGCAGCGGGAACCGGTCAGCCGACCGGGGTGAGATCGGTCTCGGCTCGCCAACGCCAGTTCTGCCGGACGTACCGGACCCGCAGGCCGGCGCGCTCCAGGTTGGCCAGGGACTGAGCCTTCGTGCCCGCCGCCGGCTGCCCAGTCTCCGCGATCAGCCACCGGCAGCCGGCCGCCCGCGCCGCCTCAGCGCGAGCCGCGATCAGGGCCGACTGCACCCCCAGGTTGCGATGGCTGGGCAGCGTCGCCCCGGAGTTGAGGGCGCCGACCGGGCCACGCACGAAAAGATTCGCGCCGCCGACCAGGTCGGTGCCGTCCCAGACACCGTACGGATGGAACTGGGGATGGCCGACACTCGCCGTCACCATCGCGGCAAGCCCCTCGGTCGGCATGCCGAAGCCCCGCAGGACCACCTCCGCCCACTCTGCGGCGTCGCTCTCGCCCACCGGGCCGACCCGCAGCCGGGTGCCGGCACCGGGCCGGATCTGCTCGATCGGGGCCGCCAGTTTCACCCAGGGCGTCGTCGGCTCGATCCCGTGGGCGCGGCGGATGTCGTCCCAGTCCGACGGCAGGACCGAGGGCGCGATCTGGATCACCGCCTCCAGGGCGTCCTGGGCGCGGTAGAACGCGACGATCCGGTCCACCAGCTCACCGGTGACGGGCTCGGCGAAGCCGAACCCGAGCGCCTTGCTCCAGTAGGAAACCGGGTCGTTGCGCATCGACAGGACCACGCCGCCACCGATCCGGCAAGTGGCGATCCCGAGCCGCTCCCGCTCGACCGGCGGCGTCCCCGTCTCGTACGCGTACATGAAGTCCGCCTCGGCCGCCTCGGCCATCGCGGTGGTCAACTCTGCATCCGTCGTGCTCACGCCCAAAGGATGCCCTAGTCGAACGCGGAGTTCGGCTGCCGTGGCGTGGCATTCGGTCACGCCGCCGTTCGGCCGGTGCCCGTCACACGGCGTCCGCGTAGCAGTCGACGACGGACAGATCCAGCGGAAATCGCACAAGAGTGTCGCCGAACAACAGCCTGGACGCCCGTTCGCCGCAGCGGGCGACGGCCTCGGCTACCGCGTCGGCCTGCTCGGCCGGAGTGTGCACGATCACCTCGTCGTGCTGGAAGAAGACCAGCTCGGCGTCGGTGCCGGCCAGCTCGGTGCGGAGCGTGGCCAGCAGGGTGGAGGCCCACTCCGCGGCCGTGGCCTGGATGACGAAGTTGCGGGTGAAGCGCCCACGCGACCGCGCGGCCCGGGCCCGCGGCCCCCGCGGATCGGCCGCGGCGGCCAGGTCGATCGCCTCGTCCGGGTCGCCGAAGCTGACCGCGCCGGGCGGACACGTCCGGCCCAGCCAGGAACGCACCAGGCCACCGGCCTCGCCGGTGCGGGCCGCCGCCTCGACGTAGCCGAAGGCGGTCGGGTAGCTGCGCTTGAGCACCGCCAGCGCCGGCACCGCCGCTCCACCGGTCTGCCCGTACATCGCGCCGAGCAGGGCCACCTTGGCCCGCGCCCGGTCGCCGCCGAAGGAGTCCCGGGCGAGGGCCGCGTAGAGGTCACCGGCCCCGCCCGCCGCCGCCAACCGGGCGTCCCCGGAGACCGCGGCCAGCACCCGGGGCTCGAGCTGACCGGCGTCGGCCACCACGAACCGCCAGCCCGGGTCGGCCACCACCGCCCGCCGGATCACCTTGGGGATCTGCAACGCGCCGCCACCCCGGGTGGCCCACCGGCCCGAGACCACCCCGCCGGGGACGTACTCGGCCTGGAACCGGCCGTCGCGGACCCACTGCTCACGCCAGGACCAGCCGTGCGCCGTCCAGATCCGGTAGAGCTCCTTGTATTCCAGGACCAGCGGCACCGCCGGATGGTCCACCCCGCGCAACACCCAGGCACGGGTGTTGGGCAGCTCCACGCCGGCCCGCGCGAACGCCTTCAGCAGCTCGGCCGGGGAGTCGGCGTGCACCTGCCGGACGCCGAACGCCTCGGCGATCCGGGCGGCCAGCTCGGCCAGCCGACGTGGCGGCCCACCCACCGGTGACGGCTCGCCGAGCAGCTCTGCGAGGATCGCGTCGTGCACCTCGGCCCGCCAGGGCAGCCCGGCCGTGCCCATCTCCACCGCGATCAGGGCGCCGGCCGACTCGGCGGCCACCAGCAGCCGGAACCGGCCGGGGTGCTCGGTGGCGGCGACGCGGGTGAGCTGGTCGGCGTACACCCGGGTCAGGGCGTCGATGCCCGGGCCCGGCGGGCCGGGCAGCGCGTCGAAGAGCGCACCCTGGCCCAGGCCGGGCGGCGCGGGCGGGCGGGGCGGCGGATCGGGTGGCACCGGCGCGCCGGTGAGCCGGGCCCAGGCCGCGGCGAACGATCGGGGCTCACCCCAGCGACCGGCGTGGCCCAGCAGCAGCGCCTCGGTCAGCTCCACGTCGTGGCAGCGCTCGACCCGGACGCCGGCGCGCAGCAGCGCCGGGTAGATCGTGGTGGCGGTCGGCCAGACCCAGCGGGGCCGTTCGGCGGCCTCCCGCTCGGCGACCGCGGCGGCCAGGTCGGGAACCGTCTCGGCCGGGCCGGTGGGGTGGCCGGCGGCGTCCAGCGGGCGCAGGACTCCCCCGCCCCGCTCGTCGGACACCACCGCCACCAGCACGGATGCGATTCTGCCTCGCCCCTACGACACCCGCCGCCGTTGTAAGGAAGGGCACCCTGTTAACGCCTCCGGTTGTACAAGGGTCCCTTCTTAACGCGCACGGCCGCCCCGAGGACGGAGGGCGTGCGCTGTTAAGAAGGGGCCCCTGCTCGACCACCAGGCGTTATTAAGGGGCCCTTCCTTACTTCACGGCGCCGGAGGTGAGGCCGGCCTGGATCTGCCGCTGGAAGACCGCGTACACGATGATCATCGGCAGGATCGCGATGGTGAGCGCGGCGAACAGCCCGGACCAGTCGGCCTCGTAGCCGGCGTTGACCGAGATGTCGGCGATGCCCTGGGTGAGCACCCACTTGTCCTTGGCGTTGGAGAGCAGCACCAACGGCAGCTGGTACTGCGCCCACTGGCCGATGATGTTGAAGATCGCCACGCTGATCAGGCCCGGCTTGGCCATCGGCAGCATCACCTGGAAGAACAGCCGGGTGTGCGAACAGCCGTCGATCATGCCCGCCTCGGCCACCGACGACGGCAGCGTCTTGAAGAACGCGGCCAGGAAGAAGATCGTGAACGGCAACGAGTACGCGATGTAGACCAGGACCACCCCGGTGTGGGTGTCCAGCAGGCCGAGGTTCTTGACCACGAAGAAGAGCGGCACCAGCGCCAGGAAGACCGGGAAGGCCAACCCGGAGACGAACAGGTAGTAGATCGCCCGGTTTCCCCAGAACTTGTACCGCGCCAGCACGTACGCCGCCATCGAGCCGAACAGCATCGTGCCGAAGGTGCTGAACCCGACCACGATCACGCTGTTCAGGAAGTACCGGCCGACGTTCGCCTTGGTCCAGGCCCGGGCGTAGTTCTCCCAGCGCAGTTCGGCGGGGAGCGTCCACGGGCTGCTGAAGATCTCGGTGGTGTTCTTGAACGAGGCCAGGAACGTCCAGAGGATCGGCACGATGACGATCACCGCCCAGACGGCGAGCGCCACGTGACCGAGACTCGCGAACACCCGTACCTCGGAACGTCCGCCCTTCGTCCGGCGCCCTCCGGCGTTCGGACCCCCGCTCTTGGGGGGAAGCGCCGCCGGTGTCGGCGGCAGCGTCGTCTGCGGGTTCATCAGTACTCCACGCTTTCCCGCTTGGTGAGCCGCAGCGTCAGCGCCGCGAACGTGATGGTGAGGAAGAAGAGCGCCACACCCATCGCCGAGGCGTAGCCGTACTTCGAGTAGACGAAGGCGTTGCGGTAGATCTCCATGGCCAGCACCGTGGTCGCGCCGTCCGGGCCGCCGCCGTCGACCGAGAGCACCGCGACGATGGCGAACGCGTCGAACGCAGCGATGCCGAGGTAGACCCAGGCGACCTGGAGGGTGTCCCAGAGCAGCGGCAGGGTGACCCGGAAAAACAGCGTCACCCGGGTCGCGCCGTCCATCTCGGCGGCCTCGTAGATCTCGCCCGGAATGGAGGCCATCCCCGCCGAGAAGAGTACGACGTAGAAGCCGACCGCCTGCCAGACCAGCACCGCGAGGATCGACCAGAGCGCCAGGTTCGGTTTGACGAGGAACAGGATCGGATCGAGTCCGATCTTCATCAGGACGCCGTTGATCAGGCCGGACTCGTTGGGCCGGTAGACCATCTGGAACAGCACCGCGATGATGGCCACCGCCAGGACCTGGGGGAAGAAGAACACCACCCGGTAGAACTTCGCCCCCCAGACCCCCTGGCGTTGCCCGCCGCTGCTCCGCCCGCCCACGTTGAGCAGGAAGGCGAAGAACAGCGCGATGGCGATCGTGATCAGCGGCAGGGCAAGCAGCAGTACGCCGTGGTGCTGGACCGCCTTCCAGAAGCTGCCGTCGTCGAGCAGTCTCCGGTAGTTGTCGAAGCCCACCCACTGGGGAGCGGACAGCCCCCGCCAGTTGGTCATCGAGATCTGGAACGCCTGTGCGTACGGCGCGATGACGAAGACCGCGTACAGCGTGACCGGGACGAACAGGAACCCGATCACGAATGGATACTTGCCGTGCCGCATGACCCCTACGCTCCGATCGATCAGCGCTTGAACTTGGCTACGGAGCTGTCCTTCTTGATCGCGTCGGCGCGCTTCTGGATCCGCTCCACGAAGGCGTCCGCCTTGATCCGGCCGAACATCAGCTCGTTGGTGGCGGTCCGCGCCTCCGTGTCGAGCTCCTTGTACCAGCCGTCGAAGTACAGGTTGAACACGTCCTGGCCGGCCGCCTTGAGCGCGGCCTGCGAGCTGGCCACACCCGGCGGGAAGGAGAAGCCCTCCGAGCCGGCGGTGACCACGGTCGGGGCCTTGACCACCTCGGTGAAGCCCTTCGCGCCCGCCTTGGACAGCATCTGGCGCATGTACTCCAGGCCGCCCTTGGGGTTCTTGCTCTTCGCCGAGACGAAGTAGCCCTCACCCGCGGTGGCCCGCAGCGCCGTGGCCGGCAGCTTGTCCGACGCGGTCAGGCTCGGCACCGGCATCAGCCGGTACTCGAAGCCGGCCGGGGTGTCCTTCTTCTGCTCGCCCTCCAGCCAGTCACCGCTGGGGTACAGGGCGACCTTGTACTGGTTCTGCCGCAGCTGCACGTCGGTGTGCTTGAGCCCCTCGAAGCTCTTGTCGATGAACTTCGCCCCGACCTCGGCCCACGCCTCGGCGGCCTGCTTGACCGCGTCCTGCTTCCAGGCGCCGTCCTCCAGGTTGTCGATGTTCTTCAGCACGTCGGTGCCGCCGATCTTCGCGGCCTGGGTGAGGATCACGTTCCACTGGTAGTAGGCCGCATTCGCCCCGGCGTAGCCGTACGGCGTGATGCCCTTGCCCTTGATGTTGTTGAGCAGGGTCATGAACTCGTCCCAGTTCTTCGCCGGTGCCCAGCCGTTGTCCTTGAACAGCTTGCCGGAGTACCAGATGCCGAAGACGGTGGAGACGTAGTACAGGACGTACGGCTTGCCGTTGAACGAGCCGGCCTCGACGGTGCCCGGCACCACGGTGTCGCGGACCTTCTTGGCCGGGTCGTCGACGGACGGGGCGTCCCACAGCTCGGTGAGGTCCTGCAGCTGGCCGTCGTTGACCAGCGCGCCGAAGTCCATCAGCTTCTCGCCCGAGTTGTTCACGAACTCCGGCGGGTTGCCGGACGCGAACCGCGGCTGGAGCACGGTGGACACCGCCTGGGTGGCCTGGTGCTTCACCTCGGCCTTGGGGAACGCCTTCTTGTACAGCGGCTCGTGCACGTCGGTGGCGTACTTCTCGCCGTAGCCGCCGTTGAAGATGACGACCTCGATCGGGGCGTCCTCCTTGACACCGAGCGGGTTCGTGGCGCTCTTGGTGCCGCCGGCGACCTGCTCGTTCTCCTTGTCGCCGCCGCTGGTCGCGCAGGCGCTGAGCAGGCCGGCGGCCGGGACGGCCAGGCCGACGGCGGCAGCGCGACGCAGCATGGTCCGGCGGGTGAGCTCGGCCGGGCTCTCGGGGGTAACGGACATCTCTGTCTCCTTGTGATGTTCGGGTCAGGCGGTGCGCCGGAGGCGCCCGGCGTACCGCGACTCGAGGGCGAGGTTGTGCTCGTCCCCGCCGGGGACGTTGGCGGAGAGGTAGATAGGGGGAACCTCTCCGGCCTGGTGGAACCGTCGTACGACCTCCGCGGTCAGCAGCTGCGCCAGCAGCGCGGTGGTGACCGAGGAGACCGCACAGACCGCGCCGCCGCCCTCGAGCGGCAGCAGTGCGTCGCCGTACGGCGCGCCGTTGTCCAGCACGACGTCGGCGAGGTCGGCGAGCCGCCGGCCGGACGGGTGCCGCGGGGCGACCCGTGCGGTGTGCTCGACCGAGGTGACCGCGATCAGCGGATGACCGCGCCCGGTGACCAGCGCCGCCAGCTCAACCACCGAGCCGTTGATGCCAGACTGGGACGCCACCACGAACACGTCCTGCGGCTGGGGGGCCGCGAGCGCGTAGATCTGGTGGGCGATGGAGGGGTCGCGCTCCAGCTTGGGGTCGGCGAGCACACCCCGGGGAGCGTCACCGTGCACCACCAGGTCGCGGACCGAGAGCCGGTTGGTCGGGACCAGGCCACCGGCCCGGGCGACCAGTTCGGCGGCGAACGCCTCGGAGTGCCCGGCGCCGAACGCCTGGAGCACCCCGCCGGCGCGCAGGCTGCCGGCGATCAGGTCGGCGGCCCGGGTGATCCCGTCGGCCTGCGAGTCGAGCAGGCGGTCCAGCACCGGGCGGACCGCGTCCGCGTACCCCTGGGCACTGATCATGAGAGGGCCCCCTTCGCGGCCTTGTGCCCGTCGACGGCCTGGGCGGTACGCCGGAAGGCCGCGTGGGCGCGGTCGTGCGTGCGCTGGGCGACGGCGATGTAGAGCAGGTCGAGCACCACGAGCTGCGGGTGCCGGGCGGAGAGCGCGTCCGGCCGGAAGGTCGTCGCCTGGCTGGCGGTGAGCAGCACGATGTCGGCCAGCTCGGCCAGCGGCGAGCGGGGGAAGCCGGTCAGCGCGACCGTGGTGGCGCCTCGGCTGCCCGCCTCGGCCAGCATCTCGATGGTCTCCCGGGTCTGGCCGGTGTGCGAAATGCCCAGCGCCACGTCGCCGGTGCGCAGCAGCGCGGCGCTGGCCAGTCCCTCGTGCACGTCGTTCCATGCCCAGGCGGCCACCCCGATGCGGTGCAGGCTGAACTGCATCTCCTCGCCGACCAGGGCGCTGCCGCTGGCACCGAAGATGTTCACCCGGCTGGCGCCCGCGATGGCCACCGCGGCCCGTTCCACCTCGGCGAGGTCGAGCAGCGCGGCGGTGTCGTGCATGGCGCGGGTGTCCGCGGCCATGATCTGGTCGAGCACCCGCGCGAGGGGGTCGCTGGGTTGGATCTCCCGGCCGATGTCGATGGTCCAGCCGGCCGAGCGGGCCCGACCGGTCTCGGAGGCGATGCCCAGCCGCAGGTCGGCGTAGCCCTCGAAGCCCATCGCCCGGCAGAACCGGGTGATCGTCGCCGGCGAGGTGCCGCTGCGCTCGGCCAGCTCGACGATGGTGGACCGGGCTGCGGCCTCCGGGTCGCTCAGCACGTGCTCGGCGACCCGGCGCAGCGCGCCGGTCAGCTCGTCGAGACCACTGCGGACCCGGGCCAGCACCCCGTCGGAGGCGACCCCGAGCGCGCCCCGCCGGTCGAACGCGTCGGCGTCGACCACCGCGGTCCCCGCGGAGGTGTCCACCTCGTGATCAACCATGCGACGCCTCGCCTTTCCGAAAAGACTGTTAACTGTTAGTGGTAAAAGTTCTTACTAAAGGGCCCTCCGTGTCAAGACTGTGGGCGAAGTTTTCAAACTGTTACCTGGCGCACAGCCCGCCGCGCCCGCCGGATCTTGCCCTGCGCGACCGGGCCGACCAGCATGAACGGGCCCGTCGTCGCGCACCGCAGGGAGGCTCCGTGCCGATGTCCGACACCGTCGTGGTCGGTCTCGACGTCGGCGGTACGTCCACCCGGGCGGCCGCCGTCACCCTCGCCGGGCAGCGGTTGGGCAGCGGCCGCGCCGGCGGCGGAAACCCCACCAGCCACGGCGCCGAGCGGGCCGCCACCGAACTGCGCACCGCGCTGCGCGAGGCGCTCGCCGGCGTCGACCCGGCCCGGGTGGCCGCCGGCACCATCGGGCTGGCCGGGGCCGCGCGACTGCTCGCCGACCCCGACGGTCGGGCCGCCTTCGACCGGGCCTGGCGCGACGCCGGCCTGCGCTGCCCGTACGCCGTGCACGGCGACGCGCTGGTCGCCTACGCCTCGGGCACCCCCGCCCCCGACGGCACGGTGCTCATCGCCGGCACCGGGGCCATCGCCGCACAGGTTCACGACCTACGGTTGGACCGGGTCGCCGACGGCCACGGCTGGCTGCTCGGCGACGCCGGGTCGGGCTTCTGGCTGGGCCGGGAAGCGGTCCGCCGCCTCCTCGCGGACCTGGACTCCGCCCGTCCGCCCGGTGCCCTGACCACGGCCGTGCTCGCCGAACTGATGGGCAGCGCGCGGATCGCCCCCCGCGCCCGGGACACCGTCGACGCGACCATCCAGGCGGTGACCCGTCGCCCGCCGGTCGAGCTGGCCCGGCTCGCGCCGCTGGTCGTCACCGCCGCCCTCGACGGCGAACCCGTCGCCACCACGCTGATCGCCGAGGCCGCCGCACATCTCGCCGAGAGCGTGGACCGGATCCGGCCCGCCGGGGCCCGCACGCCGGTCGTACTCGGCGGCGGGCTGCTCACCGGCGACACCCCGCTGGCCGCCGCGGTGCGCACCGAGGTCGGCCGCCGTTGGCCGGACGCACCGCTGCGCTCGGCCGGCGACGGCGCGGCGGCGGCCGCCTGGCTCGCCGCCCGGGAGCTGCCCGAACTGACCGACCCGGCCGCCCTGCACGCCCGCCTCTTCCCCACCCCCTGAGCGGACCCGCGCGCCGCCCGGCGGACTTGATCGACTCGACGTCCTGGAAATCGGGGTGTCATGGCGCCCTGGACGCCCCGATTTTCAGGAAACCGGTTGGATCAAGCCCGACGGGCCCGGGGCCGGGTCAGGTCGGGATGGCGTCGAGGGTCTGGGTCAGGCGGCGCCACACGTGGGAGCGCCAGCCGCCGCCGAGGAGAGCGGCGGTGCGTTGCTGGAGCGGGTCGTCCGGGTCGAAGCCGGCGTGTTCCAGGAAGAGGCGGGTGCCCCGCCCCTCGGCCACCAGGGTCCAGGTCACCACGGTGTCGAGCGGCCCGCCGCGCCAGGCCCAGCGCAGCAGGCGGTGCGGGTCGAGGTCGAGCACCTCGCAGTGCACGATCCCGTCGAAGCCCTGCGCGGGCCGCGGCTCGGTACGGAAGGTGAAGCGGTGCCCGACGACGGGCGCGAAGTCGGTGGGCATGAGCCAGCGACCGATCAGATCAGGATCGGTCAGCACCCGCCAGACCTTCGCCGGCGGATGCGGCAGGAACTGGTCCACCCGGATGGTGGTCTGCTCACTCATCGTCGACCTCGTCGAGCACGTCGCGCAGCGCGCCGAGCCGGCCGCGCCAGAACGCCTCGTACGGGCTGAGCCAGTCGGCGACCTCGCGCAGGGGTTCCGGGCGAAGCGCGTACAGCCGTTGCCGGCCGACCGGCCGCTCGACGACCAGCCCGGCGTCCTTGAGGACGCGCAGGTGCTCGGAGAGGCTCGGGCGGCGCATGTCGAAGTGGTCGGCGAGCCGCTGCACCGGCTGCTGCCCGCCGTCGCGCAGCAGCCGCAGCAGCTCCCGCCGGGTCGGGTTGGCCAGCGCCGCGAAGACGTCCGGCTCAGACACGGGTCGCCTGGAGGACGATGCCGTTGCCGTCGGGGTCGTCGAAGGTGGCGTACCGGCCCCAGGGCGCGGACTGGATGCCACCGTCGGCGAAGGTGACGCCCCGCTCCCGCAGCCGGGCGACGTCACCGTCGAGGTCGTCGGTCTCCAGCACCAGGCCCTTGAGCGAGCCCGCCGGCATGGTCGGGAACCAGGTGACCAGGGTCAGGGCGGTGGCGGCGCCCTTGGGCGCGACCTGCACCCAGCGCCCGCCGTCGGGGCCCATCGGGTTGTCCCAGACCAGGTCGAAGCCGAGGACGTCGACATAGAAGTCGCGGGCCCGGTCCTGGTCGGTGACGGGTACGGAGACGAGTTGCACGTGGGTCACTGTCATGCCACCAGAATAGGTAGGAGATTTCCTACCGGTCAACCCGCCCCACCGGCGGCCCGACGCGAGCCGGGCCGCCGGCGGTGGTCAGCAGGCTGCAGGCCTACTTGAGCTGGCCCGCGGTCAGCCCGGCCTGGACCTGACGCTGGAAGGCGACGTACACCGCCAGCACCGGCAGCACCGCGATGCTCAGCCCGGCGAAGAGCCGGGCGTAGTCGCCGGCGTAGCCCTGGCTGACCGAGAGGGCGAACAGGCCCTGGGCGAGCATCCACTTGGACTCGTCGCCCTGCATCAGCACCTGCGGTAGCAGGAACTGGTTCCAGTGGGTGAGGAAGTTGAAGATCGCCACACTGATCATTCCCGGACGCGCCATCGGCAGCATCACTCGGAAGAAGAGCCGGAAATGGCCGCAGCCGTCGACCAGCGCCGCCTCCGCCACCGAGCTCGGCAGGGTGCGGAAGAACGCGGTCAGGAAGAACACCGTGAACGGCAGCGAGTAGGCCGCGTACACCAGGATGAGTCCGGTCCACGTGCCGAACAGGCCGGCGTTGCGTACCACGAAGAAGAGCGGCACCAGGGCGAGGAAGACCGGGAACATCAGCCCGCCGACGAACAGGTAGTAGACGAACTGCTTGCCGCGGAAGTCGTACCGGGCGAAGACGTACGCCGCGGCGGCGCCCATCAGCATGGTCAGGCTGACCGAGCCGGCGACCACCACCAGGCTGTTGACGAAGTACGTGCCGATGTGTGCGCCGGTCCAGGCCCGGGCCCAGTTGTCGAAGTGCAGCGTCCCCGGCAGCCCCCACGGGTCGGCCAGGATCTCGCCGTTGCTCTTGAACGAGCTGATGAACATCCAGAGCAGCGGCAGCACGGTGAGCAGGCCCCAGAACAGCAGGAAGCCGTGCGAGAAGACGTTGGCGATGCCCAGTTCGCGGCGTACCGGCCGATCCTTGGCGGCGACCGGCGGCGCGGTGGCCGGCGCGGTCGAGGCGGCGGGGGCGGTGTTGTCCAGTGTGGTCACGAGTACTCGATCCGATCGCGCCGGCCGACCCGCAGCGACAGGACCGCCACCGAGAGGGTCAGGAAGAACATCACCACGCCGATCGCCGAGGCGTAGCCGAACTTGGTCTCGCTGCCGAAGGCGGTGTCGTACATCCGAACGCCGATCACGTCGGTGGAGAAGTTCGGCCCGCCGTTGGTCATGAGCTGGACCAGGATGAACCCGTCCAGGGCGAAGATGGCCAGGTAGACCCAGGCGACCTGCACGGTCTCCCAGAGCAGCGGCAGGGTCACCTTGCGCAGGGTGGTGAACCGGGACGCGCCGTCGAGCATCACCGCCTCGTAGATCTCCTTCGGAATGGCGGACATCGCCGCGCCGAAGAGCACCACATAGAAGCCGACGTTGCTCCACACCATCACCGCCAGCACACACCAGAAGGCGGTCGCCGGATCACCGAGCCAGGTCGGCGAGGGCAGCCCCACGGCGTGCAGGGCGCTGGTCAGCAGCCCCTTGTTCGGGTGGTAGACCTCCTTCCAGAGCAGCGCGATGATCACCACGGAGAGCACCTGCGGGAAGAAGTACACCGTGCGGTAGAGCGCGCCGCCGCGTACTCCGGTCACCCCGGCGCGGCCCTTGCGCCCGCCCATCGCCAGCATGGTGGCGAAGAAGAGCCCGAGCACGATGGTGAGCACGGGCACCAGGGCCAGCAGGACGGCGTTGTTCTGCAACGCGTTCCAGACGTACCCGTCGTGCCACAGGGCCTTGAAGTTCGCCAGCCCGACGGAGTTGGCGTCGGCCGAGTAGCCGAGCCAGTCGGTGGTGGAGATCTGGAACGCCTGCAGGTACGGCGACACGACGAAGACGACGTACAGCAGCACCGGCGGCACCAGGAAGGTGACGATCAGCGGCCACTTGCCATGTCTCACGATGAGGACCTACTTCCGGAGGTACGGCCGGTGGGGGCGGGAGCGCCCACCCCCACCGGTCGGGGTGTCACGCGGTCCGCTTGTACTTCTTGATCGTGCTGTCCTGGGCGATCGAGTCGGCGCCCTTCTGGCACTGGTCGAGGAAGTCCGCGGGGCCGATCCGGCCGCTGAAGAACTCGCCGCACGCGGCGTCGATGAGGTTGCGCTCCAGCTTGCGGTAGTAGTTGTTGTAGACCCAGTTGAAGCCGTTGGCGCCGGAGGCGTCGAGGGCCTTGACCACGGTGTTCAGCCCGTACGGCAGCTCCACGCCGTCGCTGGCGCCGGCCACGACGGTCAGGCTGGCGACCTTCTTGGTGAAGTCCTGGGCGCCCTTGCGGGACAGCATGGTCCGGAAGTACTCCAGACCACCGGCGACGTTGCGGGCCTTGGCCGGCACCATGAACGGCTCGCCGGCGGTGCCGCGGATCGCCTCGAACGGCAGCTTGTCGCCGCTGCCCAGGCTGGGGGTCGGCGCCACGGTCATGTTGAAGCCGGCCGGGGTGACGTCCTTCTGCTCGCTCTCCAGCCACGAACCGCAGGAGATGAACGCCGCCTTGCCCTGGCACCAGGCGGTCTGGGACTGCTTGTGGTCCAGGCCGGGCGAGCCCTCCAGGATGTACTTGTCCTTGACGATCTGGTGCCAGGCGTCGGCCGCGGCCTTCATCGCGTCGGACTTCCAGGCGTTGGGCTCCAGGTTGTCGATCGCGGTGGCCACCGACGGGCCGCCGAACTTGATCGCGGTGGAGATGAGCGGCCAGCTCATGTAGCGCGGGTGCAGACCGGCGTACGTCCAGGGGGCGATGCCGGCGGCCTTGATCTGCTTGCAGAGCGCGATGTGCTCGTCCCAGGTCTTGGCGTACTCCCACTTGCGCTCGGTGAAGAGCTTGCTGGAGTACCAGATGCCGTAGACGGTGTAGGTGTAGTTCAACACCAGGAACTTGCCGTCGTACGAGCCGACCTCGACCGCGCCGGGCAGCAGGGTGTCCTTGACCGTCTTGCCGGGCACGTCGAGGCTCGGCGCGGCGAGCAGCTCACCGAGGTCGGCGATGGCGTTCTGGGAGACCAGGCCGTTGAAGTCGATCTGGCCGGCGCCGGAGTTGTTGACCACGTCCGGCGGGGTGCCGTCGACGAAGCGCGGCTGGAGGGTCTTGCTGATCTCCTGGGTGGCGGTGTGCTTGACCTTCGCCTTGGGATACTTCTCGGTGTACATCGCCTCGTGGGCCTTGGCGTACTCCTCACCGAACCCACCGCCGAAGATCACCACCTCGAGCGGGGCGTCCTCCTTGACCCCGAGCGGGTTCTGCTCGCTCTTGGTGCCCTTGTAGGCGGCGGCGTCGCTCTTGTCGTCGCCACCGCCGGTCGCACAGCCGGCCAGCAGGCCGGCGGCGGGGGTGGCCAGCAGGCCGGCGGCGGCGCTGCGCCGCAGGATGTCACGCCTGTTCATGATCTCTCCTCGGTTCGGGTCGGGCGGTCGCCGGTGCAGGGGGTGGCGTCCGTCGCACGAGGCGCGGGGGCTTGTTGCTTGTCTTCATTTCACACAGTGTTGCTGAAGAATTTCTACGGCAGGAGCGCGCCGACTTCAAGCCCGACGCCCGAACCGTTATCACCATCGGCCGAACCGAGCTGGCATAGCCTCGGGCCATGCGCCGTCTGCGGCAGCTCGCCGCCGGTACGCCGGCTGCGCGGGAACGCGTCGTCGACCTGCTCCGCGCCCTGGCGATCGTCATGGTCGTCCTCGGTCACTGGGCCGTCGCCGCCATCGGGTACGACGCCGCCGGACGACCCACCGGGCGTTCCGCCCTCGGCGAGCTGCCCTGGGCGTACCCGCTGACCTGGGTGGCCCAGGTGATGCCGGTCTTCTTCCTGGTCGGCGGGTACGCCAACGCCGCCTCGCTGACCGCCCGTCAGGCCCGTGGTGGCGACGCCACCGGCTGGCTGCTGGACCGGGGCGCGCGACTGCTGCGACCCACCAGCGCGCTGCTGCTGGTGCTCGCCGGCGGCGCGCTGGTGGCCCGAATTGTCGGCGCGCGGCCCGATGAGATCCGCACCGTCGTCTGGTTCGCCACCATCCCGCTCTGGTTCCTCGCCGCCTACCTGTTCGTGGTGCCGCTGACCCCGGTGATGTACGCCCTGCACCGTCGCTTCGGCCTGCTCGTGCCGCTGGCGCTGGTCGCGTTGGTCGCCGTCGGTGACCTGGGCCGGCTCGTCGGACCGGGCACGCTGGCCTACGGCAACTACCTCTTCGGCTGGCTGGCGGTGCACCAGCTCGGTTTCGCCTGGCACGACGCGCGGTCCGCACCGGAGCACGACCGGCGCGGGCCGAGATCCCGGCGGCTGCCGCCGACCCGGCGGGTCGGGCTGCCGCTGCTGCTCGGCGGGCTGGGCGCCGCACTGGTGCTGACCGTCGTCGGCCCCTACCCGATCAGCATGCTCAACATGCCCGGCGTGCGGCTGGACAACGCCGCACCGCCGAGCCTGGCACTGCTCGCCCTGGCCACCGCCCAGCTCGGGCTGATCCTGCTGCTGCGCGACCGGGCGGAGCGCTGGCTGCACCGACCCCGCCCCTGGCAGGCGGTGATCGCGGTGAACGCGGTGGTCCTGACCGTCTTCCTGTGGCACCTGACCGCCGTCATCCTGCTGGTCGGCGCGCTCGACGCCGTGCACCTGCTGCCGACCCCGCAGGTCGGCACGGCCGCCTGGCTGGCCTGGCGGGTGCCGTGGCTGCTGCTGCTGGCCGTGGTCCTGGCCGGGCTGGTCGCCGTCTTCGGACGCATCGAGGCGCG
Source organism: Micromonospora sp. GCM10011542 (assembly GCF_042650685.1). Taxonomy (NCBI): domain Bacteria; kingdom Bacillati; phylum Actinomycetota; class Actinomycetes; order Micromonosporales; family Micromonosporaceae; genus Micromonospora; species Micromonospora sp. GCM10011542. The sequence continues at coordinate 118,033 of NZ_JBHSBO010000020.1, forward strand.
CGGCGGACCGGCCGGCCAGCCCCGCAGGGACGGGACCGGCCGGGCGGCCCGCCGCCCACGCACAGACGGCGCTGACCCACCGCACAGCGCCGGGCGGGCGAGCGCCCGGACGCTGCTCACCGCCGGCGGATACGTCGCGGTGGTGGTCGGCCTGGTGATCAACAGCGTGACCCCGAAGACCGCACCCGAACCGCTGGGGGTGCCCGTCGCGGCCCTGCTGGCCTACCTGGCCGGGGCGGGCACCCTGCGCCTGCTCAGGTCTGGGTGGGGAAGCCGAGGTTGACCCCGCCGTGGCGGGGGTCCAGCCACCGGCTGGTGACCACCTTGCCCCTGGTGAAGAAGCGCACCCCGTCCTCGCCGTGCGCGTGCAGGTCCCCGAAGAGCGACGACTTCCATCCGCCGAACGAGTGGTACGCCATCGGCACCGGGATCGGCACGTTGATGCCGACCATGCCGACCTCCACCTCGTGCTGGTAGCGCCGGGCCGCGCCGCCGTCGTTGGTGAAGATCGCCGTGCCGTTGCCGTACGGGCTGGCGTTGACCAGTTCCACCGCCTCGTCGTACGAGCCCACCCGCACCACGCTCAGCACCGGACCGAAGATCTCGTCGGTGTAGATCGACATCTCCGGGGTGACCCGGTCGAACAGCGTCGGGCCGAGCCAGAAACCGTTCGGGTCGCCGTCCGGCGTCACGTCCCGGCCGTCCACCACCGGCACCGCGCCGGCCGCCACCCCGGCGTCCACGTAGGCGCGCACCTTCGCCGTGTGCGCGGCGGTGACCAGCGGACCCATGTCGCAGCCGCGCCGGCCGTCGCCGGTGCGCAGCCCGGCCATCCGCGCCGCGATCCGCTCGACCAGCGCGTCGGAGACCGGCTCCACCGCCACCAGCACCGAGATGGCCATGCAGCGCTCCCCCGCCGAGCCGAACCCGGCGTTCACCGCCGCGTCGGCGGCCAGGTCCAGGTCCGCGTCGGGGAGCACCACCATGTGGTTCTTCGCGCCGCCGAGCGCCTGCACCCGCTTACCGGCGGCGGTGCCGCGCTGGTAGACGTACCGGGCGACCGGGGTGGAGCCGACGAACGACACCGAGCGCACCTCCGGGTGGTCCAGCAGCGCGTCGACCGCCTCGGAGTCGCCGTTGACGACGTTGAGCACCCCGTCGGGCAGGCCGGCCTCCGCGAACCACTCGGCCAGCAGCAGCGCTGCGCTCGGGTCCTTCTCGCTCGGCTTGAGCACCACCGCGTTGCCGCAGGCCACCGCCACCGGCACGAACCACAGCGGCACCATCACCGGGAAGTTGAACGGGGAGATCACGGCGACCACCCCCACCGGCTGACGCAGGGTGTACGAGTCGACCTCGGTGGAGACGTTCTCGCTGAACGCACCCCGCAGCGCCGAGGGGATGCCACAGGCGTACTCGATCACCTCCAGGCCGCGCTGCACCTCGCCGGCGGCGTCGGCGAGCACCTTGCCGTGCTCGGCGGTGATTACCTCGGCGAGCCGGTCCCGGCGGGTGTGCACCAGCTCGCGGAAGGCGAACAGCACCGCCGACCGCTTCGCCAGCGACGCGTCCCGCCACGTCCGTGCCGCTCGGGCGGCGGCCTCGACCGCCACCGCCACGTCCGCGGCCGAGGCCAGCTCCACCTCGGCGGTACGCCGACCCGTCGCCGGGTCGAACACCTCGCCGCGCCGCTCCGACCCGCCGGAGATCCGCTTCCCGTCGATGAAGTGTCCGATGCTCATGCCGCCACCTCCGCGGACGAGCGGATCGCGTCGATGAGGATGGCCAGGCCCTCGCGGGCCTCCTCCTCGGTCAGGGTCAGCGGCGGGCCCATCCGCAGCACGTTGCCGTAGAGGCCGCCCTTGCCGGCCAGCAGGCCACCGGCCCGGCACGCCTCGAAGACCCGGGTGGTCAGCGCCGGATCGGGTTCACCGCTGCCCGGCCGGACGAACTCGACGCCGAGCATCAGCCCCTTGCCGCGTACCTCGGCGACGCAGTCCAGGCCGCCCACGGCGGCGCGCAGGCCATCGGCGAGGATCGCGCCGACGCGGGCGGCGTTGGCCTGGAGGTCGTGCTCGGTCAGGTAGTCGAGTACCGCGTTGCCGGCGGCCGTGGAGATCGGGTTGCCGCCGAAGGTGGAGAAGCTGATCGCCGGCACCGCCTCCAGCACGTCGGCCCGGCCGACCACGCCGGCCAGCGCGAAGCCGTTGCCGATGCCCTTGGCGAAGGTGAGCAGGTCCGGGGTGACGCCATGCGCCTGGTAGCCCCAGAAGTGCTCGCCGGTACGCCCCCAGCCGGTCTGCACCTCGTCGGCGATGAACAGGATGCCGTGCTCGTCGAGCACCTTCTTCCAGGCGGCGAAGAGCCCGTCCGGCGGGTGCACGAAGCCGCCCACGCCCTGGATCGGCTCGGCGATCAGCGCCGCCACGTCGCCGGAGGTCTGGGTGGCGAGCACCTCGCGCAGGTCCTCCACGGCGGCGTCGACCTGCTCGTCGGCGCTGAGGCGGGCGAGCAACCCGCGCACCCGGTCGCCGGAGTGCAGCCAGGCCACCTGGAGCGGGTTGAGGCCGCTGGCCGACCAGTTGCGGTTGCCGGTGACGCCCATCGCCGCGTACGACCGGCCGTGGTAGCTGTTGCGCACCGCGAGGATCTGGTGCGAGCGGCGGTGGTTGGTGGCCACCAGCAGCGCCGCCTCGTTGGCCTCGGTGCCCGAGTTGGTGAAGAACACCCGGGCGTCCGGAATGCCGGAGCGCTGGGCGATCTTCTCGGCCAGCTCCACCTGCTGCCGGATCAGGTACAGCGTCGAGCTGTGCACGATCCCCGTGGCCAACTGCCGCTCGACCGCCTCGCGGATCTCCGGGATGTCGTAGCCGATCATGTTGGTCAGCACGCCGCCGAAGAAGTCCAGGTAGCTGCGGCCCTGCGCGTCGGTGACCCGGCGACCCGAGCCGGAGACCAGCTCGATGGGCTCGTCGTAGTAGAGCGGCATCCAGGACGGGAGCACGGCCCGGTGCCGGGCCAGCAGGTCGTCGGTCATCGTGGCAACCCTTCAGCGGCGTTCGTGGATACCGCACGCTCCCACCGCCCGCCGATCCGGACAACTGCCACTGTGTAGCGCAGGACGCGCCGACTCCTGACAGTGCGTCAGCCCGCCTGCACGGCCGTGCGGGGTCGCTTGACCGACCCGAGGCGCCTGACGTCGGGGTGTCCGGGTGGCGAGAATGCCCCGACATGCAGGAAGTCGAGCCGATCTTCGGCTGCCTGCCCGGCGGTGGCCGGGCGGCTCCGGCCCGGCACGGTCCGACGCCGGTACGATCCGGCGGTGCCAGAACTCCCCGCGCCGCCGCCGTCCGGGCCGCTGGCCACCCGGCCGGACGTGACAGTGCCCGCCGGGCCGGACGTGACAGTGCCCGCCGGGCCGGACGTGGCGTTGCCCGACGGGGCCGGACCGACGGCGGCGCTGGTCGCCGGGATCGCCGGCTGGATCGGCGCCGACCCGCTGCGCCGACTGGTGGCCCGCTTCGGCGGCACCTGGCCGAACGCCGACCTCGCCGACACCCTGTGGTTCCTCGACGAGTTCTCCGCCCGGCACTGGGACTTCCGGGGCGGCCGGGAGCGGCCCGACGCCCGGGAGCCGGACCTCGACCCCGGCACCGCGGAGCTGGTACGCGCCGCGGCCACCGCGCTCGGCCTCGTCCGGCCCGTGCCGCCGACCCGACCGGCGTACGCCCACCTGGTGGTGCTCGGCGGCCTGGCGCACGCCTGCCTGCGTCGCGTCGCGTACGCCGCGCACCTGCTGCGCGCCGGTCTGCGGGTGACCGGCGAGGTGGCCGTGCTGGGCAGCTTCCGTCCGCTGTCAGATCTGGAGCACCGGACGTTGGCCGAGGCGGACGTGCCCGGCTGCGTGACCGAGGTGGACGCCCTCGACGCGGCGGTGCGGCTGGCGTTCGGGGTGACCGCCCCGTCCCAGGAGGACGGCGTCGACGGCGGGCACCCGCACCACTCCTGGTCGTCGCGGACGTACCTGCCGGCCGGGCTGCCACGGGTGCGGGTGCTCGCCGCGCCGTCCAGCGAGCCACAGCGGCGGCGGGCGCACACGGCGGACACCCAGCGGTTCTGGGCCGGGCACGTCCGCCTCGCCCCCATCGACCCGGTGCTGCTGGTGACCGCGCCGATCTACGTGCCGTTCCAGCACTGCGACGCGCTGCGCACGCTGGCCGTGCCGTACGGCTGCGGCATCGAGACGGTCGGGGTGGACGCCACCCTCGAGGATCTGGCCCGACTGCCGGAGCCGACGCTGAGCCCGGGCCGCTACCTGCAGGAGATCCGCTCAGCCATCCGCTCGATGCGCGCCCTGCACGACCAGCTCCCCGCACGCTGACCGGCCGCCCGCCGGCGACCGGCGAGCGCGGTGTCAGCGGGTCAGGCCCCGGCGGTGTCGGCGACGGCCTGGGCGAAGACCTCGGAGCGGTGCTCGTAGTTGCGGAACCGGCCGTAGCTCGGCGCGGCCGGCGACAGCAGCACCACCCCGCCGGGCGGGGTCAGGTCCCGGGACAGACGTACCGCTTCCACCAGGTCGTCGACCAGTTCGGTTCGCACCTTGGGCAGGTTGGTGAGCGCTTCGACGATCCGGGGACCGCTGTCCGGGATGCCGATCACGGTCAGCTCCCGCTCGGCCAGGTGCTCGGCCAGCGGCGCGTAGTCCACTCCCCGGTCGTTGCCTCCGACGATCACCGTCAACGGCCGTCCCTCGTACGCGTCGATGGCGTGCATGGCCGCGTACGGGCTGGTGGCCAGGGTGTCGTCGACGAAGGTCAGCCCGGACGGGTCGGCGATCTCGGTGAGCCGGTGGGCCAGCCCCTGGAACTCGGCGACGGCGACGGCCAGGGTGTCCTTCGCGGCCAGCACGTCGACGCCGAGCGCGTCGAGCACGGCGAGGGCGACGCAGAGGTTGCCCTCGTTGTGCCGGCCGACCAGGGGCAGCACGGCGCGGGGGAACAGCGGCTGGTCGCCGAGGTGGAACCACGGCGTGCCGTCCGGGCCGGTGGTCACGTGCGTGGTGTCCGGACGCCCGGCGCGGACCGCCGGACGGTCGGCCAGCTCGGCGGCCAGCCGGGGGTCGGCACCGTTGACCACGATCGTCTTCGGATCGTGCGCGATCAGGTTGAGCTTGTCCCGGTAGTACTCGCGCTCACCGCCGTGCGCGTCCAGGTGCTCGGGGAAGAGCGCGGTGACGACGGCGACCCGGGGTGAGTCGGTCAGGTCGCTGCACTGGTAGCTGGAGAGTTCCAGCACGTACAGCGGCGCCTCCGGCAGGTCCAGGGTGGGTACGCCGATGTTGCCGCCGAAGACGTTGGGCCGGCCCACCGCGGTGAGCAGGTGACTGATCAGGCTGGACGTGGTGCTCTTGCCCTTGCTGCCGGTGACGCCGACGGTCCGCTCGGCGTGGTCGGCCATCCACAGCGCGGTGCCCTGGGTGACGGTGGCGCCGCGCCGGCGCAGCTCGACCAGCCAGGGGTGGGTCTGCGGCACGCCCGGCGAGCGGACCACCACGTCGGCGGCGGCCAGCCGGTCGAAACCGGCCTCGCCGGTGACCAGGGGGGCCGCCTCGGCCAGCGGCCCGTCCCAGGGCAACGAGAGGAAGTTGGCGCTGTCGTCGACGGCGACCAGCTCGGCCGGGCCGTGCGCGGCGATGGCGGTCACCGCGGCCCGACCCTCCCGGCCGGTCCCCCAGACGGCGACGGTACGTCCGCGCAGGTCAGACAGGCGCACAGGCTCTCCTCGATGCTTCCGGCGGCGTTCGGCGGGCACGGTCCGACGCAGCCGGACACGGCCGGACGAACCAGGGCCTAGTATGGCGTGTGCCCAACGAGCAGCTCCGGCGGATGGACGCCTTCACTTTTCCGTCCTACTCGATCGACTTCGCCACCGGCGAGGCGTTATTCGACTACGCCCTGACCGGTCCGGCGGGCGAACAGCGGTTCACCGAGGTGATCACGCTTCCGCTGCCCGCCGAGCCGCCGTCGGACGAGACGGTGGCCACCCTCAACCGGGTCCTGGAACTGCTGCACCTGGTCGCCGGGGTCAGCTACTACAAGGCCGCCGCGCCGCACCGGCTGGTGCTGCCGGCGCCGCTGGGCGCGGCCGCCGTCGAGTACGTCACCGCCGTCTACACCCAGGGCCTGGCGGAGTACGCGTACCGCAACCAGCTGCCGCACGTGCTGGAGCTGCGTCCGGAGGTGCCGTCCGGCTCGCCGGAGCCGCCCCGCGTGTACGACGACTCCGACCGGCGCCCGCTCTCCGCCGTCGGCGGCGGCAAGGACTCCATCGTCAGCCTGGAGGCGCTGCGCCGGGCCGGCCTGGACCCGGTGCCGTTCTCGGTCAACCCCAACCACGTGATCGTCTCGGTGAACGAGGCGTCCGGGCTGACCCCCCTCGCGGCCCGGCGACGGATCGACCCGGTGCTGTTCGACCTGAACGCGGCCGGCGCGCTCAACGGGCACATCCCGGTCACCGCGATCAACTCGCTCATCGCGGTGGCCACCGCGGTGCTGCACGGGCTCGGGCCGGTGGTGATGTCCAACGAGCGCTCCGCCTCCGACCCGAACCTGATCTGGAACGGTCACGAGATCAACCACCAGTGGTCGAAGGGGGTCGCGGCCGAGGGGCTGCTGCGGGCCGCGCTGGCCGAGCACGCCGGCCTCACCGAGCCGTACTTCTCGCTGCTGCGCTCGCTGTCCGAGCTGCACATCGCCAAGCTGTTCGCCGAGTTCACCCGCTACGACGACGTGGTGACCAGCTGCAACGCCGCGTTCAAGCTGCGCGACGCGAGCGAGCGGTGGTGCCGCGACTGCCCGAAGTGCCGGTTCGTGTTCCTGGCCATGGCGCCGTTCATGCCGCGGGAGCGGATCGTCCACATCTTCGGCGGTGACCTGCTCGCCGACCCGGACCAGATCCCCGGCTACCGCGAACTGCTCGGCGTCGACGGGCACAAGCCGTTCGAGTGCGTCGGCGAGGTGGAGGAGTCGGTGGTGGCCCTGGGTCTGCTGGCCGAGCAGGACCAGTGGCGCGACGCCCCGGTCATCCTGGCCCTGGTCGACGCCGTCCCGGAGACGGCCTGGTCGGCCGTGGCCACCTCCGACGTCTTCACCCCCGGCGGCCCCAACCACATCCCGCCCACCTACGCCAAAGCCCTGACCACCCTCACCTGACCCCCCTAACCCGGTCCCGCCCCGCCCCGGGCGGGGCGGGGTCAGGGGGTGCGGACGGCGTCGAGGGCCAGGAGGGCCACGTGGAGGGAGAGGCAGGCTTCCACGGAGTCGAGGTCGACGTCGAGGATGCGGGCGATGCGGGCCAGGCGCTCGTAGAAGGCCGGCCGGGACAGGTGCGCGGCGGCGGCGCCGGCCGACTTGTTGCGGCCCTGCTCCAGGTACGCGCGCAGGGTGCCGAGCAACTGCTCCCGGGGGTGCCGGGCGTCGTACTCCAGCAGCGCGCCGAGTTCGCGCTCGACGAAGGTCTGCAACCGGGGCTCGTCGCGCAGCAGGTGCAGCAGGCCGGCGAGCCCGACGTGCGGCAGCCGGAAGATCGGCAGGTCCCGCCGGTCCCGGCGGGCCGCCTCGACGATCTGCCGGGCCTCGACCAGCGACCGCCGCGCCTCCCGCAGGTTGCCCACCCCGGAACCGGCCGCCACGATCACCGCGCTCGGCTCACCCACCGCACGGGCCGCGCCGGCTTCGAGGCGGATCCGCCGTAACGCCGCGGCGAACGCGGCCAGCGCCCGGTCCTCGGCGGTCGGGTCGGGCAGGGCGAGCAGGGCCCCGACGGAGTTGTCGTCGACCGCGCTGGTGAGGGCGGTCAGCTTGGCCTCGCGCAGGGCCTGGCCGACCGCCTCGGACAGGTCCCGCAGCCGGGCCGGGCCGGCCTCCGGGCCGGCCTCCCCCGCCGGGTCGTCGGCCCGGTGCCGGACCATCACGCCGACCAGGTGTCGGCGATCCACCACCACGCCGAGCGCCTTGGCCCGCAACGCCACCTCGTCCACCGGCCGGGAGTGGTCCAGCAGCGCGGTGAGCAGCGTGCGGTGGATCTGCCGTTCCAACCCCTCGGCGTCGCGTCGGATCAGCCGGCCCAGCGCCAGGGTGGAGGCGGCCCTCTCGACCAGGATGGTCAAGCGGGTCGGCGGCCCGTTCTCGGGCGGCGGGGCACCCACGCCGGCCGGCAACCGATCGCCGCCGCGGCGGGCGGACGACGCGCTGCCGACCGGAGCCGGATCGGCCCCCCGCAGGGCGGACACCGCACCGTCGGCGGGCCAGCGCAGCAGCAGCCGTCCCCAGTCCTGCCCCCGGGCGCCGACCACGGTGACCAGCCAGCCGCTGTCGGCGTCGTACGCGGTCCGTCCGGCCGGCCGGATCCGCCGGGAGTGCTGTTCCCAGCCGTCCAGCAGCAGTTCGGCGCTCTCCCCCGCCGGGTCGTACCCGAGCACCTGGCGCGACAGGTTCTCCAGCACCACCGGGCAGCCGGACAGCTCGGCGGCCTGCCGGATCACCTCGGCGGCGTCGGCGCCCTCGACGGAGAGGTCGGTGAACCGCTGGTGGATCTCCTCGGTGGCGCGCAGTTCGGTGAGCTGCGCGTCGATGATGAGCGCGTGCACCGCCTCGGTGATCCGGACGAACGGCGTGGCCCGGCGCAGCTCGACCAGGGGCAGGCCACGTCGCTCGGCGGTGGCGACCATCACCCGGGGTACGCCGCTGACGTACCGGCGGCCCAGCTCGACGACGAGACCGGAGACGCCGACGTCGGCCAGGTCGCCGATGAACGCGCGCAGGCCGGCGTCGTCGGCCGGCAGCCCGATGCCGGTGGTGAGCACCAGTTCGCCGCCGCCGAGCAGGGTGGCGATGTCCGGCACCTCGGCGACGTGCACCCACCGGACCGGCCGGTCCAGCGCGGCCTCGCCGGCGACCACGCGGGGTGCGCCGTGGCGGACCGGGTCCAGGCCGAGGACCTCACGGACGGTAGGGAACACGGCCGACACGCTACCCTCCGTGACACCCGAACTCGACAACCGCCGGCGTGCGCGAAGGCGACCGTCGTCTCACAGCGGGTCGTCGCGCCCCAGTTCCCAGAACGCCACGGCCGCCGCGGCGGCCACGTTCAGCGAGTCCACCCCGCGCCGCATCGGCAGGCGTACCCGGACGTCGCTGGCGCTCTGCGCCGCCCCGGTCAGGCCGGCCCCCTCGGCGCCGAAGAGCAGCGCCGCCCGGGCCCGCTGCGCCGGGGCAAGCCGCTGGATCGGCAGCGCGTCCGGCGCCGGAGTCAGCGCCAGCACGGTTAAGCCGGCCGCGCGGACCTGGTCCAGGCCGCCCGGCCAGGGCTCCAGCTTCGCGTACGGAATGGCGAACACCTCGCCCATGCTGACCCGGACGCTGCGCCGGTAGAGCGGGTCGGCGCAGGTCGGCGAGAGCAGCACGGCGTCGATGCCGAGCGCGGCGGCGCCCCGGAAGATCGCGCCCAGGTTGGTGTGGTTGTTGACGTCCTCCAGGATCACGATGCGGCGCGCGGTGGTGAGCACCTCGGCGGCCGTCGGCAGAGGCCGGCGTCGGAACGACGCCAGCACTCCCCGGTGTACGTGGAATCCGGTGGCCCGTTCCAGCACGTCCGGGGTGGCCGCGTAGACCGGTGCGTCGCCGGTGTCCAGGTCGGCGAGCTGGTCGACCCGCTTGGCGTCGACCAGGTACGACCGGGCCGGGTAGCCGGCGCGCAGCGCCCGGCGCAGCACCAGCTCTCCCTCGGCGATGAACAGGCCGTGCGGCGGTTCCCAGCGGGTGCGCAGCTCGACGTCGGTCAGCGCGCGGTAGTCGGCGATCCGGTCGTCGTCGGGGTCGGTGATCTGGTGGACGGGCACCCGACGATTCTGCCGGACGTACCGCCGGCCCCTCCCGGCCCGGTCCGGCCGCCGCCCGACGTGGTGTTTTGTCCGAAAAAGAACGGGAATGGCGGCGCGGAGCATCGGACCGGACGGGAAGGACCAGCCAGGTGACCGCAGACCGCACCGCGCCGGGCGAACCGGGCGCGCTGCCCCGGCACGCCACCGTCGCGGACCACATCGTCGCCCGCCTGTTCAGCTGGAGTGTGCACCGCTACTTCGGCTATCCCGGTGACGGCATCAACGGGCTCACCTCGGCACTGCAGCGCACCAACGAGCGGGCCCAGTTCATCCAGGTCCGGCACGAGGAGACCGCCGGCTTCGCCGCCTCGGCGCACGTCAAGTACGGCGGCGGACCGCTGGGCTGCGCGTTGGTCACCAGCGGGCCGGGCGCCATCCACCTGCTCAACGGTCTCTACGACGCCAAGCTGGACCACCAACCGGTGATCGCTCTGGTCGGGCACACGGCGGTGACCGCCGAGGGCGGCGGCTACTACCAGGAGGTCGACCTGCTCGCCCTCTACAAGGACGTCGCCGCGGCGTTCCTGGCCCAGCTCGACCACCCGGCGCAGGTACGACACCTGGTCGACCGGGCCTGCCGCACCGCGCTGGCCCGGCGTACCGTCACCGCCCTGGTCCTCCCCCTGGACCTCCAGGACGAGCCGGCCGTTCCCGACCCGCCGCACGCGCACGGTTACTACCAGACCAGCAACGTGCCCAGCACCATGACCACCGTGCCGCCCGAGGCGGACGTGCGCCGGGCCGCCGACGTGCTGCGCGGCGGGCAGCGGGTGGCGATGCTGGTCGGGCAGGGCGCGATCGGCGCGGAGCAGGAGGTCCGCGAGATCGCCGAGCGCCTCGGGGCGGGGGTGGCGACCGCGCTGCTCGGCTTCACCACCGTCGACCATCGCGAACCCTGGGTGACCGGTGCGATCGGTCTGCTCGGCACCCGGCCCAGCTGGCACCTGATGAACGGTTGCGACCGGTTGCTGATCGTCGGCAGCAACATGCCGTACTCCGAGTTCTACCCACCGGCGGGACAGGCCCGCGCGGTGCAGATCGACGTGGACGGCACACAGCTCGGGCTGCGCTACCCGACCGAGGTGAACCTGACCGGCGACGCCGGCCCCACCCTGCGGGCGCTGCTGCGCGAGCTGGGCCCGGGCCCCGGGCCGACCGCCTGGCGGGTGGAGGTCGCCGAGGAGACCTCGGCGTGGCGGCGGACGCAGCGGGACCTGGCCGAGCAGGCCGCCGACCCGGTGAACCCGCAACTGCTGTTCCACACGCTCAACGAGCGGTTGCCCGACGACGTGATGATCTCGGTGGACTGCGGCACCTCGACCGCCTGGTACGCCCGGCACCTCCAGGTCCGGCCGGGGATGCTGGCCAGCCTCTCCGGCACTCTGCTGTCCATGGGCGGCGCGATGCCGTACGCGCTGGGCGCCAAGTTCGCCCACCCGGACCGCCCGCTGGTCGCACTGATCGGCGACGGTGCGATGCAGATGAACGGTGTCAACGAGCTGATCACGGTGGCCAAGTACTGGCGCAGTTGGGCGGACCCGCGGTTCGTGGTGCTGGTGCTCAACAACCGGGACCTGGCGTTCGTCAGCTGGGAGCAGCGCACCAGCGAGGGGACGCCGATGTTCCCGGACAGCCAGCAACTGCCGGACATCGGCTACCACCAGTGGGCGCAGGTGCTCGGGCTGCACGGCGAGCTGGTCGACTCGCCCGACCAGGTGCCCGGCGTCTGGGACCGGGCCCTCGCCGCCGACCGGCCCGTGGTGATCAACGCGCTGGTGGATCCGGCCGAGCTGATGCTGCCCCCGCACTTCACCCTGGAGCAGGCGCGCAACACCGCGGCGGCGGTGCTGCGCGGCGACACCGACTGGGCCGGCATCATCCGGCGGGGCCTGCCCGCCACCATCAGCAGCTACCGGCCGCGGCGCCGGCAGGGCTGACCCGGTGGCGGGCCCCGCCGGCGGCCCGGTCACCGTCAGCTCTCGCGGTGGAAGCGCAGCAGCACCGAGCGGGAGTCGAAGGTCCGCGTCTCCGCCAGCCGCAGGTCGAACCGGTCCTTGGCGAAGAAGACCGGCTTGCCGCCGCCGAGCACCACCGGGTGCACCACCAGGTGGTACTCGTCGATCAGGCCCAGCTCGGTCAGCGACCCGGCGAGGTTCGAACCGCCGGTGAGCAGCAGGTCCTTGCCCGGCTCCCGCTTGAGCGCGGCGATCTCCCCGGCCAGGTCACCGCCACCAACGACCCGGGCGTTCCAGCCCGCCTCGGTGAGCGTCCGGGACACCACGATCTTGGGCTTCGCCCGCCAGATCGGCGCGAACCGCAGGTCGTGCGGGTCGTCGGACATCGACTCGGCCTGCGGCCAGTAGTAGGACATCAGCTCCCAGACCTTGCGTCCGTAGACGAACGCGTCGGCCCGGTCGTTCAACCCGAAGGAGTACGCGGACAGCTCCGGCCCCATCACCGGCCAGTCGAACTCGCCGTTCGGCCCCTCGATGAAACCGTCGACCGACTGGTGCACGTAGTAGACGACCTTGCGCATGACCCTGCTCCTCGCGGTGCCGAAGCGCCCCCGTCGGGCGCTCTCGCCAGGTGGTCGGAGCCGCATCCCGTCATCCGACACCGTCCGCGAACTTTTCCGGGGAATTTCCCGGCCGGCTGGCCAATCTAAGATCGGCCATGCACATCCCGACCCCGAAGACGGACGGCACAGCAGCCTTGGAGGCGGCTTTCCCGCAGCGTCTGCGTGACGACGTGCGGAAGGCGTTGGCGGTCATGCCGCCGACACAGAGTCCGCCGGTGTCGCCGTTCCGTGTGCTGGTCGATGGCGAGCCCGTGTCGATCCCCTATCGGATCTACTCCGACGAGCCGTCGGTTGCCGCACAGACGGCGCTGACTGCCACCCAGCGTGCGGTCCTGGACTGCCTGTACACGCGGCACCACGACGGCCGGGTCCGGCAGCGGCGGCTGGAGCAGGTCATCGCCCTGATCCAACCGTGGGTGGCACCGTTCGTGGTGCGGTTGGTGGGCGAATACGTGGACGACATCCTGTTGGTCATCCAACGGGCGCTCGCCCCGGAACTGGCCGTTCCCCACAGCCCCACGGCCGCCGTCTACGGGCGATTCGCCGCCGAGAACCCGGCCTTCGTGGCGCTGACCGGCCAGCAGGTCGCCAGCTACTGGGACTGTTACCACCGGCGGCGCTACCCCACGCTCACCGACTATCCCGGCTACGCCCTGATGGCAGCGCTGCGTGCGACGGCGGCCCGGCACGGCGCCTCGAACGTTGACGACACCACCCGCACCGCTTGAGCAGCGCTGCTGGCGCTGACTCGTCAGAGGTACCGGGGCACTGCCCAGCTCAGCGCTGGCGCGCGAAGCTGACGAAGGCCCGCCACGCGGATGGGTCGAAGGTGAGTGTGCCGCCCGAGCGGTCCTTGCTGTCGCGGACCAGCACCACCCCGGGCAGATTCTCCGCGACCTCCACGCAGGAGCCGCCGTTGCCGCCGGACCGGCTCGACTTGCGCCAGTGGGCACCCGTCAGGTCCATGTCTTCGCCACTTCCTTGATCAGATCGAGTGACTGCCGCCGGGAGAGTGCTTCGTTCCGCACGATCTCCCAGGTGCCCGACAGCCTAGCAACGTCGGCCGCCTGCTCCACGATCTGCGCGGTGAGCTGGTTGTCGGCGTGCGCCACCCGTTCGCCGTCGGGCAGCTCGGCGATGATGAACTGACCGGCCATGCCCAGGTACATCCCGGTGTCAGCCGGCACGACCTGCACCTGCACGTGGTCCAGCTCGGCCAGTTCCACGAGCTTGGCGAGCTGGGCGGCCATCAACCCCGGCCGGTCGACCGGCCGGCGGATCACGGCCTCGTCGAACACCGCCACGAACTGCGGGGGCTTCGACCGGATCAGGATCGCCTGACGTTCGAGGCGTGACGCGACGGCCTGGTCGATCTCCTCGGCGGTGAACCGCCCACCGGCCAGTGTGGCCCGCGCGTAGTCCTCCGTCTGCAGGAGCCCGGGGACATACAGCGGCTCGTACCAGCGGAGGAGGACGGCTTCGCGTTCGAATTCGATCCACTCGCGCAGCCAGACCGGGGCGGCGTCGTCCTTGACCAGGTCGGCCCAGAGCCGCACGAAGAGCCCGCCGGTGTCCAGTGCCCGGTCCACGGCGGCGAGGTAGTCCTCGCGGGGTGGGCGGGTGCCCAGCTCGACTGCGCTGACCTGCTTGCCGGAGAAGTGCGCCCGTTCGCCCAGCTCGTCCTGGGTGAGCCCGGCCAGGGTGCGCTGCCGGCGCAGCTCGCGGACCAGGAACTCCGAGGCCGACACGCTCACCGGCTCTCCACCTCCTCTACGGCCGGCGGGGTCGGCTCCGGGGCACTCTCGGGTGCCGGTCCGGGCCTCCCCGCCCACCTGCGGAAGCTTCCGAGCGTAGTGCCGCCATCACCAGACTGTGAAGCGCACCGCAACCCCGTGGAGAGGAGACCTGGTGAACCCGATGGACCCGTGCGAGGAGACAGGCCGGCGTGACGAGGCTGCCCGCGTACCCCCGGGTGGGGGCCGGCCGTCGGCGGCCGGCGACCTGCCGGCGTGGCTGGCGCCGCACCGGCCGTTGCAGCCGCTCTGGGTGTGCGCCGGCTGCGGCGATCCGTGGCCGTGCGCGGTGGCCCGGCTGCTGCTGCGGGCGCGGTACGAGCCGGACCGGGTGCCGCTCTACATCCTGCTGGCCGGTGTGTTCGCCAAGGCGGCGCGGGACCTCTACACGCTGAACCCCTACGACACCCCGCGCCCGCAGGCCCTGTTCACCCGCTTCGTCGACTGGGCCGACCCGCGCTTCCGCTGACCGGGGTCAGCCGCGGCGGTCCAGCCAGCGCTGGAGCCTGGTCAGCGGGTCTTCCCGGGTCTGGCGCCGGTCCGGTACGACCGGGGCGCGCTCGACCGGGCGGCGGGGTTCGCCGGCCAGCTCGCGGCTGGGGGCGGTGAACGCCTTCTCCGGCTGGCCCTTGACGGCGGTGGCGATGACCCGGGCGACCGCGTCGATCACCTTGGTCTGCACGGCCGAACCCACCGAGTCGGTCGGGTCGTCGGGGTTGGCGGCGATGCCGGCCACCGCCACCTGCGGGGTGAAGCCGACGAAGGTCTCCGTGGCGTTCTCCTCCGAGCTACCGGTCTTGCCGGCCACCGGGCGGCCGTCGAGGATGCCGTTCACCCCGGTGGCGGTGCCGCCGTTGCACTGCCCGTACGGCGACTGCTGGCCGACCGGGCAGCGGGCCGCGTCGGTGGCGGCGCGGGCCACGTCGGCGTCCAGTACGCGCTTGCAGGCGGGCTGGCCGACCGGCACCTTCTCGCCGTTCGCGGCGCTCACCGACACCACCGGCTGCGGAGTGCAGTAGGTGCCCTCGGCGGCCACCGTGGCGTACGCGTTGGCCAGGTCCAGCGGGGTGGTGGCGGCCACGCCGAGGGTGAACGAGCCCCAGTTGGCGGCGTTGTCCTTGGCGAAGGCGGCGTCCGAGTCGGCCCGGAAGGTGATGCCCAGCCGCTGCGCCATCTGCACCACCTTGTCCTGGCCGACCTGCTCGGCCAGCCAGACGAAGTAGGTGTTCACGGAACGGCCGAAGCCGTCCCACATCATCCGGTAGCCGTCCATCCACTCCGGGTTGGCGTTGGCCGGGCACCACTTGCCGTCGCAGCTGCCCGGGCCCTCGGCGGCGTAGCGGGTGGGCAGCTTGGCCGGCGCGTCGAAGCCGGTGGAGAGGGTACGGCCCGACTCCAGCGCGGCGAGCATGGTGAACAGCTTGAACGTCGAGCCGGCCTGGTACCCGTCGACGCTGGCGCCGCCGGAGATCAGCGGGTTGACGGTGTTCGGGTAGTTGGACTGCCCGGCCGGGTTGTCGGCCAGGCTGTAGTGCCGGTTGACGGCCATCGCGAGCACCCGCCCGGTGCCCGGCTCGACGGCGGCGATCGGCAGGGCGCGCTTGTTGTCGTATCCGTAGACCTTGGTGGCCTGCTGCTGCGCGGTGGCCTGGACCTGCGGGTCAAGTGAGGTGATCACGGTGTAGCCGCCCGCGCGCAGCGCCTGCTCGCGCTCCGCCACGGTGGCCCCGAAGGCCGGCTGGGCCAGCCACCACTGGCGCAGATAGTCGCAGAAGTAACCCCAGTCGTCGTGGCCCTGCGCGACCGAGATGCAGCCGTTGGGCTGCGCGGTGGGGTGCAGGGCCAGCGGCTCCGCCTTGGCCTGCGCGCCCTGGGCGGCCGTGATCGCCCCGGTCGCCACCATCGAGTCCAGCACGTACGACCGGCGCTCCAACGCGGCGGCGGAGTCCCCGTCGATCGGGCTGTACGCGTCGGGTGACTGCACCAGCCCGGCGAGCAGGGCCGCCTCGGCCAGGGTGAGCTGCGCGGGGGCCTTGCCGAAGTAGCGCTGGCTGGCCGCCGCGACGCCGTACGCGCCGGAGCCGAAGTAGGCGATGTTCAGGTACCGGCCCAGGATCTCGTCCTTGCCGAGGCTCTGCTCCAGCGCGCTCGCGTACCGGATCTCCTGGAGCTTGCGCCCGACGGTCTGGTCGGTGGCGGCGGCGCGCTCCTCGGGGGTGCGGGTCGGGTCGGTCTTGAGCACGTTGCGGACGTACTGCATGGTCAGCGTCGAGCCGCCCTGCTCGGTGCCGCCGCCCTTGACGTTCGCCACCAGCGCGCGGGCCAATCCGCGCAGGTCAGCGCCGCCGTGCGAGTAGAACCGCCGGTCCTCCGCCGCGACGATCGCCTGCCGCATCACCGGGGCGACCTCGGACAGCGCCACGTCGGTGCGGTTCACGTCGTAGAACGTGGTGATCAACGTCTTGCCGTCGTTGGCGTAGAGGTACGAGCGCTGCGGGGTGGCCGGCGTGCGCAGCGCGGCGGGCAGCGCCGCGTACGTCCCGATCGCGGAGCGCGCGGCGAACCCGAGCAGCAGGTTGCCCGGCAGCGCGGCCAAGGCCAGGGCGAGCCCGGCCAGCAAGCCGGCGAGCAGCACGGTGAACAGCCGCGACAGCGGCGAGCGGGGGGCGGCCATGGTCCCCAGGATTGCCACGAAAGCCGCCAACCGACCACCCCCGGAGCCGGATTGTCAGCAACTTCACGGCCCCCCACCAGCACTTCCCCACCGTGCGCCCCGGTCTGCCTCGTCCCGGCCCTCTGCCGTCGGGTGGGTCAGGGCGCTGGGGTGGCCAGGCTGGCGCTGGCGGCATCGCGGGCGGTTTCGCGGGGCATCAGGCGTCCCGAGCGGTAGCCGATGCCGATGCCGGCGATCAGCACGAAGATCGCGCCGAAGGTCTGCAACGAGCCGATCAGCGCGCCGCCGAGGCCGAGCAGCGGCGCGGCGATGATCAGCATGACTCCGTCGCCGAGACTGAAGGCGCCGGAGCGGGCCACCGCCCACCCGGTGAGGAACCAGCCCACGCTGTAGCAGGTGGCGCCGACCAGGACCAGCGAGCGCGCGGTGGTGCCGAAGACCGGGGTCTGCTCGGCCAGACCGGCGAAGGGCAGCATGAGCACGGTACCGGCGATGCTGACCAGCAGCCCGGCGGCGGCCACCCGGCGACTGCGGGTCGCGGCCAGCAGGCCGGTGAGTGCCAGCAGCGCCAGCAGACCGAGCCAGACCGCGGCCACCCAACCGATCAGGTAGACCGCCTGGCCGTCGGCCGGGTACGGGTCGTTGCCCACTCCACCGTCGCTGGCCATCGCCACCGCGCCGTACAGGAGGGCGTACGCGGGCAGCAGCCACACCGCAGCCCGGGCGAACCGGCGGATCGACCAGGCCCAACTGGCGTTGGTGGCTGGCCCGGCCGGGGCCGGGTCGCCGACGAACGGCAGTACGCCGAACCCTCCACCGCTGCGCCGGGAGCCCAGCGGGCCGGCCGGGTCGTGCGCGCCGGGCACCGGGGCCGAGGACCAAATCCGATTCGCCGGATCCTTCATGCGTCACCTCGCTCGTCTGCGAGCGGTGCTCGACGCGCCGGGGCGCCCCGATTGCCTGGTCACCACCCGTCCTAGGACCGATCGTGGCAGGCACCGGAGCGCCCCATGAGTCTTTCTCGCATTTAGCCGGCCGGGTGGCCGGTGCGCTGGATCAGCCGCGTTCGCGCTGGTCGGCCGGGTCGTTCACCAGGCTCTCCGGGGAAACCGGCTCCGGCGCCGGCAGCCCCGCCGGCTTCGTGCCGCCGGTGGCCTGCGCCTCGGCGACGCGTACCTCGTCGTGGATCTGCTGGGCCGCGGCCGCCGCAGCCCGGGCGGCCTCCGCGGCCTCGCGCTCCACCTGGCTGGCGTGGTCGGCCGCCTCCGGCGCGGGCAGGTCGCCCACCATCTGGCTCAACCCGCCGAGCGCGCCGCCCATCCCCTCCAGGGCCTTGGTCAACTCGGCCGGGACGATCCAGACCTTGTTGGCGCTGCCCTGGGCGATCTGCGGCAGGGCCTGCAGGTACTGGTAGGCGAGCACCTTCTGGCTCGGGTTGGCCTGGTGGATCGCGTCGAAGACGGTGCGGATGGCCTTGGCCTGACCCTCGGCCTGCAGGATCCGGGCCTGCCGGTCACCGTCGGCGCGCAGCACCGCGGACTGCTTCTCGCCCTCGGCGGTGAGGATCTGCGACTGCTTGTGGCCCTCGGCCGTGAGGATCGCCGCCCGCCGGTCCCGCTCGGCGCGCATCTGCTTCTCCATCGAGTCGCGGATGCTGGCCGGCGGCTCGATCGCCTTGATCTCGACCCGGGTCACCTTGATGCCCCAGCGGCCGGTGGTCTCGTCCAGCACCCCGGAGAGGTGGCGGTTGATCTCGTCCCGGCTGGTCAACGCCCGCTCCAGATCCAGGGAACCGATCACGTTACGCAGCGTCGTGACGGTCAGCTGCTCGATGGCCTGGAGGAAGCTCGAAATCTCGTACGTCGCCCGGACCGCGTCGACCACCTTGAAGTAGAGGACCGTGTCGATCGAGACGACCAGGTTGTCGGAGGTGATCACCGGCTGCGGCGGGAAGCTCACCACCTGCTCCCGCATGTCGACCTTGGTACGCACCGCGTCGATGAACGGCACCAGCAGGTTGAGGCCGGGGTTGAGGGTGCGCTTGTACTTGCCGAGCCGTTCGACCACGTCCTGGCGCTGCTGCGGCACGATCCGCACCGCCTTGGCCAGCGTCACCACGGCGATCAACGCCACCGCGAGCACCAGCACGCCTATGACCGTCATTACGTTCACCCTCTCGCTTCCGGCAGCTCGCCGGCGGAAGAAATGTCGTCCTGCCAGACCAGGGCGGTCGCACCCCGGACCTTAATCACCCGCACCCGTTGACCAGGCTCGAAGGACTGCGTCACGTCGTACGGCCGGGCGCTCCACAGCTCACCGTCGATCTTGACGAGGCCGTGCTCGGCGTCCACCCGCTCCAGCACCAGTGCCGTGGAGCCCTCGATGGCCTCCACGCCGAACGGCTGCTCGCCGCTCTCCAACGCCGTGCGCTGGTGCCGCCGGATCACCGGCCGCACCACCACCAGGCTGAGCGCCGACACCACCGCGAAGACCAGCGCCTGCACCGCCGCCGGCGCACCGAGCGCGGCGGCTCCGGCGGCGGCGAACGCGCCGGCCGCGAACATGATCAGGAAAAGCGTCGTCGTGAAGATCTCGGCGACCGCCAGCAGCACACCCAACACGATCCACACCACGGGGTCCACCCTTCAATCGTGACACGACAATGCACGCGCGGCTGTCCCGTGATCATCAGTAGGCTCGGCGGCACCCGCCGGCCCCGCCACCGGCGGTCCGGTCCCGGCCGCCCGAGCGAGGAGAGCCCGTTGTCCCTGCTGCCCGAAACCGCCCGCCAGGTCGACCTCCTGATCGCGCAGGCACAGTCCACCGGCCGCGTCCCGTCGCTGGTCATGGGGGTGATCCGCGACGGCGCGCTGACGCACCTGGCCACCGCCGGGGAGCACTCGCGCCCGCACGCCGACCTGCAGTACCGGCTCGGTTCGATCAGCAAGACGATGACGGCCAGCCTGGTCCTGCAGTTGCGCGACGCCGGCCGGCTGGCCCTGGACGACCCGCTGGAGCGGCACCTGCCCGACACCGGCGTCGGCACGCTCACCCTGCGCCAGCTACTCGGGCACGCCAGCGGCATGCAGCGCGAACCCGAGGGCGAGTGGTGGGAGCGGACCGAGGGCGTCGACCTGGGCACCCTGCTGACCGGGGTGTCCGCCAGCAAGATCGCCTACCCGCCGCACGCCGGCTACCACTACTCGAACCTGGCGTACGGGCTGCTCGGCGGGATGCTCGAACGACTCACCGGCACGAGCTGGGCAGATCTGCTCGCCGAGCGGATCCTCGCCCCGCTGGGGATGCGCCGCACCACGTACGCGGCCGCCGAGCCGTTCGCCCGCGGCTACGTCGTCCACCCGTGGCACGGCACGCTGCGCGAGGAACCGCGCACCGACACCGGCGCGATGGCCCCGGCCGGGCAGCTCTGGTCGACGATCGAGGACCTCGGTCGATGGGCGGCGTTCCTCGCCGATCCGGACCCGTCGGTGCTCGCCGCCGAGACGCTGACCGAGATGTGCGCGCCCGTGGTGATCAGCGACCTGGACTCCTGGACCGGCGGCCACGGCCTCGGGCTGGAGCTGTACCGCGACGGCGAGCGGGTGTACGTCGGGCACGGCGGCTCGATGCCCGGGTACGTCGCCGCACTCGCGGTGCACCGGCCCAGCCGCACCGCCGTGGTCGGCTTCGCCAACTCGTACGGCTTCGCGATCGGCGGGCTCGGCCAACGGCTGCTGACCACCGTGCTGGACGCCGAGCCGGCATTCCCACAGCCCTGGCGGCCGACCGCCGCTCCCCCGCCCAGCGGGATCACCGAGATCAGCGGCCGTTGGTGGTGGATGGGGACCCCGCTCGACGTGGCCCGCGACACCGCCGCCGGCGACCTGGTGGTCCACCTGCGCGGCGAGCGGGTGAGCCGGTTCAGCCCCGAGGGGCCGGACCGCTGGCGGGGTCGCTCCGGCCCCGAGAACGGCGAGATCCTGTCGGTGTTGCGCGACGGGACCGGACGGGCGGTCGCACTCGACATCGCCACCTTCGTCTTCACCCGTACCCCCGACGAGGCCCCCTGACCGCTCGCCCCCGTCCCGGCCCCGACCTCAGCCACCCACCGGCTCGGTGACGAAGTCGATCAGCCGTTCCATGGCGTTGATCAGCGGAGTCTCCACGTCGGCGAAGCTGTTCACCCGGGACAGGATGTGCCGCCACATGTCGGCCGGCTCCGCCACGCCGAGGGCCGCGCAGACCCCCTCCTTCCACGGGCGCCCCGGTGGCACCACCGGCCACGCCGCTATGCCCAGCGCCGCCGGCTTGACCGCCTGCCAGACATCCACGTACGGGTGCCCGGTCACCAGCACGTACGGCGAGTTGACCCGGGCCACGATCCGGCTCTCCTTGCTGCCTGGCACCAGGTGGTCGACCAGCACGCCGAGCCGCCGGGTCGGGCCGGGTGCGAAGTCACGCACCTCGGCGTCCAGGGCGTCGATGCCGTCCAGCGGCTCCACCACCACGCCCTCGATGCGCAGGTCATCGCCCCAGATCCGCTCGACCAGGGCGGCGTCGTGGATGCCCTCCACCCAGATCCGGCTGGCCTTGGCCACCTGCGCCCGGACGTTGTCCACCGCCACCGAGCCGGACGCGGTGCGCCGGCGGGCGGCCGGCACCGGCGCGCGGGTCGGGCGGCGCAGCGTCACGGGCTGGCCGTCGAGCAGGAACGCCGCCGGCAGCAGCGGGAAGTTGCGCCGCCGACCGTGGCGGTCCTCGAGCACGACCGCACCGGACTCGAAGCCCACCACGGCGCCGCAGAAACCGGAGTCGGCGTCCTCGACCACCAGGTCGGGCTCGGCGTCCACCTCCGGGGTGACCTTCCGCCGCCGCCAGTCGCCCGCCAACACGTCATCGCCGTATCGCCGCCCCATGTCGATCAAAGTAACCGCCGTGTCCCTCACCGACACCCACCGACACACCGCCCTCACCAGCACCACGGGAGGTGTGGTGCCTACGGTCTGGCCGCCCTGCCAGCACCAGGCCAGGAGGAACCGGTCGATCAGGTCGTGCGAAGCATCCGTCGGGCGAGCGTCGCGATGAGGCCCGCCAGCACGGTGGCCAGGACCTCGACGGTGATCTTGACGAGAATTGCGCTCATGTTGCTCTACCTTTCGCGTGGAATTGCACCGGTCCAGCGAAAGGTAGAGGTGGCTGGCGAACGGGAGGTGTACGGACGGCGATCGTTGCGCGCCGGCAAGGCGCCGTACGCGAAGCGCCCGCATCCCGGTCGGGGTGCGGGCGCTTCGCCGTAGGTTTGCCGCGTGTCGTGGTGTCTGAACCAACCCGCGCCGTTCGGGCGACTGGCGGGGTGTCGTCGCGGCCTGGTCACGCTCTCACTGGAAACGCCTGCCGGGCCTTCTCGCCTTGGTCGGCGTGGTCGTCACGGTGTTGCTGCCGCGGCGTCGGGCCATGATCGTCCGGGCCTTCTTCTTCAACCCCGTCAAGATTGTGCCCCTCATCGCGGGCTCCCTCCTCGAACGTCGGATCAACCGTGGCGATGCTCGCGTACCCGATGGGACAGGCGTCATTCCCGCCGGAACCGGCTCCCCACGCCGCACAGCCAGGACGAAACCCCGACCACCGAGGTGTCGGGGCTCCGTCATGCGACGGTCAAAGCGCGCTGACCGGGGCAGAGCGCGCGGCCGGAGCGGCAGTCGAGACAGGGCCGGCGGTGACCACGTACCCTTTCGGCATGTCCACCCCCACAGCGGGCGCGGCCACACTGACGCCGCGCCGGTCGAGCCGGTTCGTCGCCTGGGTGCGCGCGTGGCGCGCCGGGCTGGTGCCCTACGACGAGGTGGCCGACGCCATCGCCGGTGACGAGGAGCACCTGGTGGCCGACGCCCCCGGCACCTGGACCGACGTCCCGCTGGGTGCCGCGCTGCCCACCCTGGCCAAGCTCTCCCCGGACGAGATCCGCCTGGTGCTGCCCGCACCCGGCGATCCGCGCGGGCTGCCCGGCCCCGGCGACTTCGCCGGCGCCGCGCTGGTCGCCGGTGAGGCGGTGGTGGCCGGTGGGCTGGGGCTGATCCCGCAGGTCCGCGAGCACACGTCCGGCTCCGGGGACACCTTCGAGACGGTGCTCTGGCGGGTCTACCCGCTGCCGGCCAACGCGCCGGCCGCCTCCCTCGTGCTGCCCGGCGCCGCCGAGGCGGAGGCCGAACTGGCCGCCGCGCTCGCCGAGACCACCGCCGCGCTGACCCGACTGGACGTCGCCCAGTGGCGACCCGAGCTGGCCGGTGCGCTGGCGGCGCTCCGCCGCCCGGACGGCGCCACCGACCTGCCGCCCGGCTTCGACCCACGCGCGCGCCGGCTCTTCGCCCGCGCCGCCGTACTGGACCGGGTGCTCGCGCTGGCCGGTCACGCCGCGCCGGGTGGTGCCATCAACAACTACGAGGCGCAGCAGCGCGACGCAGCGCTGCGCCCGCTCACCACCGCCTGCCGGCAGGCGCTGGTCGCCGCCTGCAACGCCCCGCTGCGCGCCTGACCCTGGTCCACGAGCGTCACCGGAGGGCTTGTCGCCTGTCCGCCGTGCCGGTTGGATCATCGACATGACTCGCATCGCGTACGACGCAGCGGACGCGGAAGCGTTCGAGGCGACCCGCCACCTCAACGACGACGGACTGAGCGCATGGCGAACCGCCCTGACGCGGCACCTCGACCCGCACCCGGGCGCGCGAATTCTCGACCTGGGTGCCGGCACCGGCAGTTGGGCTCGGAGCTTCACCACCTGGTTCCCTGGCGTCCAGGTCGTCGCGGTGGAGCCGTCCGAAGCGATGCGCGCCCGCTCGGTGTTCCACCCCGTCCTGGCTGGCGACGCCGCGCACATCCCGCTGCACGACGCCAGCGTCGACGCGGCCTGGATCTCGACGGTCATCCACCACGTGCCCGACTTGAACGCCGCCGCCCACGAGGTGCGGCGGGTGCTCCGCCCCGGCGCACCCGTGCTGATCCGCTCCGCGTTCGCCGGCCGACACCACGCGATAACCCTGTTCCGCTACTTCCCGGAAGCCATCCGCGTGCTCGACACCTACCCCGGCGTCGCTGACGTCGAAGCCGCGTTCGCCACCGCGGGCTTCGTCGCGACGAGTCTGGAACAGGTCCCCCAGGTGACCGCCGCGTCGCTTCAGCAGGCCGCCACGACGCTGCGCCGCCAGGCGCACACGCCGCTACAGCTGATCACCGACGACGAGTACGCCCTCGGGCTGACGCGGCTACGCGCGGCGGCGAAGACCCGATCCGGTCCCGTGATCGACGCCCTCGACCTTCTTGTGCTGCGCTGACCGCCGCCGGATCCGCGCCCGTGTTGGCCGACTTCCTGCGGACACCTGCCGACTGCGGATCGTGAGCGACGGGTCAGATCTCGTCGAGCAGGTCGGCGATGGAGTTGATGATGCGGGACGGGCGGTACGGGTAGCGTTCCGCCTCGGCACGGCTGCTGATGCCGGTGAGCACCAGGATGGTCTCCAGCCCGGCCTCCAGGCCGCAGAGGATGTCGGTGTCCATCCGGTCGCCGATCATCGCGGTGCTCTCCGAGTGCGCCTCGATGGTGTTCAACGCCGAGCGCATCATCATCGGGTTGGGCTTGCCGACGAAGTACGGCTCCACCCCGGTCGCCTTGGAGATCATGGCGGCCACCGAACCGGCCGCGGGCAGGGCGCCCTCCACCGACGGGCCGGTCACGTCCGGGTTGGTGCAGATGAACCGGGACCCGCCGTCGATCAGCCGGATGGCCTTGGTGATCGCCTCGAAGCTGTAGGTGCGGGTCTCCCCCAGCACCACGTAGTCGGGGGCGTAGTCGGTGAGCACGTAGCCGACCGCGTGCAGCGCCGTGGTGAGCCCGGCCTCCCCGATCACGTACGCGGTGCCGCCCGGCCGCTGGTCGCCGAGGAACTGGGCGGTGGCCAGCGCCGACGACCAGATCGCCTCCTCCGGCACGTCCAGCCCCATCCGGTGGAGCCGGGCCGTCAGGTCGCGCGGCGTGTAGATCGAGTTGTTGGTCAGCACCAGGAACGGCTTGCCCGAGGAACGTAGCCGCTTGATGAACTCCGGCGCGCCGGGCACCGGCTGGCCCTCGTGCACGAGCACACCGTCCATGTCGGTCAGCCAGCTCTGCACGGGCTTGCGGTCATGCATCGGTGCCTCCGGGGGGCGTCGGGCGGCGGGCGGGCACGCAGCACACGGTGGGGCAGCTGTCCCACATCGGCAGCTCACCCAGGCGGCGGCGCAACCGCGCGCCGTCCGGGTCGATCCGCTCGGTGACCAGCTCGCGGACCATCGTGACGAAACGCGGGTCGGTGCCGGGGGTACCGGCGCGGACGAAGTCCAGGCCGAGCTGCTTGGCGGTCTCCAGCGCCTCGGTGTCGAGGTCCCAGACCACCTCCAGGTGGTCCGAGACGAACCCGATCGGGCTGACCACCACGCTGGTGGTGCCGGCCGCCGCCAGGGTGGCGAGATGGTCGTTGATGTCCGGCTCCAGCCACGGCACCTGCGGCGGACCGGAGCGGCTCTGCCAGACCAGGTCGTACGGCAGGTCGGGTGCGGCGGCCGCGGCCACCAGCCGGGCGGTCTCGTGCAGTTGCGCCTCGTACCGGCCGCCGTGCGGGCCGGCGTTGGCCGCCATCGAGCTGGGGATGGAGTGGGCGGTGAAGACCAGCCGGGTGGTGTCACGCCGGGCCGGGTCGAGCTGACCCAGCGCGGCCCGCACCGCGTCGACGTGCGGCTCGACGAAGCCGGGGTGGTCCCAGAACTGGCGCAGCTTCTCGATCACCGGGGCGTCCGCGCCCACGGCGGCGCGGGCCGCCGCGATGTCCTCCTGGTACTGCCGGCAGGACGAGTAGCCGCCGTACGCGCTGGTGACGAAGGCCAGCGCCCGGGTGACGCCGTCGTCGCGCATCCGGGTCACGGTGTCGGCGAGCAGCGGGTCCCAGTTGCGGTTGCCCCAGTAGACGGGCAGATCGAGGCCGTTGGCGGCGAAGTCGGCGCG
The DNA here is from genome assembly GCF_042650685.1 of Micromonospora sp. GCM10011542. Lineage (NCBI taxonomy): Bacteria > Bacillati > Actinomycetota > Actinomycetes > Micromonosporales > Micromonosporaceae > Micromonospora > Micromonospora sp. GCM10011542. Next base: position 144,049 of record NZ_JBHSBO010000020.1, read on the forward strand.
GATCGCGGCGAGCAGGTCGCGGCACTGCTGGTTGATCGGCGACACCCCACCGAAGTGCAGGTAGTGCTCGGCGACCTCGGCCAGCCGCTCGGCCGGCACGCCCCGGCCCCGCGTGACGTTCTGCAGGAACGGCATCACGTCCTCGGGCCGCTCCGGGCCGCCGAAGGACACCAGCACCACCGCGTCGTACGACATGGGTCCCATTCTTGCCGGTCGCCCCGGACGCTCCGGCGACGCCCCCTGGACCCAGTTCAGGCCGCGGTTGTTAGGAGGGGCCCCCTGCCCTACACCAGGCGTTAACAGGGGGCCCTTCCTTACACGTCAGGCGCCGATGGCGTGGTAGCCGCCGTCGACGTGCACGATCTCGCCGGTGGTGGCCGGGAACCAGTCCGACAGCAGCGCCAGGCAGGCCCGGGCGGCCGGCTCCTGGTCGGTGAGGCTCCAGCCCAGCGGGGCGCGCTCGGTCCAGGCGTCCTCGAACTGGTCAAAGCCGGGGATCGACTTGGCGGCGATGGTCCGCAGCGGGCCGGCGGCGACGAGGTTGCTGCGGATGCCCTGCTTGCCCAGGTGCAGCGCCAGGTAGCGGGACGCCGACTCCAGGCCGGCCTTCGCCACGCCCATCCAGTCGTAGACCGGCCACGCCTTCGTGGCGTCGAAGGTCAGGCCGACCACCGCGCCGCCGGCGGACATCAGCGGCAGCGCCGCCATGGCCAGCGACTTGTACGAGTACGTGGAGACGTGCAGCGCGGTGGCCACGTCCTCCCAGGGAGCGTCGAGGAAGCCACCGCCGAGGCAGCTCTGCGGGGCGAAGCCGATCGAGTGCACGACCCCGTCGAGCCCGTCGACGTGTTCGCGCACCTTGTCGGCCAGCCCGGCGAGCTGCTCCGGGGAGGTGACGTCCAGCTCGATCACCGGCGCGGGCTCGGGCAGCCGCTTGGCGATCCGCTCGACCAGGGAGAGCCGGCCGAAGCCGGTGAGCACGACCTGCGCACCGTTCTCCTGGGCGAGCTTCGCCACCGAGAAGGCGATCGAGGCGTCGGTGATGACACCGGTGACGAGCAGCCGCTTACCGGCGAGCAGTCCGGACATGCAGGGGTTCCTCCGTACCTTGTCTGAGAAGCGCTGGTCAGTGGCCCATGCCGAGGCCGCCGTCGACCGGGATCACGGCGCCGGAGATGTAACCGGCGGTGTCCCCGGCCAGCCAGGTGACCACGGCGGCGACCTCGTCCGGGCTGGCCATCCGACCGGCCGGGATGGACTTGCGGATCTCCGCCTTGCGGTCCTCGGGCAGCACGGCGGTCATGTCCGTGTCGATGAAACCGGGCGCCACCACGTTCGCGGTGATGTTGCGGCTGCCCAGCTCGCGGGTGATCGAGCGGGCCACGCCGACCAGCCCGGCCTTGCTGGCGGCGTAGTTGACCTGGCCGGCGCCGCCGGAGAGACCCACCACCGAGGAGATGAAGATCATGCGGCCCCACCTGGCCCGGAGCATCTTCCCGGAGGCCCGCTTGGCGACCCGGAACGCGCCGGTGAGGTTGGTATCCACGACGCCGGTGAACTGCTCCTCGGACATCCGCAGCAGCAGCGTGTCGTCGGTGATCCCGGCGTTGGCGACCAGCACCTCGACCGGCCCCAGCTCGGCCTCCACCGCCGTGAACGCGGCGTCGATGGAGGCGGCGTCGGTGACGTCGGCGCGTACGCCGAACAGGCCCTCGGGTGCTTCGCCGCTGCGGTGGGTGACGGCCACCCGGTCGCCCTGCTTGGCGAAGGCCTGCGCGATGGCCAGGCCGATCCCCCGATTGCCGCCGGTCACCAGCACGGTGCGGGCCACGGTTCCCCCTTGCGAGTCGTCAGCACGGACGCGTCGGAGCCTAGGCGTTACCGGCAGGTAAGCGCTAACGGGAGCCGGGTCACACCGGGGTACGACGGGCGGGATCAGACCCTGGTGGCATGCCCTGGGCGGGGCCCGGCCCGTAGCCTCCCGGTGGTGAACCGGCGACCGATCAACGTGGCGTGGCGGGCTCTGCGGCAGACGGTGTCCGGCCCGGACACTCCGCCCACCCGACCGCTGCTGGCCCGGTGGCCCCGACTGGCTCCATACGCCGCCCCGGTCGGGCTGCTGGCCGCGCTCGGCCTGTTCGCCATCACGCTGGCCGTCGAGAACGAACGCCGGCTGGCGCCGCCGATCGCGGTGTTGTTCGCGGCGCTGACCGTGGCGCCGCTGCTCGCGCTGCCCCGCCGCCCGCTGCTGGCCTGGCGGCTGACCATGCTGGCGCTGCTGGTGTGCACGTTCAACGCGCCGGACGACGTGCCCTGGCCGTGGACGCCGCCGCTGGCGCTCGGCGCGATCGCGGTCCTCGCGGTGGTGGCCGCGCGGGTGGACCGGCCGGTGCTGATCTGGGTGGCGGCACTCTCGGCGGTGCCGGTGCTGACCCTGGTCCGTGCCGAAAACCGGGGCGCCACGCTGGTGGCGGTGGGGGTGCTGGCCATCCTCGGTGACCTGGTGCGGCGCAACCAGCTGTCGCGGCGCGCTCTGGTCGCGCAGACCGAGGTGAGCGAGCGGGAGCAGGAGCGCCGCGCGGTGCTGGAGGAGCGCACCCGCATCGCCCGCGAGCTGCACGACGTGGTGGCTCACCACATGTCGCTGATCGCGGTGCAGGCCGAGACCGCGCCGTACCGGCTCACCGACGTGCCGGCCGGGACGGCGGCGGAGTTCACGGCCATCGCCGGGTCGGCCCGCGACGCGCTGACCGACATGCGGCGGCTACTCGGTGTGCTGCGCAGCGAGTCGACCGGCCCGCAGACCGCGCCGCAGCCCGACCTGGCCGACCTGCCGGCGATGGTGGCGACCGCCGAGCGGGCCGGGCTGCCGGTTCGCCTGGACGCGACGCGGCCCGAGGGGGTCGCCGTGCCCGCGCCGGTCGGGCTGGCCGCGTACCGCATCGTGCAGGAGGGGCTGGCCAACGCGGCCCGCCACGCGGCCGGCGCCGCGGTGCGGGTCACCGTCCGCGCAGGTCCGTCCACGCTGGCGGTACGAATCGAGAACTCCCCGGCCGACGCCCCACCGACCGCCCAGGGCGGCACCGGGCACGGGCTGACCGGCATGCGCGAACGCGCCACCTCGCTGGGCGGTACCTTCACCGCCGGGCCGCTGCCCGACGGGGGTTACGCCGTCGCGGCGGAGCTGCCCTACGACGCGCGGGACGGAGAGCGATGATCCGGGTGCTGATCGCCGACGACCAGGCCATGGTGCGGCAGGGCTTCGGGGCGCTGCTGGCCGCCCAGCCGGATCTGCTCGTGGTGGGCGACGCCGCCGACGGCGCGCAGGCCGTCGCCGAGGCCCGCCGGCTCGACCCGGACGTGGTGCTGATGGACGTGCGGATGCCGGTCCTCGACGGCCTCGCCGCCACCCGCAAGCTGCTCGGCGACCGGTCCGCGGCGCGTCCGAAGGTGCTCATCCTCACCACGTTCGACCTGGACGACTACGTCTACGAGGCGCTGCGCGCCGGGGCCAGCGGCTTCCTGCTCAAGGACGCCCCGGCGGCCGACCTGGTGCAGGCGGTGCGGGTCGTGGCGGCCGGCGACGCGCTGCTCGCCCCGGCGGTCACCCGCCGGCTGATCGCCGAGTTCGCGGCCCGACCGGACCGCCGCCGGCCCCGCCCCACCGACCTGGCCGCGCTGACCCCCCGGGAGACCGAGGTGCTGCGCCTGATCGCCCGGGGCCGCAACAACACCGAGATCGCCGCCGACCTGGTGGTGGCCGAGCAGACCGTGAAGACCCACGTCGGGCGGATCCTGTCCAAGCTCGGACTGCGTGACCGCGCGCAGGCGGTGGTGCTGGCGTACGAGACCGGTCTGGTGGCCGCCGGCGAGTAGCCCCGTGGAGCCAGCCGGAAGACGGCTCCCCGGGACGACGTCCTCGGCCGGCCCGCCCGCGCACTCTGCCTCCGGACGACGTTCCGGAGGGAGAAACGATGCGACGACGACGTGCCAGCCGGCTGGCGCTGGCCGCGCTGCTGGGCGTGAACCTGGTCCTGCCGGCCCGACCCGAGCCGGTCGGGACGGCCGGTCTCGCCGAGGCGTACCCGTTGACCGCGGCGGCGATGCGCGCGGCCGGCGCCCCGTACGCGGACTGGGTGGCCTCCGGCCGACGGTTCCTCGCCTTCGACCCGCGCGGCGACGGCCGGGCGGTCGAGGTGCTCGGCGACCTGGCCGGCGCGGACCGGATCGCGGTGCTGGTGCCCGGTGTGGGCAGCACGCTGGCCGACTTCGACCGGGGGCTGGGCGGGGTGGCCCGCCGGGCGCCCGCGGTGCAGGCCGGTGAGCTGTACCGGGCGCTGACGGTGGCCGACCCGACGGCGCGGGTGGCGGTGCTGGCCTGGCTCGGCTACGACCCGCCCGACGGGGTGCTCACCGCCGTCGGCGCGGCCAGCGCCCGACGCGGTGCGACGGCGCTGAACGCGCTGCTGCGCGAACTGGTCGGGCGTGATCCGTCGGCCACCGTCACCCTGATCGGGCACAGCTACGGCGCGCTGGTGGTGTCACTGGCCGCCGTCAAGGCCCCGCCGCAGGTCACCGACATCGTGAGCCTCGGCGGCGTCGGGGCCGGCGTGCGCGGCGCTCGCGATCTGGGCGGCGGACGCCGGGTCTGGGCGGCCGAGGCGGGCACCGACTGGATCCGCTGGGTGCCGCCGGTGCGGCTGCTGAGCCTGGGGCACGGTCGTCGGCCCGGTGATCCGGCGTTCGGCGCCCGGCCGCTGCCGGTGGCCGGGGTACGGGGGCACGACGCCTACCTGACGCCCGGCTCGGCCACGCTGCCCGCCGTGGCGGCCGTGGTGCTCACCGGCACCACCATCGCGCCGCCCGACGGCCCGGGACTGGCCGCGCCGACCGGCACGCCGGCGGTGACCCGATGAGCCGGGACCGGGCGATCGACGCGCTGCGCGCGTACGCCATCGGTGGGGTGGTGCTCGGGCACTGGTTGGTCACCGGACTGGTGCTGGCCGACGACGGCGGGCTGCACCAGGCCAGCCCGCTGGTCGCGCTGCCCGGCCTGGCCCCGGTGACGTGGGCGTTGCAGACCCTGGGCCTGTTCTTCTTCACCGCGGGGTTCGGCTCGGCCCGATCGGCGGCCCGATATACCGACGGTGCGGGCCGCTGGCTGGCCCACCGGTCGCGTCGGCTGCTGCTGCCCACCCTGGCGCTGCTCGGGGTGGGCGCGGCGGTGCTGCTCGCCGCCACCGTCGCCGGTACCCCGGACGACACCCTGGCCGTCGCGCTGCGGCTGGCGCTCAGTCCGCTGTGGTTCCTGCTGCCGCTGCTGGTGCTGGTGGCGATGACCGGTCCGCTGCGCGCTGCCGTACGCCGCTGGGGTCCGCTGCGCTGCGCGGCGCCGGCGGTGGCCGTGGTGGCGGGGGGCGACCTGGCGATCCGGCTGCTGCCCGCCGGCACGACGGTGCCGCCGGCCACGGTGGCGGTGGCCTGGGCGGTGCCCTACCTGCTGGGCCTGGCGTACGCCGAGGGGCGGCTGGCCGGCCGGCGAGCGGCGACCACCCTGGCGGTGGGTGGGGCCGCCGCGCTGGTCGCGCTGCTGGCGCTGGGCTACCCGGTGAGCGCCGTCGGGGTGCCCGGCGCGGGCCTGTCCAATCTGAATCCGCCGTCGCTACTGGCGGTGGCGCTGGCGGTCACCCAGGTCGGGCTGGGGCTGCTCGCCCGGCCGGTGCTGGCGCGTCTGCTGACCCGCCCGCTGCCGCACGGCGCGGTGGCGGCGGTGAACCGGGACGCGATGCGGATCTACCTGTGGCACCAGCCGGTGCTGGTGGGGGTGACCGCGCTGACCGCCCGCGGCGGCCTGGCCCTGCCCGGCCTGCACACCGCGCCGGACGGCGTGGGCTGGCTGCTCGCCCGGTGCTGGTGGCTGCCACTGCTCGCGATCGTGCTGGTCACGCTGGTCCGGGCGGGGCGCCCGGTCGGCTCACCGCGCAGGCTGGGCCACCGGTCGGCGAGGGTGCCGGCGGGGTCGAACTGACCCGGCGGTGGAGGCACGGTCACCGGGTCGGCCGACTGCGCCGCGCGCTCGGGGCGGGTGTACGATCATCGACGTTCCGGCCCGCCCGACCTCAGGAGGTGATCGCTGTGCGAGATAGCGATCCTCCCAGTCGTGGCCGGGCCGATGGTCAGTCCCGCTGAGCCACGACTCAGTCTGGCGAGCTGACCCAGCTCCGCTCCCCCGCCGCCCCGGCCCGTAGCCGAGGCGAGCGTGCCGCGCCGTCCGATCCGGACGGTCGCCGGGAGCCTCCCGGTCACGACTTCGTGTGCGCGTCCTGCCTACCCCTGCGGTCCGCCCCCGCACGCGGACCGTCCAGCCGCCACCGGAGCCGTCATGAGCCGCTACGTCGCCCCACTGGGCTTCACCCTCGCCGCCGTCTGGGTGGCCGTCGTCTTCGTCCTGGCCGGCGGCGGCCACTGACCGCCGCCGGCGTCACCGCCTCAGAGCATCCGGGACGACCAGAGCAGGCTGAGCGCGCCGGCGCAGAGCGCCAGCAGCAGCGCCACCCCCGCGTACCACTGGGTGATCTCCCGCGGCTCGGTGCGGAACCCGATCGAGCTGCCCATGTCCTGGTAGACCTGCTTCAGCTCGCTCACCGAGGCCGCCTCGTAGAAGTAGCCCTCGGTGGTCTCGGCCAGCTCGGCCAGGGCCAGCCGGTCGACCGGCACCCGCTGGAGCTGCCCGCCGATGTCGACCTGACCCGAGTCGGTGCCGAAGGCGATGGTGGAGACCGGCACGTTGGCCGCCTGCGCGGCCGCCGCCGCCTCCTCCACCGACCGCCCGGAGGTACGGAAGCCGTCGGAGAGCAGCACGATGCGCGCCGGCGGGATGCCCGCCGCGCCGTCGGCCGGCACCGACCGGATCGCCTCCAGGCAGGTGAACACCGCCTCCCCGGTCGCCGTCGCCTCGGCCAGCACCAGCCCGTCGATCGCGCTGGTCACCGCCGCCCGGTCCTTGCCCGGCGGCACCAGCACGTTGGCCGCCTTGGCGAAGGAGACCAGCCCCAGGTTGTAGCTCTCCGGCAGCTCCCCCACGAACTGCTTCGCCGCCTCCTGGGCCGCCTCCAACCGGTTGGGTGCCACGTCGTCGGCCTGCATGGACAGCGACACGTCGATGGCCAGCATCACGGTGGCGCGTTCCAGCGGCTCCTTGGTGTCCATCGCCGGCCGGGCCAGCGCGGTGGCCAGCACCAGCAGGCAGAGCAGGAACGCGGTCGCCGGGACGTGCCGGCGCCAGCCCAGGCCCTTCGGCGCCAGGGTCCGCAACATCTCCACATTGGTGAAGCGCATGGCGTACGAGCGGCGGTGCAGCTGCCGCCAGACGTAGAACGCGGCGAGGGCGAGCACCGGCAGCACGGCCAGCAGCCACCACGGTTGCAGAAAACGGATCATCGTGTCGTCCCCCGGGTGCGGGCGTGCCGCTGCGCGGCCACGAAGCGCACCATGTCCAGCAGCCAGTCTCGGTCGGTACGCAGTCGCAGGTGGGCCGCGCCGGCGCCGCGCAGCGCGGCGGAGATCGCGGCCCGCTGGGCGGCGGCGGCTTCGGCATAGCGCTGCCGCAGCCGCGGGTCGGCCGTCTGCACCTCGTGCAGTTCACCGCTCTCCGGGTCGACCACCGGCAGCACCCCCACGTCGGGCAGCTCCAGCTCGCGCGGGTCGACCACCTCGATCGCCAGCACGTCGTGCCGGACCCGCAGCTTGCGCAGCGGCCGGGCCCACTGCTCGGGCGGCGCGAGGAAGTCGGAGATCACCACGGCCACCCCACGGCGGCGGGGCGGCCGGTTGAGCATCTCGACCAGGGCCCCCAGATCGCCGCGGCCGGGCTGGATCGGCGTGCCGGCCACCGCCCGCAGCAGGCCCTGCGCCTCCTTGCGGCCGGAGCGGGCGGGCAGCCGGGTCAGCGTCCCGGGCCCCGGCGCCGGTGGGCCGGCCCACCAGCGCCGCGACGGCGCGGGTGCGCCACCGCCGGTGCCGATCACCGCGCCGATCCGGTTGCCCCCGCGCACGGTCAGGTGGGTGATCGCCGCCGCGGCGGCCACCACCACCTCCCGCTTCAGCCACCGTCCGGTGCCGAAGTCGAGGCTCGCCGAGAGATCCACCGCCAGCCACGTCTCCAGTTCCCGGTCGGCGACCGTACGCCGGACGTGCGGCGTGGTGGTGCGGGCGGTGACCGGCCAGTCCATCCGGCGTACGTCGTCGCCGGGGCGGTACTCGCGCGACTCCCCCGCCTCGCTGCCGGGCCCCGGCAGCAGCCCCGCGTAGTCGCCCTGGAGCAGGCCGTCGAGCTTGCGGGTGACCATGAGCTGGAGCCGGGACAGCACCGCCTCACTGCGGTCGGCGACTCCGTCGGTGCCACGAGGGGTGGGTGAGGTCACGGCCGCTGCCCGGGCCAGCCCGCACCCGGCGGCGGCGTGCTCGGCGACGGTGAGGCCTGCTGGCGGGGCGCGACCGCCGGCAGCGGGATGGTGGACATCACCCGGTGCACGATGTGGTCGGCCGGCACGTCGTCGGCGAGCGCGTCGTAGCTGAGCACCAGCCGGTGCCGCAGGATGTCCGGCGCGATGTCCTGCACGTCCTGGGGCAGCGCGTAGTCCCGGCCGCGCAGCAGCGCCAGCGCGCGGGTGGCCCGGACCAGGCCGAGCGAGGCGCGCGGGCTGGCACCGTACTGGATCAGCTGGGCGACGTCCGGCATGCCGTGCTCGGCCGGCGCCCGGGTGGCCAGCACCAGCCGGACCGCGTAGTCGACAAGAGCGTTGTGCACGAAGACCTGGTCGGCCTTGCGTTGCAGGGCGACCAGGTCGGGGGTGCTGAACACCGGCGTGGGCTCCGGCGCCGCGACGCCCATCCGGTAGACGATCTCCCGCTCCTCGGCGTCGGTGGGGTAGCCCACCACGATCTTCATGAGGAACCTGTCGCGCTGGGCCTCCGGCAGCGGGTAGACGCCCTCCTGCTCGATCGGGTTCTGGGTGGCCATCACCAGGAACGGGTCCGGCACCCGGTGGCTCTCCCCACCGATGGACACCTGCCGTTCGCTCATCACCTCCAACAGCGCCGACTGCACCTTGGCCGGGGCCCGGTTGATCTCGTCAGCGAGCAGGAAGTTGACGAAGACCGGACCCAGCTCGACGTCGAACTTCTCGCTCGACTGTCGGTAGATGCGAGTGCCCATGATGTCGGCGGGCACCAGGTCGGGGGTGAACTGCACCCGGGCGAAGGAGCCGCCGACCACCCGGGCCAGGGTCTCCACGGCCAGGGTCTTGGCCACCCCCGGTACGCCCTCCAGCAGGCAGTGACCACGGGCGAGCAGCGCGACGAACATCCGCTCCACCATCCGGTCCTGCCCGACGATGACCCGTTTGATCTCGAACAGCGCCCGCTCTAGCAGGGTGGCGTCCTCCGCGGGTGTGGTGATCACCGGCTCGGGTCTCTCCGGGGCCGCCCCGTTCGGCGTCGGGGCGTCGGGCATGGTCGGCTGGGCCACCGGTCCTCCACAGCGTTGGTCGGTCGTCGCGGCTGGTGCGGTAACAAGACTCGCACGCCTTCCTGAGTGTCGAGGGGGGGAGAAGCCGATTTTGACCGCGCCGTCCCGGCCAGCCGAATCGCCCGGCGAGGGTGGACAGGAACCGGCCTGCCGCGTGTACGATTCATCCCGTCGCCGGGCGGCTCCCCCCGTGGCCGCCCGGCGCTAAAGCTCTCCACCGCGCCGCGTCGCAGCCGGGCCGCCCTAGACTGGCCGGGATGAGCACCCCCCTCCCCGCCGACGAGGCCCCGATCTGCTCGGCCCGGGGTTGCCGCGCCCCCGCGCTCTGGGCGCTGCGGTGGAACAATCCCCGCCTGCACGACAGCGAGCGACGCAAGACCTGGCTGGCCTGCGCCGAGCACCGCCGCACCCTCGGCGACTTCCTGGACGTCCGCGGCTTCCTGCGGGAGGTCACACCGGTGTCCGGATCGCCTACCCTCGACACGTGAGCGAGCGCGAGCGAACCAGGCGACACAGCAGCGTGGCGCCTCGCGCCACTGCCGAGGCCAGCGAGGCGGCGGCGTGAGTGAGCGCAGCGCGGAGGACCGCGTCGGCCCGCCGGCTCCGCCCGACCCCGCCTCCCCGTACAACCCGGCCTCGCCGCCCGGCCCACCGTCGCCCGGCGTCCTCCCGCCACCCGGCACCGCCCCGTCCCCGGGGACGCTCGGCCCCGACCCGTTCCCGCCCGCCGCGCCGGCACCCGCCCCGCTGCCGCCGAACGCCGTCCCGGCACCCGGCACCGTGCCGGCGCCCGCGACGCTCGGCCACGGTCCGCTGCCGTCCGGCATCCCGGCGCCGGGTCTGCTTCCGGCGGGCCCGTTGGAGCCCTGGCCGGACACCGTCCACTGGCAGCGGGTTTCCAGCGACCTGATCTGGGTGGAGCTGATCCGGCTGGCCGTGGTCGTGGCCATCGGGCTGGCGGGGACCGCGATCGCCTGGGCGCTCAGCGGCCACTGGCTGTTCGGGCTGGCCCTGGCCGTCGTGCTGCTGCTCGGCGTGTGGCGGGCCGTCGCCATCGTCCGCGCCGTCCATGCCTGGGGGTACGCCGAGCGGGAGAACGACCTGCTGGTCCGGCACGGCCTGCTGGTCCGGCGGCTCTCCATCGTGCCGTACTCCCGGATGCAGTTCGTCGACGTCAGCGCCGGGCCGCTGGAGCGTGCCTTCGACCTGGCCACGGTGCAGTTGCACACCGCGGCGGCGGCCAGCGACGCGCGGGTTCCGGGGTTGCGCCCGGCGGAGGCGTCCCGGCTGCGCGACCGGTTGACCGCGCTCGGCGAGGACCGGGCGGAGGGCCTGTGAGCGGGCTGACGGTCGGCGTCACGGCCCAGGGGCGGGCCCGATGAGCGACGGCCCCGCCGAGCCGGGCACCCGGCAGCCGGCACCGCCGCCCGGCACGTCGTCGTACCAGCCCTCGCCCACCGGTGCGGGCCCTCACCGCGCGCCGGTACCCGGCCCGCCGCCCGCCGGCACCGCGTCGTACGGGCCACCGGCCGACGCACCCGGGTACGGGCCACCCGGCGGCGCCACTCCGTACGGCCCGCACCCGGGCGGCGCCACGCCTCCCGGGATGCCGTACCTCTGGCCGGCGCCGCCCGGCGACACCGAGCCGCGGCAGCGGCTGCACCCGCTCAGCCCGCTGCTGCACGGGGCCAAGTCGCTGGTCGTGGTGATCGCCGGCCTCTCCTGGTCGACGCTGTCCCGGGTCGGCTTCGGCTGGTTCGCCGCGATGGTGGCGGTCCTGGCGCTCGGTGCCACGGTCCTGTCGGTGATCAGCTGGTACAACACCGGCTACCACGTGGTCGGCCGGGAGTTGCGGGTGTACGAGGGGCTGCTCTGGCGGCGGACCCGCGCCATCCCGCTGGAACGGTTGCAGGCCGTGGAGGTGGTCCGACCGTTGCTCGCCCAGCTCACCGGCCTGGCCGAGTTACGCCTCGAGGTGGTCGGCGGCGGCAAGACCGAGGCGCCGCTGGCGTACCTCGGCGTGGCCGACGCGGCCCGGCTGCGGGAGCGGCTGCTCGCCCTGGCCGGGCGGAGCGCGCCGCCACCGGCGGAGGGCGCGGCCGCGCCGGCCGCCTCCGGGACCACCCCGCCGGAGGCCGCGCCCGGCCGGCCGCTGCACGGGGTCCGCAACCAGCACCTGCTGATCAGCCAGTTGCTCACCCCGCAGGCGTTCCTGCTGCCGTTCGGTCTGGCCTTCGTCGTGGTGCAGTTCCTCTCCGCGGGTTCGTGGTCGTTCATCGCCGTGGCCAGCACGCTGACCGCGATGGCGGGCGTGGTACTGCAACCGGTCCGCCGGGTCCTGGACGACTGGAACTTCCGGCTGGCCCGCGACGGCGGCACCCTGCGGGTGCGCAACGGGCTGTTGGAGACGCGGGCGCAGACCGTGCCGCTGGCCCGGGTGCAGACGGTCCGGGCGACCTGGCCGCTGCTCTGGCGGGTGAACGGCTGGCTGCGGTTGCGGCTGGAGGTGGCCGGCTACTCCGTCGCGGAGGCCGACGACCGCAACCGGCCCGACCGGTTGCTGCCGGTCGGCGACCTGCCGACCGCGGCGATGATCGTCGCCGAGGTGCTGCCGGGGGTACGCCTCGACGCGCTGGCGCTGAGCCGGCCGCCGTCGCGGGCCCGCTGGCTGCATCCGCTGGGTCGGGGAGCGCTCGGCGCCGGCCTGCACGAGCGGGTCTTCGCCACCCGGTCCGGGCTGCTCACCCGACAGTTGGCGATCGTGCCGTACGCCCGCATCCAGAGCGTGCGGGTGGTGCAGGGGCCGGCGCAGCGGCGGCTCGGCCTGGCCACCGTGCACGCGGACACCGCGGGCGGTTCGGGCGCGGCGGCGCAGGACCGCGACGTCGCCGAGGCGTGGGCGCTGGCCGCCGAGTTGACCGCCCGGTCGCACGCCGCCCGCCTCGCCGGCTGAGACCCCGACGCGCCGTGGCGCTCAGCCCGCGGCCAGCCGGAGCGTCAGCGGCCGGGAGTCAGCGGTCGGCTGGCACCACGGGGGACTCGGCCGGCTCGGTCGACGGGGTCGTGCTGCCAGGGCCGTCCGGTAGCAGGTCGGTCGCGGGCCTTCCCGGCGTGGTGCGGATCACCGCTGCTCCAGCCACCGCCGGCTCGGGCGGCGCGACTCCGGCGCGGCGGACGCGCACCATCGCCCAGCCCCGCTCGGCCAGGTTGACCACCAGGTAGGTCAGCCCGACGTACGTCCAGCCCACCAGCACGTCGATCACGTAGTGCTCGCCGGAGTAGACCAGGGTGAAGGTCATCGCCAACGGGTACGCCAGCAGCAGCGGCCACCAGCGTCGACGGGTCGTCCGGAGGAAGAACAGCACCACGAACAGCGCCCACGCCGTGTGCAGCGACGGCATCGCGGCGACCGGGTTCGAGGCGATCTGACCGGCGTTGAGCACGTTGCCGGCCCCGTGCATGCCGAACGCCTTCCAGCCCCGGGTGGAGATGCGGAGCACGTCGGTCAGCAGCCCGTTCTGCGCCGCCCACCACGGCGGCGCCGCCGGGTAGAGGAAGTAGGTGGCCAGGCCGGCGGCGCAGAGGAAGCCCCAGCGCCGCATGTACGCCGCCCAGCGCCCCCGGTCGCGGATCCAGAGCACCGCGGCGGCGGCCAGCGCCACCACGAAGTGCGAGAAGTACACCCAGCTCGCGGCGACGTCCCACCACTGCACCTCGGGTCGGTAGAGGTGCTCCTGCATCCAGATGGTGGGCACCTCGCCGCCGGTGGCCCAGCCGAACATGAACCGGTCGGCGACGATCAGCTCCATCGCGTGCGGGGTGGCCCCGTTGTCGGCGAAGCCCCGGGAGAGGTTGTACGCGGCAAGCAGCAGCACCACCGGCACCCAGTCCCGGGCGAAGCGCAGATGGCTGCGCCACGGCCGCTCGCTGTTCCAGGCGATGGTTCCGGCCCAGATCCAGACGAACGCGTACGCCGGGTCGGTCGGCAGGCCGATGGCCAGCCAGCAGACGACGAAGGCGACCGCCCATATCGTCATGGCGAGAACGCGCCGACGGGGCCCGTCGGGCGACGCGGGCGGGTCGGTCCGGGCGGGGGGCTGGGGGTCAGTCACGACGGCCATCGCGGTCAAGGTTAACGACGTCGGCGGAGATCGACCGACGGGGACCATCTGCCGGCCGGCCCGACGGCGCGCTACGGGGTGCCCCGGATCGGCGGGCGCGTGGCCGGCGGGGGCGGCCAGCCCCTAGGCTGATGACCATGCAGGAGCAGCCCGAGCCGGCCTTCGCGCCGGGTCTGACCGCCCGGGTCGAGTTGACCGTCACCGACGCCGACACCGCTCAGGCGGTGGGCTCCGGGGACGTGCCGGTGCTGGGCACCCCCCGGGTGCTCGCCCTGGCCGAGGCGGCCACCGTCGCGGCGACGGCGACCCGGATGCCACCCGGCTCGACCACCGTCGGCACACGGGTCGAGTTGGAGCACCTGGCGCCGACGGTCGTCGGTCGGACGGTGCGGGCGCAGGCCCGGCTGGCGACGGTCGACGGCCGGCGGCTGTCGTTCGAGGTGAGCGTCAGCGACGGCGACGAGACGGTGGCCCGGGGCCGGGTGGAGCGCATCCTGGTGGACCGGCAGCGTTTCGTCCAGCGCGCCGGGGGGTCGTCGTGACCGCCGGCTTCGTCGAGATCGCCGACCGCGTGCACGTGCTCAGCGAGCCGCTGCTGCGGGTCAACGTCACCCTGGTCGTCGGGGACGGCGCCGCGCTGCTGGTGGACACCCTCTCCTCCGCCGGCCAGGCCATCGAGCTGGCCGCCGCCGTGCTGGCCGTCACCGACCACCCGCTCACCCTGGTCAACACCCACCACCACTACGACCACTGCTTCGGCAACGCCGTGCTGGCCGGCGACCCGCCGGGCCCGGTGTACGCGCACGAGCTGGCCGCCGCCGCGCTGCGCGACCAGCCCGAGCGGCTGCGCCGGGAGGCGTACGAGGAGCTGCGCGAGGAGCACCCGGCGCTCGCCGCCGAGCTGGCCGACACGACGCTGCTGGCCCCGACGCACACCGTGCTCACCGAGACGACGCTGGACGTGGGTGGCCGGCGGGTGCTGCTGCGCCACCCGGGCCGGGGGCACACCGACGCCGACCTGGTCGTGCACGTGCCCGACGCCGACGTGCTGGTCGCCGGGGACCTGGTCGAGCAGAGCGGCCCGCCCGCGTTCGAGGACTCGTACCCGTTGCAGTGGCCCGACGCGGTCGCCGACCTGCTGCGACTGACCACCCCGCGCACGGTGGTGGTGCCCGGGCACGGCGACCCGGTGGATGTCGGGTTCGTCCGCGCGCAGCACGCCGAGCTGGTGCGGCTGGCCTGGCTGATCCGGGCCGCGCACACCGGCGGCGCGCCACCCGAGCGGGTCGCCGCCGAGGCGCCCTTCGGCGCCCGCCCCGCCCTCACCGCCGCCCGCCGCGGCTACGCCGAACTCGACGGCACCCCGTAGCGGCGAGACCGCCGCGGGGTGGGTGGCGGGCTCAGCCGGAGTAGCGGTGGGCCACCTGGGCCCGGGTGGGCATCGCGGTGGCGCCGCCGGGAGACTCGCAGACCAGGCCGGCCACCCGCAGCGCGAACGCCACCCGGTCCACCCAGCCCGCCGGCTCGGTGGGCTCGCCGTCGACCAGCAGGTCGGCGATGAGCGCGCCCATCACCGAGTCACCGGCGCCGGTGGCGTCCACCGCGTCGACCTTGGGCGCGGGTACGCGTACCGGATCGGCGCCGGCCGCGGCGACCACCGCGCCGGCGGCGCCGAGGGTGACCACCACGGTGGCGGCGCCGAGTTCCCGCAGGTACGCGGCCACGCCCTCCTCGGGCTCGCCCGGGTAGAGCAGCTCCGCGTCGGCGCTGCTCAACTTGACCAGGTGCGCGCCGGCGGCGAACTCGGCCACCACCTCGCGCAGCCCGGCCAGCGCCTCGGGGCCGTCCAGCAGGCGGGGCCGCACGTTCGGGTCGAAGACCCGCAGGCCGGTGGCGAGCCCCCAGGCCCGCCGGGCGGCGGCCAGCGTGTCCGGCCGCAGCAGCACGATCGACCCGCAGTAGAGCACGTCGGCGCCCTCGACCAGCGCCATGTCGAGGCGCTCGGGGGTGAGCAGCGCGTACGAGGGCGGCTCGCCGTAGAAGCGGAAGTCCGGCTCGGCCCCGGCGTGGGTGACCACCGCCAACGCGGTCGGCGCGGACACGGTGACCGCCCCGGACAGCCCGACCCCGGTGGTCTCCAGGAAGTCCCGGATCCGGCCGGCGAGCGCGTCGTCTCCGAGCGAGCCGACGAACTGCGCCGCGCCACCGAGTCGGGACACCGCGACGGCGACGTTGAGCGGGCCGCCGCCGATCGCCTGCCGGTAGACCGGCTCGCACTCGCACTCGCCGTCGAGCAGGTCCACCAGTGCCTCGCCGAGCACCACCGCGTATCCCATCGCGCTCCCCCAGTCGTCGCCGACGCCATCATTCGCCGCACACTGCGATCGTGTCGCACCAGGCTGGCACAGTACGCGGCATCACGGAGCTTCGGCCGCAGTCCTACCCCGGGTGGTGGATCGGCCCGGCCAGCTCCGCCAGCGGGCGGCCCGTCCCACCCCACCGTCCCGCGACGATCTGCGCGGCCACGCTCACCGCGGTCTCCTCGGGGGTGCGGCCGCCGAGGTCCAGCCCGATCGGTGAGGCGAGCCGGGCGAGCTGCGCCGGGTCGATCCCGGCCTCGCGCAGCCGCTTGCGCCGCTCGTCGTGGGTCCGCCGGGAGCCCATCGCCCCGACGTAGGCCAGCGGATGGCGCAACGCCAGCGCGAGCACCGGCACGTCGAACTTCGGGTCGTGGGTGAGCACGCACACCACGCTGCGCTCGTCGACCCGGCCGGCGTCCAGCTCGGCGCGCAGGTAGCGGTGCGGCCACTGCACCACCACCTCGTCCGCTTCGGGAAGGCGCTGAGGGGTGGCGAAGACCGGCCGTGCGTCGCAGACGGTCACCCGGTAGCCGAGGAATGCGCCGATCCGGGCCACCGCGGCGGCGAAGTCGATCGCCCCGAAGACGATCATCCGGGGCGGTGCGGCGTGGGTCGCCACGAAGAGGCTCAGGCCGCTGCCACGGCGCTGACCGTGGTAGCCGTAGTGGAGCATCCCGCTGCGCCCGGCGGCCAGCAACCCGCGGGCGTCGGCCGTGGCGGCGGCGTCCAGCCGCTCGTCGCCGAGCGATCCGCCGACCCGCTCCCCGGTCAGCAGCAGCCGCCGGCCCAGCCGTCCCGCCGGGTCGGCCGGCACCGCGCCCGGCGGTTCGCCCGCGTCGGCCGCCACGCAGGTGACGACCGCGCTCGGTCGGCCGGTGCGGCGCGCTTCGACCAGCGCGTCCAGCTCCGCCAGGTCGTCGGCGTCGATCCGCTGCACGAACACGTCGAGTGTTCCGCCGCAGGTGAGGCCGACGGCGTACGCGTCGTCGTCGCTGATGCCGTAGCGGGTCAGCTCGGGTGCGCCGGTGTCGAGCACGCGGCGGGCCCGTTCGTAGAGGTCCGCCTCGACGCAGCCGCCGGAGACGCTGCCGGTGACTGTGTCGTCGGCGGCGACCAGCATCGTGGCGCCGGGCGGCTGCGGCGCGGACCGCCAGGTGGCCACGACGGTGGCCAGGGCGACCGACTCGCCGGCCCGGCACCGGCGGTACGCCTCGTCGAACACGTCCGGCACGCGTACCGCCTCGTCGTCTCGTCGGCCCGTTCGGCCGAGCGCCCGCTGCACCGACTCGCACAAAAGCCACAAATGCCCCTTTGTGAAATATATGGTCGGTTCCATCAGGAGGGGGTGCGAGTTGGTGAAGTCGTACCAGGAGGTGCGTACCGCGCCGAGCCCGGACAGCGCGGTGGTCCGGGGCCCCGGCGAGGTGGAGGTCCGCCTGCGGGTGAACGGGGTGAGCCGCACGACGACCGTCGAGCCGCGGGTCAGCCTGCTCGACGCCCTCCGCGACCGCCTCGAGCTGACCGGCACCAAGAAGGGCTGCAACCAGGGCGCCTGCGGCGCGTGCACGGTGTGGGTGGACCGTCGCCCGGCGCTGGCCTGCCTGACCCTGGCGATCACCTGCGAGAACCGCGAGGTGACCACGATCGAGGGACTGGCCGACGGGGACACGCTGCACCCGATGCAGCAGGCGTTCCTGGACTGCGACGCGTTCCAGTGCGGCTACTGCACCCCGGGGCAGATCATGTCCGCGGTGGCGCTGCTGGCGGAGGGGCACGCCGGCGACGACACGGAGATCCGGGAGTGGATGAGCGGCAACCTCTGCCGCTGCGCCGCGTACCCGCACATCCGCGCGGCCATCCGCCGGGTCCACGACGAGGGAGGCAGCGGCGATGCGACCCGTTAGCTATTCCCGGGTCGCCGACGTCGGCACCGCGATCGGCACGGTGAGCGCCGACCCGGACAGCGCCTTCCTGGCCGGCGGCACCACCCAGATCGACCTGCTGCGCATCTACGTCGAGCAGCCGCACCGCCTGGTCGACATCAACGACCTGCCGCTGAACCGGGTGGAGCAGTTGCCCGGCGGCGCGCTCCGGCTCGGCGGGCTGGCCCGGATGAGCGACGTGGCCCGGGAGCCGGAACTGGTCCGGCGTTACCCGATGGTCGCCGAGGCGCTGCTGCTTGGCGCCTCCCCGCAGTTGCGCAACATGGCCACAGTCGCCGGCAACCTCATGCAGCGGGTGCGGTGCAGCTACTTCCGCGACGTCGCGGCCGCCTGCAACAAGCGTGCCCCGGGCACCGGGTGCAGCGCGCTTGACGGGATCAACCGGGGGCACGCGGTGCTCGGCACCAGCGACTGCTGCATCGCCACCCACCCCTCCGACCTCGGCGTCGCGCTGGTCGCGCTGGACGCGGTGGTGCAGACCGAGGGTCCCGCCGGGCAGCGCAGCATCCCGATCGACGACTTCTTCCTGCTGCCCGGGCGGACCCCGGAACGGGAGCATCCGCTGGCCCACGGCGAACTCGTGACCGGCATCGACCTGCCCGCGACGCCCGTCGCGGCCACCTCCCGGTACATCAAGATCCGCGACCGCGAGTCGTACGAGTTCGCGCTCGCCTCCGTCGCGGTGGCCATGTCGACCGCCGACGGCCGGATCACCGGGATCCGGCTCGCTCTGGGCGGGGTAGCCACCAAACCGTGGCGGGCTCGGCACGCCGAGCGGCTGCTCGACGGCGCACCGGCGACCACCGGGTCGTTCGTCCGCGCCGCCGAGGCGGAGCTGGCCCCGGCGGTGCCGTACGGCATGAACGCCTTCAAGATCGAGCTGGCGCGGCGGACCATGGTCCGGGCTCTGGAGAGCGTGGCGCAGCGGGAGGGGACGACATGAGCCCGGCGATCGGGGCGAGCCTCAACCGGGTGGACGGCCGCTACAAGGTGCGTGGCGAGTCGCGGTACTCGGCGGAGGTGCCGGTGCCCAACCTGGCGCACGCGGTGGTGGTGAACGCGAAGATCGCCAGCGGTCGGATCACCGCGATCGACACTAGCCGGGCGGAGCGGGCCGATGGGGTGCTCGCCGTGCTCACCCACCGCAACCTGGGCCGGGTCGCCACCGTGCCGCGGCTGCTCCCCTCCCTGGCCGGGCTGGCCGCCCCGGGGCAGACCTTCTTCCCGATGCAGGACGAGACCATCCACTACGGCGGCCAGCCGATCGCTGTCGTCGTCGCCGACACCATCGAGCGCGCCGACCACGCGGGCACGCTCATCCGGATCGAGTACGAGAGCACGCCCGCGACCACCCTGCTGGACCAGGGCCGGGACCGGGCCTACGTACCGGAACGGATCTTCGGCGGCCTGCTGCCCGGCCACGGGTCCCGGGGCGACGTGGCGAAGGCGCTGGCCGAGGCGGAGGTGTGCGTGGAGGCCTCCTACCGGTTCGCGCCCAACCACCACAACCCGATCGAGCCGTCGGCCAGCACCGCGGTCTGGGAGGACGCCGACCGGCTGACGGTCTACGACTCGACGCAGGGGCCGAACGCGGTCCAGTTCACCCTCGCCGAACTGCTCGGCCTGCCACCCATCTCGATCCGGGTGGTCAGCCACGCCGTGGGAGGCAGCTTCGGCTCCAAGGCCATGGTCTGGCACCACCCGGCGTTGGCCGCGCTGGCCGCCCGGCACGTGGGCCGGCCGGTGCGGCTGATGCTCAGCCGGGAGCAGATGTTCACCTCCTGCGGACACCGCGAGGAGCAGGAGCAGCGGATCACCCTCGGCGCGCGGGCCGACGGCCGGATCACCGCGCTGCGCCACCACAAGCTCTCGCTCACCTCCCCGTTCGACGACTGGGCGGAGCCGTCGTTGCAGAGCCCGTCGGTGGCCTACACCAGCCCGAACTACGAGGGGACCTACCGCCTGGTCCGGGGCAACACCATCACCCCGACCTTCATGCGCGCCCCCGGTGAGGCGACCGGGATGTTCGCGCTGGAGTGCGCGATGGACGAGCTGGCCGAGCGGATCGGCGTCGACCCGCTGGAGCTGCGACTGCGCAACTACTCGGCGACCGACCCGGAGAGCGGCAAGCCATGGTCCAGCAGCGGGCTGACGGAGTGCTACCAGCGGGCGGCCGACCTGTTCGGCTGGCACGGTCGCGACCCGCGGCCCCGCACCCGCCGGGAGGGGCAGTGGCTGATCGGCACCGGCATGGCCAGCGCCCTCTACCCGGTGACCCAGCCGATCAACCCGCAGCGGGCCCGCGCCCGGCTCTACAACGACGGCACCGCGGTCGTCGAGGCCGGCGTCTCGGAGTTCGGCACCGGGGTCTTCACCGCGATGACCCAGGTCGCCGCGGACGCCCTGGGCCTTCCGGTCGAGCGGGTGCGCTTCGTGGGCGGCAGCAGCGACCTGCCGAACGTCACCGCCGCCGTGGGTTCCGCCGGCACCAGCGCGGTCGGCTGCGCCGTGCACCTGGCGGGGACGCACCTGCGCGACGAGCTGATCCGGCGGGCGGTGAGCGACGACCACTCGCCGCTGCACGGCGCCGACCCGGCCCGGGTGGAGGTGCGCGACGGCAGGATGGCGCTGTGCAACCGGCCCGACGTCGGCGAGACGTACGCCGACCTGATGCACCGCACCATGACCCCGGACGTGGAGGTGCTCGGCACCTGGGACCCGCCGCCGCAGGACGCCGCGTACGGGGTGCACACCTTCGGCGCGCAGATGGCCGAGGTGGCGGTGGACGCCGACCTCGGCGTGGTCCGGGTACGCCGGATGGTCGGCGTGTTCGCGCCGGGTCGGGTGCTCAACCGCAAGACCGCCCACAGTCAGCTCATGGGCGGGATGCTCTGGGGGTTGGGCCAGGCGCTGCTGGAGGCCACCCGGATGGACCCCCGACTGGGCCGCTGGGTTAACGCGAGCCTCGGCGACTACCTGGTGCCGGTCAACGCGGACGCACCGGACGTGGTGGTGGACACCATCGAGGTGCACGACGAGGCGGTGAACCCGCTCGGGATGAAGGGCGTCGGGGAGATCGGTGTCGTGGGCGCCGCCGCCGCGATCGCCAACGCCGTGCACCACGCCACCGGCCGCCGGCAGTACGAGCTGCCGATCACCCTGGAAAAGCTGCTCTGATCAACTCGACTCCACGGAAACCGGGGCATCGTCGCCACGGGGACACCGCGACATCACGCAGACCGAGTGGATCACGCGGGCGGCCCACCAGAGTCAGCCGCCCGCCGGACGGAAGGCCGCCCGGAGACCCCGCCCGACGGAAACCCGTCGGGCGGGGGCCGTGGTTCAGCGGACCATGGAGCCGACCACCGGCTTGGTGAGCAGGGCGGACTGGTTGCGCTGGATGCCCGGGTCGAGGGTCTTGGCCACGAAGATGGCGTGCCAGATGCAGAAGATCAACACGGTCCACACCTTGCGGGAGTGGTCCGCCTCCTCCCGCTTGTGCTCGTCGAGCAGCCGCAGCGCGTACGACAGGTCGAGCAGGTCGCCCGCGCCCGAGGTGCTCAGCACGTGCCGGGCCCACTCGTACATCTCGCCGCGCAGCCAGACCCGGGTCGGGGTGGGGAAGCCCAGCTTCTTGCGGTTGACGATGGCCGGCGGGACGACGCCCTGCAGGGCCTGGCGCATCGCGTACTTGGTGGCGTCGGAGCGCGGCGGCAGCTTGAGGTCGACCGGGATCTTCGCCGCGACGTCGAACACCGCGCGGTCGAGGAACGGCACCCGCACCTCCAGCGAGTGCGCCATCGAGATCCGGTCGGCCTTGACCAGGATGTCGCCGCGCAACCAGGTGTACAGGTCGACGTACTGCATCTTGGTGACGTCGTCGAGCTCGGTGCACTCGGCGTAGATCGGCGCGGTCACGTCCGTGTAGCGCACCGAGGGGTCGTAGCGGCGCATGAGCTGCTGCTTCTCCTCCTCGGTGAACATCCGGGCGTTGCCGTAGTAGCGCTGCTCGATCGGGGTGGTGCCGCGCTCCAGGAAGCTCTTGCCCTTGACGCCCTGCGGGATCGCCTTGGAGACCGCCCGCAGCCCCTTCTGCACTCCGCCGGGCAGGCCGTTGACCGTGCCCAGGGACAGCGGCTCGCGGTAGATGGTGTAGCCGCCGAAGAACTCGTCGGCGCCCTCGCCGGAGAGCACGACGGTGACGTGCTCGGCGGCCTTCTTGGCCACGAAGTACAGCGGCACCAGCGCCGGGTCGGCCACCGGGTCGTCGAGGTGCCAGACGATCTTCGGCAGCGCCTCGATCATGTCCTGCGGACCGATCTTGGTGGGGATGGTGGTGACGTCCAGGTGCCGGGCCGAGTCCTGGGCCACGTCGATCTCGGAGTAGCCGGGCACGTCGTAGCCGACGGTGAAGGTGAGGATGTTCGGGTTGAACTCGCGGGCCAGCGCCACCACCGCGGTGGAGTCGATGCCGCTGGACAGGAACGAGCCGACCGGCACGTCGGAGCGCATGTGCATCCGTACGCTCTCGCGCAGCGTCTCGCGGATCTCGTGGTAGAGCTTCTGCTCGTCGTCGACCGGCGCGGGGCGGAACACCGGCCGGTACCAGCGGCGTACGTCGATGCGCCCACCCGGGGTCCAGGTCAGGTACTCCCCCGAGCCGACCCGGTTGACGCCCTGGTGCAGGGTGCCGGGCTCCGGGACGTACTGCAGGGTCAGGTAGTGGCTCAGGTTGGCCGTGTTGATCCCGGCGTCGCCCTGGTAGTTGCTGTGCGCGAACGGCAGCAGCGCCTTCTTCTCCGACGCCAGGTAGAGCCCGTCGGCGGTCTCCAGGTAGTGCATCGGCTTGATGCCGAAGTAGTCCCGGGCGCCGAACGCGCGCCGCTCCTGGCGGTCCCAGATGACGAAGGCGAACATGCCGCGCAGCCGTGTGAGCACCTGCTCGCCCCAGAAGTGGTAGCCGGCGACGATCACCTCGCCGTCACCGGCGGTGGCGAACTGGGCGCCGAAGTCCCGGATCAGCTCGTCGCGCAGCTCGATGTAGTTGTAGATCTCACCGTTGAAGGTGAGCAGGTAACGGCCGTTCGCGTAGGGCAGCGGCTCGTGGCTCGACGCGACGTCGATGATGGCGAGCCGCTTGTGGGCGAACACGCCGTCCGCGTACCGGCCGGAGGCGTCGCCGACCACCTCGACCCCGGTCTCGTCGGGGCCGCGGTGGTGCAGGCATTCCAACGCTCCGGCGATGTGGTCGCGATGCGCGGCGGCATTGCCGTTCGCGCTGAAGAAGGCCAGAAGTCCGCACATGGTGGTCATCTTCCCACGCGCGCCGGGAGGCCGTCGCAGCCGTCCGTCGATCCGCACGGTGCCCCGCCGGGCGTCGCCGCGCGCCGGGCGCGCGGTACCGTCGGGACCAGCAACGACGCGGAGGGAGCGGCAGCATGACTGAGGGACGCACCGACGGTACGCCGACAGACGGCACCGAATCGCACGATCCGGACTTCCCGGAGGCGTTCCTGTCCTTCATGCGGCAGGGGTGGAGCGACGCGGCACTGCCCGTCACCCCCCGCCCGGAGGCCCCGAACTACGCCAAGCGGCGGGCCGCCCTCTCGGCGGCCTTCCCGGGCGAGACGCTGGTGATCCCGACCGGCACCGAGAAGGTCCGCGCCAACGACACCGACCACCCGTTCCGGCCGGGCAGCGACTTCGCCTACCTGACCGGTGACCACGACCCGGACAGCGTGCTGGTGCTGCGCCCGAACGGCTCGGGCCACGACGCCATCCTCTACATGCGGCCCCGCTCGTCGAAGGAGACCGACGAGTTCTTCCGCAGCCGCCACGGCGAGCTGTGGGTGGGCCGGCGGCACACGCTGAGCGAGAAGTCGACCGAGCTGGGCCTGCCGACCGCCGACCTGGGCGGCCTGGACGCGGCGCTGGCCGACCTGGCACCGGGGCGTACCCGGGTGCTGCGCGGCTTCGACGCCCGGGTCGACGCGGCGGTGCGCCCGTACGACGGGGTCCGCGCCGAGGGGCAGCCGGCCCGCGACCGGGAGCTGGCGATCGCCATCTCGGAGCAGAAGCTGGTCAAAGACGAGTGGGAGATCGGCCAGCTCCAGGACGCGATCGACGCCACGGTGCGCGGCTTCGAGGACGTGGCCCGGATCCTGCCGGCCGACCGGGCCGTCTCGGAGCGACTGCTGGAGGGGATCTTCGCCCTGCGCGCCCGGCACGACGGCAACGACGTGGGCTACAACTCGATCGTCGGCGCCGGCGAGCACGCCACGATCCTGCACTGGGTGCACAACCACGGCGCCACCCGTCCGGGCGATCTGCTGCTGATGGACATGGGCGTCGAGGGGCGCAACCTCTACACTGCCGACGTGACCCGGGTGGTGCCGGTCAACGGCCGGTTCACCCCGCTGCAGCGCCAGGTCTACGACATCGTGTACGCCTCACAGCAGGCCGGCATCGACGCCATCCGGCCCGGCGTGAAGTTCAAGGACGTCCACCTGACCTGCATGCGGGTGCTCGCCGAGGGCCTGTCCGACCTGGGCCTGCTGCCGGTGAGCGTGGACGAGGCGATGGACGAGAAGTCCACCGTCTACCGGCGCTGGACGCTGCACGGCTTCGGGCACATGCTCGGCATCGACGTACACGACTGCGCCAACGCCCGCAAGGAGACCTACCGCGACGGCGAGCTGGGCGAGGGCTACGTGCTCACCGTCGAGCCGGGGCTGTACTTCCAGCCGGAGGACGAGCTGGTCCCGGCCGAGCTGCGCGGCATCGGCATCCGGATCGAGGACGACGTGGTGGTCACCGCGACCGGCGCGACGAACCTCTCGGCCGCTCTGCCGCGTACCGCCGACGAGGTGGAGACCTGGCTGGGCGAGCAGCGCGAGGCCGGCCCCCGCCTGCCCGGCTGACCCCGTACGCCCCGAAGGGCCCCTCCCGTTCTCGGGAGGGGCCCTTCGCCGTCTTCGGGATGGCGTTTGTGCTGGTCACGGGCCTTCCTGCCACCCACCGCCAGTTGCCGGGCACCTGCCCCGACCTGAGCGGAATGCGGGCTTTTCTCAGATACGTCCGCATCGCGAGGAACGTTCTCATACGGTGAGGATCAGAGGCTGCAACCGATTTGTAGCTGGTCGCGGCGCCTCGTGCGATGCGACCCCGTCTGGTAGCAGGAAAGGGCGGAAGGCTCTGATGTCCAACAACCAAACGACTCCCGACGATGGGGCTACCGCGGCCACATCGAGTACAGGGCGGCGCAAAATCTGGGTGGCTGCCGGCGTTGCCGGACTGACCGGCGTGGTCGGCTTGGCGGCACTGGGCGGCCTGGCCGCTCGTGATGACAAGCCCGGCGGCTCCGATCGAACCTCGGGCGCTCAGTCGTCCACGAAGCAACCCGTCAGCGACGCCGGCAAGGCTGACGACGAGAAGTCCGACGTCGGTGCCGACAAGAACGGCGGCAAGGGCCCCGACGTCGGCGACTGGGACAACGAGTGGGACAACCAGGCCTGGGACGACGAGGGCCGGGGTGAGCGCGGTAAGGATGACAAGGGCAAGGACGGGGACCGGGTTCGGGAGGTGGACTGTGACGAGGATGATCTCGTCGAGGCCATCGATCTGCTCAACCGTGGTCACGGGGGCACCCTGAAGCTTGCCAAGGACTGCACCTACGAACTGGACGAGTTCGACGACGAGGACAAGAAGGACGACAAGAAGCACGACGGCAAGAAGGACGACGGCAAGGACGACGGCAAGAAGGACGACAAGAAGTCCCGCACGGGCCTGCCGGTGATCAAGCAGGAGATCACCATCAAGGGTGAGGGCGCGACGATCAAGCGGGACTCCAAGGACGCGTTTCGGATCTTCAAGGTCGCCGACGGCGGTGACCTGACCCTGAAGGATCTGACCCTCAAGGACGGCAAGGCCGCCGACGACGAGGACAAGAAGGACCACGGCAAGAAGGACGACAAGGGCGAGGAGCAGAAGGAGCGGCTGAAGGATCTCCTGGCCTCCGCGCTCAAGGCCCGCGGAGCCAACGTCTCCACCAACTCGTCCAACAACGACAAGAACAAGAACGACGACAAGAACAAGGACAAGGACAAGGACAAGGACAAGGACAAGGACAGGGGCGAGGACGGCGGTGCGCTGCTGGTCGAGAAGGGCGGGCGCGCCTACCTCGAGAAGACCACCCTGACCCGCAACAGCGCCAGCGGCAACGGCGGCGCGATCGCCAACTACGGCAAGGTCACCCTCAAGCTCAGCAAGGTCGACCACAACCAGGCCAACGACAACGGCGGCGGCATCTTCAACACCGGCCAGCTCGAGATCGAGAAGTCGAAGATCACCGACAACACCGCCGGGAAGAACGGCGGCGGCATCGCCAACGGCAAGGACGGCGGCCGCCACGACCACGACAAGGCCGGCAACGTCGAGATCGAGAAGAGCCTCATCCAGGGCAACAAGGCCGACGAGAACGGCGGTGGCCTCTTCAGCTCCGGCGGCTACGTCGAGATCAGCTGGACCTTCGTCAAGGACAACACCGCCTGCAAGAACGGCGGCGGCATCTACGCCCGCAGCACCGACCTGCGGCTCGACCACGTCACCGTCGCCGAGAACGACGCCAGCGAGGACGGCGGCGGCATCTACAACACCGGCGGAGACCGCAAGGACGACGACCGCAAGGACGACGACCGCAAGGGCGACGACGGCAAGGACAACGACCGCAAGGACAACGACAAGGTCGGCCGCGCCACCATCACCGACACCCTCATCGCCGCGAACCACGCCGGACGCTTCGGCGGGGGCATCTTCAACGGCGAGCCCAAGAACGACGACAAGAACGACAAGAACAACCACAGCAACAACAGCGACAAGGGCAACAAGGGCAACGACCACCGCGACCGCAACCACGACGACTTCGACGCGGTCCTGGTCCTGCGCGACAGCCTGATCAAGGAAAACATCGCCGGCAAGAACGGCGGCGGCATCTTCAACAACAACGGCAAGGTCACCCTGGACAAGACCAAGGTCAAGGACAACAAGGCCAACGGCGAGAACGACCACGACCGCAAGATCGCCGGCGGCATCTTCAACAACGACGGCAAGGTCGAACTCGACGACAAGTCCACCGTCACCGACAACGACCCCAAGAACTGCGTCAACGTCAAAGACTGCCACGCCTGAACCACCACATAACGCGGGAGCCCCTTCCGCCACGCGACAAGCGGGCGGAAAGGGGCTCCCGCCCTTCGGTCGCCCGCCTCCGTGGAGGTCCGGCAGGACGGCGCCGGGTGGTGGTGAGACTTCCTCCGACCTGACTGTCACGGCTGACCGCTGTGCGACGCCCCGAGGAACTTCGCCCTCGAAGCCCGTTATGGCGCCTCCGGCGCCGTCCCACGACGCCCGCACCGAGCGTCCGCACTCCTGCCTACCCGACCCATCCGTGTACCAAATGTGGGTTTCCCTCGGATACGTCCACATGATGAAGAACATTCTCATACGGTGTTGTTCAGGAGCTACAACCGATTTGTAGCGGAAGGCCGCTCGCGAAGGCGAAGCGACCTTGTCTGGTACAAGGAGAGGGCAGAGAGCTCAGATGTCCAACTACCTTCGCAGTAACGATGACGCCGTTCGCCAGACCACGTCAGCGGGGGGCCGGCGCAAGCTGTGGCTCGCCACCGGCGTCCTGGGCCTGACGGGAGCGGTCAGTCTCACTGGAGTCGCGTACGGGGGCGGCGGCGTCAACGGCCTGGGCGATCCAAAGTGGTCGACGGCGCAGCAGCTCAACAGCGACGACAAACGTAACGAGGAGGGTCGTGACTGGCATGGAGGTCAGGGCCCCGGCGCCGGCAATTGGAACGAGGAGGCCTGGGGAGACGACGAGGGCCGCGGTGAACGCGGTAAGGACGACGAGGGCCGGGGTGAGCACGGTAAGGATGACAAGGGCAAGGACGGGGACCGGGTTCGGGAGGTGGACTGTGACGAGGATGATCTCGTCGAGGCCATCGATCTGCTCAACCGTGGTCACGGGGGCACCCTGAAGCTTGCCAAGGACTGCACCTACGAACTGGACGAGTTCGACGACGAGGACAAGAAGGACGACAAGAAGCACGACGGCAAGAAGGACGACGGCAAGAAGGACGACGGCAAGGACGACGGCAAGGACGACGGCAAGAAGGACGACAAGAAGTCCCGCACGGGCCTGCCGGT
>NZ_JBHSBO010000021.1:0-73558 GCF_042650685.1 Micromonospora sp. GCM10011542
TCCACCGTCACCGACAACGACCCCAAGAACTGCGTCAACGTCAAAGACTGCCACGCCTGAACGGCAGCGCAGTGAACAGCCGAACCGTTGACGGCATCGGCTGAGGCGAACCCTCCGGCCCGCCCGGGAACGGTCCAACCGGATCGGACCCGGCGGGCCGGAGGACCGCCGCCAGGAGAGACGAGCCGGCCCCCTGCCGCGTTACCGCGGGAGGGGGCCGGCCACTGTGTACTACTGCCGCACGAGACCGCGACGCTCGGCGCCGGCACGGTGAACGTGCCGGTGGCCGCGTCGATCGTGGCCGTCTGCAGCACCTCGTCGGCGGAGGTCCGCAGCACCGGGTACGGCGCCACGTCCGCCCCACGCAGCGCGGTCAGTTGCTGCGTCGCCACGCCCGGAATGGCGTTGAAGACCGTCACGGACCTCCGGCGCCCGTTGAAGCCGCGACCGTCAGGCGCCCTGGTGAGCGCGCCCGGGGGGTCTACGCCTCGCCGCAGAGCGGGAAGGCGCCCGCTGCTGCACCTGCTCCGCGGTGGTCAGCCCGGACACCGGCGAGCAGGCGCAAATCTTCAGCAGCTCGGCGTACCGGGCGTCGCGGCCGCTCGGTGCGGGCGGTGACGAAGCCGGTCCCCTGCCCCGCCACGGGTAACTCAGCGCGAGCACCTGCATGCGAGACCGGCCCGCCGCCGAGGTTGCCGACCAGCCCGACTTTGATCAGAACGTGCTGGAGCAGCCGCGCGAGCTGCTGGGCCGCGATGCCGATGACCTCGTCGCCGGAGCCGACGCCCCAGGTCAGCCACGCGACGGGCCGGGCGGAACGCGGCCGACGCGGACGGACCCACCCGCTCGGTGCGCCGCGGAAGACGGTTGGTTGGCAGGCGTCACCTGGCCTCTACGCACCGGCATGCCGACGCTGGCCCCACCGTCCGAGCGGGTACCCGCCGGCCTGCTCACCGCGACGGCCGAGTTTCAAGCGACGGGACGCGGCGACCAGCACGATCCGGCACCGGATCACCGGTCCCCGCCGGTCGGCTCCAGGCTGGAAAGGCGGAGTGCCGACGAAGGACAGCGCGACCGCGGCCGAGGTGCACGAGAAGCCGTAGGGGGGCCACCACCAGCCCGGGCAGGCGTAACAGCCGGCGACCGCGGGCACGTCGCCGGCGGTCGGCACCACACCGTACCGGTTGAGAAGAACCTCGGCGCCGAGGCCAGTGCCACCCAGCTCCTGATACTGATCGTCACGCAGGGCCGAGGCGGGGTGCCGGCGATGTCGGGTCTCAGGACGTCCGTGAACAGATCGGTGTCGGCACGCGCGTGGACACGTCCGGCTGGATGAGTTGTCGTGCCAGGTAGCCGCTCAGGGCTCAGGCGGGTGGCTCGTAGCGCCGTAGGGATCGGCGGATGCTGGCAAACCGAGCAGGTCTCCACAGTTTGCTGTGCCAACGGACCCGGTGGCGAAGGGTTCGCCGTGGCGGCCGAGGTGGTGTGTGCGTTCGCGGTGAGCATCAGAAGTACGACCAAAAAGAGGCCAGCGGCACGCCACGGGAACCCGTGACCGCCGCTGGCGCTCCTGGCCAGGACGCTGCGGTGGGCTGCCACCGAGCGCGTTGCCGGCATGCTGGCCCACCGACGAGCCGCACGAGCGGGCCCGCTGATGCCGGCACCCTCGGGCGACTCGAGCAGTTCCTAGTCCTCCACGTCCACGTCCACGTCGATGTCGCGGATACAGACGATGATGGTGTTGGGCTGAGTCCTGTTCTCGTTCGTCGCGTCAACATCCACGGACTGCTCGAAGGTGACTTCGCTGTCCTCAATGTCGTTGTCGCTGATGACGTTGGCGGCGATCAGCTCGTTGAGCTGCTCGTTGGTCGCGCAGACGAATCCGTTGCGGTCGTTCGCCCTGTGCTCCCCGTACTCCCCGTCGGACGCGGCGAGCGCGGCGGCGGGCGCAGCGAGCAGCAGTGCGGCGCTTCCCAGCACCACCCCGCCGGCGAGCTTGGTCAGAAACTTCTTCGACATGTCCCTCACTCCCTCCTGGTCGGCTCCGGAAGACGAGCCACTACGAA
Organism: Micromonospora sp. GCM10011542; assembly: GCF_042650685.1. Classification (NCBI taxonomy): domain Bacteria; kingdom Bacillati; phylum Actinomycetota; class Actinomycetes; order Micromonosporales; family Micromonosporaceae; genus Micromonospora; species Micromonospora sp. GCM10011542. The sequence goes on from NZ_JBHSBO010000021.1 coordinate 2,067, forward strand.
CATAAGAGAGGTTCATGTTCGTTCGGAGTGCTTTCCGGTTTTTGCGGAGAACATGCCTTCGGCTGCTATAAGAGGTCTTAACAAACCTCGGGCAACATGTCGGACGTGCTGACGCGGGGAAGGCTTCATGGACGTCGTCGCGGCGTTCCCACCCAATGCGTAGCCGCCGCGGTACCAGCCGACAGTGGCGGTGCGCAGCGCGAAGGGCAGCAACGGCCCGATGCGCTGCCACAGCCCGTCCGGCACGATCCACGGCGGCTGGCACACGCATCGCGGCCCGACCTCGCAGGTCACCACCTACGAGGGACAAGGAATCGAGAGTTCACGGCGCCAGCGTCGCGAACACCACGATGTTGTCCTTGTACGATTTCGCTGCCTTGTCGTAGCTGCCACCACAGGTGATCACGCGGAGCTGCGCCTTGCCGGTGTGACCGTAGACCTGCTTCAGCGGGAGCTTGGTCTTCGGGTAGCGGGCCACGCCGTCGACGATGAACCGGGCCTTCTTGCCATCCTTGCGGAGCAACTCGATGGTGTCTTTCGGTTTCAGCGCGCCTAGGCGGAAAAAGACCGCTCGCCCGGTGGCGCGCGAGTCGACGTGGCCCACCACGATCGCGGTCCCGGTCTCGCCGGGACTCGGTCCCAGCTTGTACCACCCGGCCGTATGGGGCTGGTTCAACGGCGGGACCGCGATCTGCTGGTTCCGGTCCAGCCCGAGCGGAGTGGTCGGCGCGTCAACGCCGATCCGCGGGATCCTGATGCGGGTGGGTTGCGATCGCGGCATCCCGGCAAACGTCGGTGGGGGAGACGGGCGGGTCGCGGCGGACCTGGAACCGTTCTCGAGGCGGCCGCGCGCACTGCGCGCCTCGCCGCGGGTCGCCCCGGTGGTCGGCAACGCGTTGGCTCTGCTCGGCGTCGGATCTGGTGTGGTGGGCTCGTCCGCCAACGGTGACAGCAGGGACAGCGGTGCGGCGGCGGGGTCGGGCTGTGGTGGCGGTCCGACCGGATCGGGAGCCGTGGCCGCATGCACGATCAATCCTGCTCCGGTGAGCGTGACGAGGACGACCATGACGAGGCCAGCGGCACGCCACGGGAAACCGTGGCGGCCGCCGGCGCTCCTGGCCGCCCTAGGCGACAGTGCCATTGGCCGACCGCCGACGCAGCAGTGCGATGCCACCGAGCACGCCCACGCCCATCATGCCGGCACCGGTCGCCGTCAGAACACCGGTGTTGGTGTCGGAGAACGCGCCGCCGTCACCGGCCGCGACGCCAGCCGCGCTCGGGAGCACCCAGGCTCCGTCCGGACCCGCGTACGCGCCGTCAGCCGCGGCGGTGTTGCCGGCAGGCTGGCCCACCGGTGACCCGGCCCGGCCGAGACTGGCCTCGACCATCGTGAGCAGGTCGCCGAGCAGGTCGGTCTCCACGTCCACCCCGACCTCGAGGTCGCGGATGCAGACCACGATGGTGTTGGGCTGCTGGGTTCTGGTGTTCGACGCCGACTGCGCGGCGCTCAGGTTGAAGGTGACGACGCTGTCCTCGATCGTGTTGTCCTTGACGATATTGGAGATGTTCTGCTCGTTGATCTGCTTGGTGGTCGCGCAGGTAACCCCGTTCCCGTCCCTGTCCTTCAGGTCGAATGTCTTGGGCTTGTCGTCTGACTTCTTCGATTTCTGCCCCTGGCTCGAGGCCTTGGGCTGGTTGGTCGGCCCGTCGTCGGGCGCGGCGAGCGCGGTGGCGGGCGCAGCGAGCAGTAGCGCGGCGCTGCCCAGCACCATCCCTCCGGCGAGCTTGGTCAAGAACCTCATCGACATGTCCTCATTCCCTTCTAATCGGCTCAGGAGGACGAGCTAAGACGAAACGTTAGGCTGATTCATGCCGAACGAGAGGACTTTCCGGGTTTCGTAACATCTCATACGTCTGGTGCAGTAAGTGGCCTGTTAACATCCTTGGGGTGTAAGGAGCGCGGTGTCCGGCCCACTCCGGTCTATCCCGGTTCGGGGCGGACTGGTTGGAGCTCGGATCGGCATTGGCTGACACAGAAGGCCGGCCCCTCCGCCAGAGCGGTGGGGCCGGCCTTCTTCGGGCCTTGTTCGGGTCAGCGCTGCACGAAGACCGCCACGCTGCGCGGCGGCACCCGGAACGTGCCGGTCGCCGCGTCGAACGACGCCGTACGCAGCACCGGGTCCGCGGAGTCGCGCAGCACCGGGTGCAACGTGACGTCCGCGCCGCGCAGCCCGGCGAGCTGCTGCGTGGCCGCCTGCGGGGTGGAGTTGAACACCACCGTCACCGACGTCCACTGTGGGTCCAGGCCCCGGCCGTCGAGCGTCATGGTGAGCACCCCCGGCGTCTCCTGCGTCCCGGACAGCGGGAAGGCCACCCGCTGCTGCACCTGCTGCGCCGTGGCCAGCCCGAACACCGGCGAGGAGGCCCGGATGCGCAGCAGCTCGGCGTACCGCGCGTCGGTGGTGTTGATCGCCGCGCAGTCCGGCACCAGCTTCGGGTCCGCCAGCAACGGCTTCGCGTACGGCCACTTGTCCTGGTTGTCCTGCGCCGGCGGCAGGCCGGCGCCGAAGCCGTTGCCCTGGGCGCAGTCCCACCGGATCTGGTTGAACCAGTCACCGGAGTTGTACGAGTTGCGGTCCAGCGACTTCGACCGCAGCCGCTCGGTGCCGGTGGTGACGAACCCGGTGCCCTGTCCCAGCGCCACCGTGCTCAGTGCCAGCACCTGCATCCGGGAGCGGTCCGCCGCCGAGGTGTCCTGCGGCAGTTTGTACGCCAACGCGTCGTACAGGATCTCGTTGTCGTGCGCGTCGACGTAGGTGACCGCCTCCCCCGGCGCGGCGGTGTAGCCGGCCGGTGAGCCGTTGTAGTCGACCTGGGCGCCGGTGACCTGCCGGCCGGCGGAGTCGGTGAACCGGTAGCCACGCAGGTTGCCGGTGAGACCCACCTTGATCAGGTCGTGGGCGTGCAGCAACCGCGCCTTCTGCTCGGCCGCCGACCCGTTGACCTCATCGCCGTTGGGGTCGGTGTATTGCCCCGAGGCGAAGCCCTGCACCCGTGGGTTGCCGTCGAACGGGCCGCCGCCGCGCACCGCGTCGCGCAGCCGGTCGTTGAAGGTGCCGATACCGGTGCCGGCCATGTTGGCCTGGGTGGCCTGCACGAACCGGGCGTCGTTGGCGACCTCGCCGAAGTTCCAGCCCTCGCCGTAGAGCATGATCGCCTTGCCGTCCACCCCGTCGCGGGCGACGGTCAGCCGGTCCAGTGCGGCGCGGACGGCGAGGATGTTGGCCTTCGGGTGGTGGCCCATCAGGTCGAACCGGAACCCGTCCACCTTGTACTGCCTGGCCCAGGTGACCAGCGAGTCGACCACCAGCTTGCCCATCATGGCGTGTTCCGGCGCGGTGTTGGCGCAGCAGGTCGAGTTCGCCACCGTGCCGTCCTCCAGCAGCCGCTGGTAGTAGCCCGGCACCACCTGGTCGAGCACCGACTTCGGATCGGTGCCGGCCGCGGAGGTGTGGTTGTAGACCACGTCCATGACGACCCGCAGGCCGGCGCCGTTCACCCCGGCGACCATCCGCCGGAACTCGGTGGTCCGCGCCGCCCCGGTCGGGTCGACCGCGTAGCCGCCCTCCGGCACCGTGTAGTGCAGCGGGTCGTACCCCCAGTTGTAACCGTCGGACTCGGCCACCGCCGTGACGCACTTCTGCTGCTCGTCGGAGTCCGGTGGCAGCTTCGCCAGGTCGCAGGTCGGCTGCTTCTGGTCGGCCCGACGCTCGGGGATGGTGGCGAAGTCGAACGCCGGCAGCAGGTGCAGGTGGGTGACCCCGGCGTCGCCGAGCGCCCGCAGGTGCGTCATGCCGGCGGTCGCCGGCTCGGTGAACGCGAGGTAGGTGCCCCGGCGCTCGGCCGGCACGGTGCTGTCGGCGATGGAGAAGTCGCGCACCGACAGCTCGGAGATCTGCGCCTTCGCCGCCGGCACCGCCGCCGGCTTGCGCAGCGTCCGCCAGCCGGGCGGGGCCAGCGCCGCGTCGTTCAGGTCGACCAGCAGGCTGTGCGTCGAGTCCGGCGCCAGCGCCACCGAGTACGGGTCGGTCACCGACGCGGTGACCAGCTTCTGCGCGGCCGGCTGCCACGCCTGCACCTGGTAGCGGTAGTACTTGCCGGTCCAGGCGCGGCTGCCGCGCACCGACCACACGCCGGTGCCGTCGTCGCGGCGCATCGGCACCGTCCTGGGCTGCGCGGTGGGCGAGTCGAACAGTTGCAGCGCCACCGTCCGGGCGGTCGGCGCCCACAGCGCCAGGCTCGGCGTGCGGCCGGTGAAGGTCGGCCCGAGGGTGGCCTTGGTGGCGCGGGCGTACACGTCGTCGAGCACCCCGGGGATCTGCACGCCGGTCGCGGCGAGCAGGGCGCCCTCGGCGTCGCGCTCGGTGACCAGCAACTGCCCGCGCAGCGCCGTCGGCACCCTGGCCAGGTCCCGGCGGTCCAGGGTGAAGCTGCGGTACGACCACAGGTGCGGGAAGGCCGTCCGCTGGGCCTCGGTGATGCCGTTGCGCTGCGCGGACAGCGGCAACGTGGTGTACGTGCCGGTCAGCTCGCCGTCGACCACGCTCACCCCGCCGGCCGGCGCGGCGACCAGGGCGTACCTCTTCCCGTCGGTCGGTCCGGTCTGCCAGGCCACGGTGGACCGGTCGATCCAGTGCGCCTTCTGCTTGCCCAGGTCGGTGTCCTTTCCGCCGCCGGTGGTCGTCGACGGCAGCAGCCGACCCGGGGTGGCGGCGAGCAGCCACACCTCCCGGCCCGCGCTGGCGAAGTCGAGTCGCTGGTCGTCGGGCAGGTCCTTGGTGTCGCCGTTGTGGATGATGTAGTTCAGCCCGGTGGCCCCGGCCGCCAGCGGCACCCGGAACACGGCGCCGAACGCGTCGGTGCCGGTGGGCTTGAGCGGCGCGGACCACTCGGTCGGGTTCGCCGCGCCGTCCCACAGGTGCAGGCCCCAGCCGTCGTAGTTGCCATCGGCCCGGCGGTAGTGGATGACCGCGGTGCCCTCCTCGACCGGCGGGGCCGGCTCACCGGCGGCCGCCTGCCGGGTCGGGTAGATCGCCGGGTCGCCCTGTTTGAGCCAGATCTCCCCGGTCTGCGTGACGTCGAAGCTGCGGTCGGCGCCGACGTCCTTGGTGCCGTTGGAGTCGACCACCAGGAAGTTCACCGTCTTCGCGCCCGGCTTGAGCTTCACCCAGGCGAACCGGCCGTAGGAGTCTTCCCCGGCGAACGGCTGGCCCTTCGGCCACTCCGTGACGTACGCGTGATCGATGTCGCCCCAGGCGTACAGCCCCCAGTCGTCGTACCCGCCGGCGGGACGCTGGTAGTGCACCACCGCCCACTCCCGGGACGCGCCCTGCGCCGGGGTGCCCACGATCGCGGTGGACCGGGCGGTGGCGGTACGGCCCCGACCGTCGCGGACCACCGCCTTGTACTCGACCCGGGTGCCGCCGGCCAGGCCGGTCAGGTCGTGCTGCACGGTGTACGGGGCGTGGTCGGCGCTGCCCAGCAGCGTCCACCGGCCGCCGGCCACCCGGGCCGCGACGGTGACGGTGGCCAGCGGGTCACCGGTCACCTGCGCGGTGACCGCGGCCCGGGTCGCCACCGGAGCGTCCGGAGCCGGAGCGGTGATCGTGACGGTCGGCTTCGCCGCCGGCTGCGGGATGGCCGCGTCGGCCCGGTGCACCACCGCCGACAGCGGCGGCACGGTCAGGGTCAGCTTGCCGTCGGCGCCCGCGGTGGTGTTGTTGTTGCCCGAGCCGCCGTAGATGCCGGTGAAGGTGGCGCCGGCCGACCAGGTGTCCACCGTGACAGTCTGCGCGGTGCCGGCGTTGTTCACCGCCACCACGTACTCGGTGCGGTCGGCGGGGGCGATCCGGGACACGGCGAGGACGCCGGGGCCGTCGGCCGCGTACCGGGTGACCTGCACACCGTCGCGCAGCGCCGGGTGCGCCTGGCGCAGCCGGCCCAGCTCGGCGATGGTCCGGTAGAGCGGGTGGGCCGGGTCGAACTGGTCGCTGGCGTGGGTGCGGTCGGTGCCGAGCAGGTCGTCGTCGAGGTAGTCGGGCACCTTCGAGGCGAACATGTCCTGCCGGGCGTCCTTGTCCCCGCCGGGGCCGGTGAAGCCCTGCTCGTCACCGGAGTAGATCACCGGCTGTCCACGGGTGAGGAACATCAGCTGGTGGGCCAGCTGGTCGCGGCGCAGGTGGCTGCCCGGGTCGGTGCCGCCGCCGGCGATGAACGAGCCGATCCGGCCCATGTCGTGGTTGCCGAGGAAGGTGGTCAGCCGCCCGGCGTCGGTGTCCCGGGCGGCGTAGAGGTCGTCCCGGGCGTACACGTCGGCGAGCGCCTTCGCCGAACCGGCGCCGGCCGTGTAGCCCCGCGCGGCCTCCTGGAAGGCGAAGTCGAGGGTGGCCGGCAGGCCGCCCCGGCGCACGTAGGTCGAGCTGACCTCCGGGTCGGCGCTGTAGACCTCGCCGAACATGAAGAAGTCCTTCTTGCCGGCCTTCTCGGCGGCGCGCTCGATGCCCGCGCTGAACTGCGGCCAGAAGTCGAGGTTGACGTGCTTGACGGTGTCCAGCCGGAACCCGTCCACGCCGATGGCGCCGATCCAGTCGCCGTACGCCTTGGTCAGGCCCTGCACCACCTCGGGACGCTCGGTCCACAGGTCGTCGAGGCCGAAGAAGTCGCCGTACTCGCTGTTCTCCCCCGCGAAGGTCGAGTCCCCGCGGTTGTGGTACATCGTGGCGTCGTTCAGCCAGGCCGGGACCTTCACCGCGGCGTCGGCCGCGTCGACGGTCGGGGTGTACGGGAAGGACTGCGCGTTCACCGGCGGGAAGTCGCGGCTGCCGTCGGCGTAGTTGCGGTCCTCGAAGGCCCGCCCCTGCGCGTCGGTGTACGGCGAGGTGGCTTTGTCGATGTAGGCGTACTTGTCCTCGGCGTACTTGATGACGTCGGCGGTGTGGTTGACGATGACGTCGAGGTAGATCTTGATGCCGCGTTGGTGCGCGAGCGAAACCAGCTTCTTCATCTCGGCGTTGGTGCCGAAGTGCGGGTCGACCTGGGTGAAGTCGGTGATCCAGTAGCCGTGGTAGCCGGCCGAGATGTCGTTGCCGGTGCCCTGCACGGGGCGGTTCTTGAAGATCGGGGCGAGCCAGATGGCCGTGGTGCCCAGGCCCTGGATGTAGTCGAGCTTGTCGATGACGCCCTTGAGGTCGCCGCCGTGGTAGAAGCCCTTGTCGGCCGGATCCAGGCCGGTGCGCAGCCGGTCGCCGGCGAGGCCGCCGCGGTCGTTGCGGGGGTCGCCGTTGGCGAACCGGTCCGGCAGGACGAAGTAGAACTGCTCGGCGCGGGCGGTGTCGGTGCCGGCGGAGAGCAGAGCCTCGGCGGAGGGCTCGTCGCGCCACTGCACGGCGCCGGCCGCGGCCAGGGAGTCGGCGCCGGACGGTCGGGGGTCCGCCGCGGCGTCGAACTGGTGGGCGGCGACCGGTGTGCCGCCGAGGGTGAGAGTGAGCAGGGAGACGAGGGCCAGCAGGGCGGTACGCGGTATCGGCGGGGGTTTCATCGACGGCCTTCCTCTGGTCGCTGATTCGCCCGCACGCTAGCCCTTGCCGAAACATTCTGCAATACCTTGCAAACATGGTCGCAACAAAGCAGCTTCCTTGCGGAAACAGGCATTCGCGACGACGCCGCGCGGTCGACCGTCCTGCTCAGACGCCGGCACAGCCGAAGCTGTCGACCCTGCACTCCGACGGCTTCGTGGCGGCCCGCTCGATGTGGAACCGCAACGTGGCCGTTCCGCCGGCCGGCACCTCCGCTCCGCTCGTGTACGTGAACCCGCCGTCGAACTCCCGCGCCGTCCCCTGTGGCATGCCCTCCACCCAGGCCGTCACCAGCCGCCCACCGGGAAAGCCCAACCGGGCCGTCCAACTCCGGCCGTCGCCGGCAGCATTACTGATCAGCACCTCCCCGATGAACCCACCGTCGAAGGACTGCACCACCCGGTACCGGCCGGTCACCGCCGGCGGCTGTGGCGGCGCCGGCCGCGCCGGCGGCCGGGCCGACACCGACACCACGGCGCCCGCCGAGGTCGGCGACGCCACCGGACTGCGCGTCGGCAGCCCGGTCGCCCGTGGCGACAGCCCCGGCAGCGCTGGCGGCGTCGGCGTTGGCGTTGGCGGCGGCGACGTCGGCGGCGTCGGCGACCCGGCGGTCGGGGAGGCCGGCGACGGCGGCAACGGCAACGGCACCGCGGGGTACGGCTCGGCCGCGGCATCCGGCGCCGGACTGCGCCCCCGGTAGGCGCCCAGCGCCACGACCAGCAGCACCACCATCACGACGACGCCGGCGAACACCACGATCCAGGGCGAGGACGCGACGACGGTCCTGCCACGCGACGGTCGCGAAGCGCGACTGATGCCGGACATGTACCTCCCTCAGCGAGCGTCCGGGAAGCGTAACGATCAGCGGCAACACCGGAAAGTGCAGCCGTCGACACCGGATGGTGCAACCCGCGCCGGCTCAGCCCCGCCGGCAGTCGGTGCCGTTGACCGTGCAGCGGGTCGGCGCCTCGCCGCCATCGTCCGAGCCGAACCACAGCCGTAAGGTGTCGGTCTCGCCGGGGTCCAGCGGGCTGGTGCCGCGCAACTCGTACGACCCGTCGCCCCGGCTCGACACCGAGATCCCCGACTCGCTCCTGACCCGCAGGCCACCGGGGTCGTCGGCGAAGACCAGCTCCACCTCCCAGTCCTCGGGCCGGTCGGAGCCGTTCGTCACCGACAGCACCGCGTCACTGGAGTGCCGATCGTCCACCCCGATCCGGTACGCGGCCACGACCGTCGCGCCGCGCGGCGGCGCCGTCGTCGTCCGGACGGGCGCCGGCACCCGGGTGCTCACCCGTGGCGACGGCACCCGGATGCCGCGCGACGGCTTCGGCGACGACGGGAGCGGCCGTGCCGTCGAGGCGACCGCCGAGGGGGTGGGCGGCTCCGGTGCGGGCGGCGTCGGCAGGAACACCGGCGGCGCCGGCGGTGGCAGCGCCTCATTCTCCCGGGTGCGGAACGACATCAGCGCGATCACCAGCAGGACAACCAACGATCCCACCCCGACCAGCACGACGATCCACGGCACCGCGGCCAGCAGCCTCGTCGTGGTCCGGGCACCCGCTGCCCCGGCCGGACGCACCGCCATAGGTTCCCCCTCCCGACCCGACGCGCCAGAGTAGCCAGCGCAGACGGCGTCGGGAACCGCGCGGACGCCGATCCGACCGAGCGGCCGGTGGCTCACGGAAAACGGGCCGACCCTGCCGGCGACCCCGGTCGGTCAGCCCGTCCGAACGACGGTGCAGATCATCGGGCCGTCGACCGTGGTACGCAGCAGGTAGCGGTAGCGCTCTCCGGGCACCGCGTCACCCCGGCTGTCCAGGAACTCCCACTCCACGGTCACCATGGTCAGCAGCGCGGCGACCGGCTGCACGTCCTCGATCCGGGCGTGGGCGGCCACCAGCTCACGGTCCTGATAGTCGGGTGCGGCGCCCACGAAGGACAGCGCCACCGCCGCCGGCGAGGTGAACGAGAAGCTGTAGGTGTCGGCCACCACCAGCCCGGGCAGGGCGTAACAGCCGGCGATGGCGGGCAGGTCGCCGCTGGTCAGCGCCACGCCGTACCGGTCGAAGAAGTCGGCCAGCGTGTCGAGATCGGTGGAGGCTCTCACGGCGACAGCAATTGCCGCTCACCGTGCCGGTCAAACCTCAACGGGCCGGAACCCTGACCTCGATCTCCGTGCCCAGCCGGGCGTCGGCGGCCAGGCCGAGGTCGTCCCCGCTCCAGAACCGCCCCGGGTCGTACCAGTTCGGTCGCCGGCCGGCGGGCAGCAACCCCATCGCCCCGTAGGTCACCGCGACCACCTCGGCGCAGTACGCCGTCTCCAGCGCCCGGTCCCGCACCACCCCGGCGGAGTCCCCATTGGTCGGCCGGGCGGCGCTCGCGGCTTCGGCGTCGCTCGGCCGGGTGGGACTCGCGGGCCCGGCGTGGGTCGGCCACGCGGCGTCGGCTGCGAACGGGCCGGGCCGGGGCAGCCGTGCGAGCCGGCCGGGTCGGGGCAGTTGCGGGACCCGGCCGCGCACCCATCGCCAGGCCAGCTGGGCGGTCGACGGGAACGGGGTACCGTCCAGCCGCGCGATGGTCCGCAGCACCGCCTGCTCCATCTCCCCGTCCGCCGGCGGGTCGAGCTGGCGCAGCCAGGCCCGCTGCCCGTAGCGGTTGGCCCAGACGCAGACCGCGTCCCGCAGGTCGTGCAGTTGCACGCCGCGCTGGTGGGTGCCCGACCAGAGGTCCGGCAACGAGCGGCCCAGCTCCGCGTGCCACATCAGCGGCGGCATGTCGTCGAGTACGACCGCCATGCCGACGTGGTTCACCGGACTGTTGGTGGTGAACTGGATGGCCCGGTCCGGCACGCTGCGGCCCCGGAACACCCACACGTCTCCGGTGCGGGTCAACTCGACGGCCTCGTCCAGGCTGATGCTCATGACCGTCTACCCTAGGCCGATGCGGCAACGGATGCGGTGGTGGAAGGTCCTCGGGCTGGCCGGCCTCGCCGGCGTCGCGGCCTCCGGTGTGGTGATCGCCCGCGCCGAGCGGCGCCGCCGGGCGTACACCCCGGACGAGATCCGGCAGCGGCTGCGCGAACGGCACGCCCAGGCCACCGGCACCCCGACGTCGGGAGAAGACCCGACCTGACGGGTCGAAACACCCCACGAAATCCGCAGATCTCCCATATCGCCCATTCGGCCCTGCCGGCGGCCTACGTGACCGGAGCGGGCCGGGCGACGCCGAATGCCCGGCCCGGCGCGGACCCGCGGCCCCCGGGTGTCCGGTATTCGGATCCGCGTCCGGTGGCCGGTGCCACCCGGGCGGCGGAATCGGTGACCGATCGGCATCGTTGAACATGGCACCCCCGCGGGTCCCTCCGACCCGGGTGCTCCAGACCCGTCGGGCCGCCGGGAACACCCGGCCAGCCGGCCCGGTTGCACTCCCCGGAGCCACGGCCAGCGGAAACATCCGGCCAGCCTCCACGGTTACAACCCCCGGACGCCCGAGCAGGCCCACGGCCGCCGGGCAGATCCAGCTCACGACCTAACAAGGCCGCGCCCCCGGTGCGTGTCCCGTGCACACCCCGAGCAGAACAGAGCAGAGGAGCACGTCATCATGCGTACCGATCTGATCCGCAAGAGCGCCCTGACCGTCGTCGGCCTGGCTGCCACCGCCGGTGGCATCGCCGCACCCGCCGTCGCGGCCCACGCCGCCGAAGCCAAGCCCGCCACCCAGGCGGCGCAGGGCGAGCGTAAGCCCGCCGGTGAGCGTCAGCTCGGCGTGAAGTACGAGCCCCAGCCCAACTTCTACTACTGCGGCCCCGCCGCCACGCGTAACGCGCTCAGCGTGCAGGGCAAGGAGATCAGCGTCGACGACATGGCCAAGGAGATGCACACCACCGAGGCCGGCACCGCTTCGATCTTCGACATCACGCCGGTGCTGAACAAGGAGACCGGCAAGGACGCGTACCACAGCGTCGAGATGAGCACCCCGCTGGCGGATGACAAGCAGACCGACCAGCTGCGCACCGACGTCGTGCGTACCGTCGACGACGGCCGCGCCGTGGTCGCCAACATCGCCGGCACCACGACCGACACCGACGGCGCCGTCCACTCCTACGAGGGCGGGCACTACATCAGCGTGGTCGGCTACAGCGACGGCGGCAAGATCGTGACGATCGCCGACTCGGCCGACCCCGACAAGGCGTCGTACCAGATGACCGTCGACAACCTGGCCGACTGGATCGCGACCCGTGGCTACGCCACCTCCTGACGATCCGGCGACACCGAAGGGCCGTCCCCCACCGGGGCGGCCCTTCGTCATGTCCGGGTCAGTGTTCGCTGCCGGCGGCGACCGGCTCGGCGTCGTCGGCCGGCTCGGTCGCCTCGAACCGGTGCGCCCGCCGGCGTAGCCACCAGGTGCTGGCGAGGCCGGCGAGCACGGCGAGGACCAGCCCGGCCCAGGAGATGTCCTTGAGCCAGTGCTCGGCCGCCCGGCCGACGCTGAACAGCAGGTAGGTCGTGCCGAACGCCCAGACGAGACCACCGGCGGCGTTGGCCAGCAGGAACCGCCGGTACGGCACGTGCAGCGCTCCGGCGAGCGGGCCGGCGAGGATGCGCAGCAGCGCCACGAACCGGCCGAAGAAGACCGCCCAGACGCCGTATCTGGCGAAGCTCTGCTCGGCGCGGGCGAGCTGCGCGGGGCCGAGATGGCGGGGGAAGCGCCGACCCAGCCGGGCCAGCAGCGGACGGCCGCCGCGGCGGCCCACGGCGTACCCGATGGAGTCGCCCACGATCGCGCCGACCGCGGCGGCGGTGGCCACCCACTCCGGCTCGACCACCCCGGTGGCGGCGAGCAGCGCGGAGCTGACCAGGACGATCTCGCCGGGCAGCGGAATGCCCATGCTCTCCACGCCGATCACCCCGGCGACGAGCAGGTAGACCATGCCCGGCGGCAGTGCGGAGAGCCAGTGTTGTACGTCCACCACCGCCACCACCTCCGATCCGGTGTCGAACCCTACCGGTGGCCGCTCGGGTCGGGGGCCCTACGGGGGCACAGTCGCTAGAGCTTCCTAGGAGGCTAGGGATGGGGTGGGCGCCGCGCGAGTGAGGTTGCGTGGCAAGCAAGACGGACGTACGGTTTTGTTGAGAGTGAGAATCGGCGGTAAGTGTCACCTAACTTGGGTGGTGCCCCGGCCGGTGCGACAGACTGCTCAGGACTACTCACGGTCGCTGGTGTGAAGGAGTACGACGTGGCGAGCCTCGACACCTTCGGTGCGAAGACCCAGCTACGCGTCGGAGACGCGAGCTACGAGATTTTCAAGATCGACAAGGTGGACGGCCACGCCCGGTTGCCGTACAGCCTGAAGATCCTGCTGGAGAACCTGCTGCGGACCGAGGACGGCGCGAACATCACCGCCGACCACATCCAGCAGCTCGGCGCGTGGGACTCCGCCGCCAACCCGAGCGTGGAGATCCAGTTCACCCCGGCGCGGGTGCTCATGCAGGACTTCACCGGCGTGCCCTGCGTGGTCGACCTGGCCACCATGCGCGAGGCCGTCCGCGACCTCGGCGGCGACGCCACCAAGGTCAACCCCCTCGCGCCGGCCGAGCTGGTCATCGACCACTCGGTGATCGCCGACCTGTTCGGCCGCGAGGACGCCTTCGAGCGCAACGTCGAGCTGGAGTACGAGCGCAACAAGGAGCGCTACCAGTTCCTGCGCTGGGGCCAGACCGCGTTCAACGAGTTCAAGGTCGTTCCGCCGGGCACCGGCATCGTGCACCAGGTCAACATCGAGTACCTGGCCCGCACCATCATGGAGCGCGGCGGCCAGGCGTACCCGGACACCGTGGTCGGCACCGACTCGCACACCACGATGGTCAACGGCCTCGGTGTGCTGGGCTGGGGCGTCGGCGGCATCGAGGCCGAGGCCGCGATGCTCGGCCAGCCGGTCAGCATGCTCATCCCGCGAGTCGTCGGCTTCAAGCTGCACGGCGAGATGCCCGCCGGCACCACCGCCACCGACCTGGTGCTCACCATCACCGAGATGCTGCGCAAGCACGGCGTGGTCGGCAAGTTCGTGGAGTTCTACGGCCCCGGCGTGAGCGCCGTGCCGCTGGCCAACCGGGCCACCATCGGCAACATGTCCCCGGAGTACGGCTCCACCGTGGCGATCTTCCCGATCGACGCCGAGACCGTCCGCTACCTGGAGCTGACCGGCCGCGACCCGCAGCAGGTCGCGCTGGTCGAGGCGTACGCCAAGGAGCAGGGCCTCTGGCACGACCCGGACGCCGAGCCGGACTACTCCGAGCGCCTCGAACTCGACCTGAGCACCATCGAGCCGTCCCTCGCGGGCCCGAAGCGCCCGCAGGACCGGGTGCCGCTGGGCAGCGCCAAGACGCTGTTCCGCTCCGCGCTCACCGACTACGTCGCCGAGGGCGACCTCGGTGGCGAGAAGGAGAAGGACGTCAAGCCGGGCGTACCGCGCGAGCGACTCCCCCGCGGTGTGGCCGGGCCCGCCGACGAGGCCAGCGCCGAGTCCTTCCCGGCCAGCGACCCGCCGGCCAACGACTACAGCGACCCGAACGACGAGCCGCGCGACCTGGAGACGGCGGCCGTCGGCTCCGGCGGCCGGGCCAGCGACCCGATCCGGGTCACCAGCGCCGACGGCGTCGAGTACGAGTTGGACCACGGCGCCGTGGTGATCGCCGCGATCACCTCCTGCACCAACACCTCCAACCCGCAGGTCATGATCGGCGCCGCGCTGCTGGCCCGCAACGCGGTGGAGAAGGGCCTGACCCGCAAGCCGTGGGTGAAGACCACGCTGGCGCCGGGCTCCAAGGTGGTCATGGACTACTACGAGCGGGCCGGCCTGACGCCCTACCTGGACAAGCTCGGCTTCAACCTGGTCGGCTACGGCTGCACCACGTGCATCGGCAACTCGGGCCCGCTGCCCGAGGAGGTCTCCGCCGCGGTCAACGAGAAGGACCTCGCCGTCGTCTCGGTGCTCTCCGGCAACCGGAACTTCGAGGGTCGGATCAACCCGGACGTCAAGATGAACTACCTGGCGTCCCCGCCGCTGGTGGTCGCGTACGCGCTCGCCGGCACGATGGACATCGACCTGGCCAACGAGCCGATCGGCGAGGACAGCGAGGGCAACCCCGTCTTCCTCCGCGAGATCTGGCCGAACAGCGCCGAGATCCAGGACGTCATCGCCCAGGCGATCGGCGCCACCGGCTTCAGCGCCGCGTACGCCGACGTCTTCGCCGGTGACGAGCGCTGGCAGTCGCTGCCCACCCCGACCGGCGACACCTTCGCCTGGGCCGACGACTCCACCTACGTGCGCAAGCCCCCGTACTTCGAGGGCATGCAGCAGGAGCCGAGCCCCGTCGTCGACATCGCCGACGCGCGGGTGCTGGCCAAGCTGGGTGACTCGGTGACCACCGACCACATCTCGCCGGCCGGCTCGATCAAGGCCGACTCGCCCGCCGGGAAGTACCTCGCCGAGCACGGCGTGCCGCGCCACGAGTTCAACTCGTACGGCTCCCGCCGGGGCAACCACGAGGTGATGATCCGGGGCACGTTCGCCAACATCCGGCTGCGCAACCAGCTGGTCCCCGGAGTGGAGGGCGGCTTCACCGTCAACCACCTGACCGGCGAGCAGACCTCGATCTACGAGGCGTCCACGGCGTACCAGGAGGCCGGCGTCCCGCTGGTCATCCTGGCCGGCAAGGAGTACGGCTCCGGCTCGTCGCGGGACTGGGCGGCCAAGGGCACGATGCTGCTGGGCGTCCGCGCCGTCATCGCCGAGTCGTACGAGCGGATCCACCGCTCGAACCTGATCGGCATGGGCGTGCTGCCGCTGCAGTTCCCGGTGGACACCACCGCCGAGTCGCTGGGCCTCACCGGCACCGAGACGTTCTCCATCACCGGGGTGACGGCGCTCAACGACGGTGAGACGCCGCGTACGGTGCGGGTCACCACCGACACCGGCGTCGAGTTCGACGCCGTGGTCCGGATCGACACCCCGGGCGAGGCGGACTACTACCGGCACGGCGGCATCCTCCAGTACGTGCTGCGCCGCATGATCGCCAACTGACGCACCGCGTCCACCAGGGCCCCTTCCCGCCTCGGCGGGAAGGGGCCCTGCCCTGTCGGGGGTGCCGCATATGGTGACGGGATGACCGATCGGCGTCAGGTGCTGAAGTTCCGCGTCCGGGCCCAGCAACTCGACCGGACCGAGGGCACCCTCGCGGACACCGCCGTGCTCGACATCGGCGTGCAGGACACCGGCCCGGCCGGCGGCGGCTGGGCGCTGGCAGTGCGCGGCCTCGACGCGGCGGTGACCTGCGGGGACGACCTGGTCCTGCTGTGGACGGTACGCGGCGCACCCCACCTCTACCGGCGAGCCGACGTGGCGGCGGTGGCGGCGGCGGTCGCACCCTGGTCCGACGCCGACGCCGGTAAGCGCATCTACGACGCCGCCAAGCCGTTGAAGGCCGCCGGCATCGACAACCTGACCGCTCTCGACACCGTGGCGGCCGCACTACGGGCCATCGTCACCGAGCCGACGGTCAAGGGGGACGTCTCCGGCCGGCTGAGCACGGCGCTGCCCGAGCCCTACCTCCGGTTCTGCCGCCCCTGCGATGCCACGCACATCTTCGAGATGCCGTTCCGGCTGGCCACCGTGCGAGCCGGGTTGGAGTTGCAGCCCGACACCTCACCGCCGGTGCTGCGGCGCATCCCCGGCTTCCGCGAGGCGGCCGACGCGGGCGACCGGCTCGACCTCGTGCGCGCGTACCTGCGGCTGCTCGGCCCGGCCACCCCCGGCCACGTGGCCGCCTATCTCGACGCCCCGGTCAAGGACGTCAAGGCACGCTGGCCGGAGGACGTACGCGAGGTGACGGTGGACGGCGAGACGCGCTGGATCCTGGCCGCCGACGAGCAGGCGCTGGCGTCGGCCGAGGCGGCGGTGACCCGCCTGCTCGGCCCGTTCGACCTCTTCCTCCAGGCCAAGGACCGGGCGACGCTGGTGCCCGACGTCGCGCACGCCAAGGAGCTGTGGCCGGTGCTCGGTCGCCCCGGCGCCGTCCTGGTGGACGGTGAGGTGGTGGGCACCTGGCGCCCCCGCAAGTCGGGCAGCAGGATGACGCTCACCGTCAACCCCTGGCAGAAGCTGCCCGAGAGCAGGCGCAGAGCAGTCGTCGAGCAGGCCGAGCGTCTCGCCGCGCACCGCGCGGTCGCGCTCGCTGGCGTCGATTTCGCCGATTGACGACGGACCGACGCGTCGCGGCCTACGGGCTCGACGTCCGCACGGCGTCATCGGCCTGTGCAGGGTCAGCCGCCGATTCGAGGTCCGTGCGGAGGTCCTTGCGCATCTGCTGGGTCGTCACCCGGTACCCCGACGAGCCGTACAGGTTGAGCGCCGTCGTGTTGTAGCCGAACACGTTGAGCTCGAGAGCGCGGGCACCGTGCTTTCGAGCCGTCCGCTCGGCGGCCGTGAGCAGCGCCCGCCCCAGGCCCTGGCCGCGGTGCTCGGCGACCACCTCGATGTCGTAGAGGTAGGCGCAGTGCGCGACGCCGCGCGGATGGGTCAGCCCGATCCACAGGCGTCCGATCGTTGTGCCGTCGGCCAGCACGCCGAGCAGGAAGACCATGTCGGGCGTGTCCATCCCCTGGGGCAGGAAGGCCCTGTTGGCTTCCTCGGACCGGCGCAGAGCCTCGTCGGCGGTCCAGTTGCCGGCCGTGACCTGTTCCTGCGCGTAGTCGGCGACGACGGCGATCTGCCAGCGATCGAACTCCGCCCGGGACATCGGCCGCACATCCACGTTGATCACGCGGTGATCCTTGCACAGGGAATCCCGGATCCGCCTCCCCGTCTTACCCGGAGGGGGTCCCGCGGCGTTCGCCCGAGTGCTTCGTCCACAGATCATCAACTCCAGGTCGCCGACGTGGCCGGATCCTCCGCATCGGGATACCGCCACGTCGGCGACAGGGAGTCGATCAGCAGCCGTACGGCTCCGCGAGGAACGTCCGTCAGTCGGTGGCGGCCGCGCGGCGGCGAGCCTCCCGGGTCTTCATGGCGTGCTCCATCAGCGTGATGAGCACCTCCTTGGAGGACTCCCGCTGGCGCGCGTCGCAGAGCAGCACCGGCACCCCCGGGTCGAGGTTGAGCGCGGCCTGCACCTCGTCGAGCCGGTACTGCCGGGCGCCCTCGAAGCAGTTCACCGCGACCACGAACGGCGTGCCCCGGCCCTCGAAGTAGTCGATCGACGGGAAGCAGTCGGCCAGCCGGCGGGTGTCGGCCAGCACCACGGCGCCGATCGCACCCAGCGCCAACTCGTCCCAGACGAACCAGAACCGGTCCTGCCCCGGCGTACCGAACAGGTAGAGCACCAGGTCGTCGCTGATGGTGATCCGGCCGAAGTCCATCGCCACCGTGGTGGTGGTCTTGGCCTCCACGCCGGACAGGTCGTCGATGCCGACCCCGGACTCGGTCAGCACCTCCTCGGTACGCAACGGTCGGGTCTCGCTCACCGCGCCGACCATGGTGGTCTTGCCCACGCCGAAGCCGCCGGCGACCAGGATCTTGATCGCGGTGGGCAGTGGGGTCGCTCCCGCCGGCCGGTCAGAGTGCCCGTAGTCCATTGATTACCGCCTCGAAGATGCTGTTGTCGGAAAGACCGGCCGTGGTGTGCGGCTCGCGGACCTGCACCAGGCTGCGGGCGACCAGGTCGCCGAGCAGGACGCGGATGGTACCCACCGGCAGGTCGAGGTGGGCCGCGATCTCGGCGACGGACTGCATGCGTTGACACAGCCCGACGATCGCCAGGTGTTCCGGGCCGAGACCCACCTCCGGCGTGACGTCCGCGCGGGTCGCGGTGACCAGGGAGATCAGGTCGAACGTGCCGGTGACCGGGCGGGCCCGCCCCCGCGTCACCGCGTACGGGCGCACCACCGGGCCCGCATGGTCATCCACCCACTGCTGCTCTGCGGATTCTCCCTGCACCGTCATGGCCGCTACTTCTCGCCGGCCGGCTGCTCGGCGTTGCGCGACGGTGAGGCGACGTACTTGCCGACCCGGGTGACGAGCATCGCCATCTCGTACGCGATCAGACCGACATCGGCGTCCTCGCTGGCCAGGACCGCGAGGCAGGCGTTGCGGCCGGCCGCGGTGACGAACAGGAACGACGACTGCATCTCGATGATCGTCTGCTGCACCTGCCCGCCGCCGAACCGCTTGCCCGCGCCGCGGGCCAGACTCTGGATGCCCGCCGCCATCGCCGCGAGGTGCTCGCCGTCGTCGCGGCTCAGCCCCTGCGATGAGGCCATCAGCAGCCCGTCGGTGGAGAGCGCGACCGCATGCTCGGCCTGCTTCACCCGGCCCACCAGATCATCCAGCAACCACGTCAGGTCGGCACTCGAAGCCGTCTTCTGGGCCACTCGTCGTCCTCTTCTCCCCCGGCTTGTCGCCGTACTCGTCTGGGGTTGACCGTCATGCCTCACGGAAACCGCACCACGGGCGCCGGTCAGGTCGTTGGTGGATCCTCGTCGGCCGGCTCGGCCGGCGGGGCGCCGGCGGCGCCGCCGATCAGCTTCGCCGCGTCGGTGCGGCCCCGCCGCGTGCCGGTCTGGTAGGAGCTCATCATCCGGCGCACCTGCTCGGGCGGGCGCACCACGTCCTCGTCGTCGGTGTCCGGCGTCGCGGCCGGGTCGTCGCGCAGCTCGGGCACGATGCTCGCCTGGCGGACCCGGACGGGCAGCCCGGAGCCGCTCCGGTCGGTCTCGGCCCGGGCCGGGGCCGGCCCGCCCTCGGTGCCGGCGCGCCGGTCGGCGCCGGCGGTGCCGGCGGTGCCGTCCGACGGCGCGGGGTCCACCGCGGGCAGGCCGGTGGGGACGGTGGGACCGTCCAGGGCGGGCTGCCCGGGGGCGCGACGTGCCCGCGTCGGCAGCTCCTGCGGGGCCGCCGCGCTGGGCGCGGTCCGCTGGCGGGTCGGCAGCGCCGACTCCGCGCCGCCGCCGTCGGCCCGCGCCACCGGTGAGCCGGCGTCCTGCGCCTGCGCCGGGGCAGCCACCGGTGCGGTCGGGGCGTCCGGCTCGGGTGCGGCCGGCGCCTCGGCGCTCGGTGCGGCCAGCGCGACCGGCGCCAGGGTGGCCGGGCGTGCGCCGTCGGCCCCGCCGGCCGGACCGTTCGCCGTCGTCGGGGTGGCCGGCGAACCGGCCCGGAACGCGCCGGAGTCGTCCGGGTCGGTGCCGTCGTCGGTGACCAGCTCCGCCGGGATCAGCACCACGGCGGTCGTGCCGCCGTACGCGGACTCCTTGAGCCGGACCCGCACGCCGTGCCGCTCGGTGAGCCGGCTGACAACGTAGAGCCCGAGGCGGGTGGCGTTGGCGAGGTTCAGCTCGGACTGGTCGACGATCCGGTGGTTCGCGGCGGCCAGGTCCTCCTCGCTCATGCCGAGGCCCCGGTCCTCGATCTCGATGGCGAACCCGTTGGCCACCAGCTGACCGCGGACCTCGACGGTGGTGTGCGGCGGCGAGAACGACAGACCGTTCTCGATCAGCTCGGCGAGCAGGTGGATGATGTCGCCGACCGCCCGGCCGGCGAGTGAGACCGCGCCCAGGGGCAGCACGTTGACCCGGGTGTAGTCCTCGACCTCGGCCACGGCGCCGCGTACCACGTCGACCATCGGCACGTTCCGCCGCCAGGCACGGCCCGGGGTGGAGCCGGAGAGCACGATCAGGTTCTCCGCGTTGCGCCGCATCCGGGTGGCGAGGTGGTCGACCCGGAACAGGTCCTCCAGCTCCTCCGCGTCGTGCTCGCGGCGCTCCATGGCGTCCAGCATGGTGAGCTGGCGGTGCACCAGGGCCTGGGTACGCCGGGCCAGGCTGAGGAACACCTCGCGGACGTTGCGACGCAGCTCGGCCTGCTCGACCGCGGTACGGATCGCCGTCTCCTGGACCGCGTTGAAGGCCTTGCCGACCTGGCCGATCTCGTCGGTGCCGAACTCCAGCGGCGGCGCCTCGGTGGCCACGTCGACCTCCTCGCCGTGACCGAGCCGCTCCACCACCCGCGGCAGCCGCTCGTCGGCGAGCTGCCAGGCGGCCTTGCGCAGCCGGTCCAGCTGGCGCAGCAGGGTCCGCGCCGTGGTGATCGAGACGATCACGGAGGCGATGACGGCCAGGAGGCCCAGACCGGTGGCGAGCACCAGCCGGACGACGACCATCACCGCGACGCCGGTGGCCTGGTCCACGATGCCCTCACCGCCGGCCGCCACCACGTCGTTCACCTCGGCCAGCGCCGGCTCCACCGTGCCGCGCCACTGCTCGGCGCTGATGGAGAGCTGGGTCGTCGGCCGCCCCTCGCGGATGATGCCGTCCTGCACGGCCCGCAGCCGGGTGAACGCGTCCCCCTCGACGAGCTGCTGGTAGCGCCGCTGGTCGGCCTCGGCCAGTCGGACCCGCGTCTCCTCGCCGAGGAACCGCTCCGCCCCGACCAGGCTGACGTAGCGGGCGTACTCCGGGCCACTCATCCGGCCGTTGCCGAACAGGCCGCTGAGCAGCGCGTCCTCCTGGGAGACCAGCTCCTTCATCCGGTTGAGCTGGATCAGGGCCGCCGCGTCCGCAGCGATCTCCTTGTCGTCGAGGCTGCCGGTGACGTCGTAGACCCGGAAGATCGACTCGATGGCGTCGGTGTACGCGTCGGCCGCGGCGATCCGGTCGATGCTGCGGCCGAGCACCGCCTCGCGGGTCTTGCCGAGCCCGTCCAGCTGCGTGATCGTCGCGTCCAGCTGGCGGTCGAGGGCCGAGCTGCCGGCCACGTCGACCTGCCAGTTCCGGACCGATTCGGCAAAGTCGCCGGCCAGCTCGCCGGCTTTGCGCTGCTCGGCCTCCAGGGCGGTCCGCTGCTCGGCGTCGGGGTTGCTCAGGTACGCCTGGGTGAGCCGCCGCTCCAGCTGGAGCTCCTGCAGCAGGGGCTCGCTGGGCTCGTACACCCTGGTGTTGATCAGCTGGACACCGAGCAGGTTGAAGCCGTCGCGCAGGGTGACCCACGCCGCGAACATCCAGAGCGCGACCAGGGAGAGCAGAAGGGCGACAACCTTGGTGCGGATACTGGTACCGCGAGAACGCATTGAACCGTCCCAGGCCGGGCGTTGACTCAGCTCATCAACGGGTGATCATGAAGGGCGACGTCCCACCGCAGCGGAGCGTGCGGGGCTGAGGCTGTGCGTACGCTAGCAGTGTCCACACAACCCCTCAAGTCGCTGTTTTTGTTGCCCGGTAACCGCAATCCGCCATCGAACGGTCACCGCCCAGATGGGCTACGGCCAGCCGGCAGGCGGCGACCACCGCCGCGCGGACGATGGCGGTAGGACAGTACAGCTCCTTGCCGTACCACAGTGGAGGGTGTTCCCCTCCGCCCGGTGCGTGCAGGAACGCGTGACCGCGCGCCACCGCGTCGTCGAGGCCCGGCGCACCGGTCGGCGCTGCCAGCAGCACCTGCACCGCGTACGCCGTCTCCTCCGCGGTGCCGGCCCACCGGCCCCAGGAGCCGTCCGGCCGCTGGGTGGCGAGCACCCAGCGCACCGCCCGGTCGACGGCCTCGGCCGCCGCGGGGCCCCGACCGAACTCGACAAGCGCCTGCACGCAACAGGCGGTGGCGTAGTACGGCGAGGCGTGCCACCGGTCCTGCCAGCCGCCGTCGGCGCGCTGGTGCCCGGCCAGCACGACGGAAAGCCGCTCGACGGCGCGGCGGTACCGCGGGTCGGCGTCCGGCCGCCGGGCCAGGTGCTGACCGAAGGCGTCCAGCACGTGCGCGTTCGTGGTGACCGAGAAGCCGTCCTCGCCGGGCCAGGTGCAGAACCCGTCCGCCGTCTCGTACGCCCACAGGCTCGCCGGTTCCGCCGGGCGGCCCAGCCGGGCCAGCGCGTCCAGCGTGACCGAGGTGGTGTCGGCGTCGGTGGGCAGGCCGTCACCGGTGGCGATGCCGCTGCCGGCGGTGGCGCCGGTAAGGCTGTCCAGCACGACAGGCGGAGCGGTGACCGGGATGCCGGCGCGGTGCAGCCCGCTGAGCACCCAGGCCCGCTCGAAAACGGTGATCGGCGTCGGGCAGGGCACCGGGCCCCCGCCGTCGCGGATCAGCTCACGCAGGAAGGCGTGGGCGGTCGGGCCGGCGTCCGGGCCGGCCGAGGCCAGCCAGGCCGCGGTCGCGGCGGGCGAGGCGCCCACCGCGGTGCGGGTGGGTCGCGGATCGGTCGGCGGCGCGCCCAGGACCTCGAGGAAATGCGCCAGCTTCGGCGGCAGCTCGACACCGGCGGCCACGGCCGCCCGGACCGCGCGCAGCCGGTCCGGACCCAGCCCCCGGGGCAGCGGAAGCGGCGCGGCGGGCAGCCGCTCGACGACGGACCGCTCCAGCCCGGCCAGTCGTTCGTTGATCGAGGCCACCAGGGCCGGGACGATGATGTCCAGCGCCGGGGTGTCCGGCAGCGTTGCGGCGTCGACGGCGAGCAGCGTGCCGGCGAGCACGCGCAGCGCCCGGGCCACCGGTGTGACCAGGTCGGGTCCGCGCCGGGCAGGCTCGGCCAGCCCGTCCGCGGCGCCCCGCCGGCCCGGCTTGGCCAGCGCGGTGAGCAGCGCGTCCGTGGCGCTCAGCGTCGGCACCAGCGCGTACCCCTCGGGTGGCCCCCAGCCGCCGTCCGGGCGCTGGGTGCGCAGCAGGAACGCGACGCGCTGCTCGTGCCCGACCAGCCACGGCGCGTCGGCGACCAGCCGGCCGGTCTCGTACACCGACGCGGCGACCTGACCCCAGGGCCGCAGCGCCAGGCCGGCGATCAGCTCGCGGGCCTGCACCGTCGCCGGGTCCGCCGTCGGGGCTGGCAGGACGTGCGGCCGCCCGCCGCTCATCGGGCGCCCCAGAAGTCGGACACCTGGTAGAAGCCGCCGGTGAACGAGATCTGCCGGTGCAGATAGTCGGCCTGGCGGGGGTTGCTCCGGGCGAGGTCGGCGATCTCGGCTCGGCTGTGCGCGGTCAGCTCGTCGAGCCGGCCGGTCACCTCGGCCGGGTCGGCGACCAGCGACAGGGCGTTCAGGTCGCCCCACTCGGCGTCCCGCCCGTGCGTCGCCAGGTCGTTGACCAGCCGCAGGACGCGCTGCACGCCGCGGCCGACGTGCAGCAGGTCGGTCAGCTGGGCGAGCGTCCCCTCGTCGCCGGTGGCGATCCAGTGGGTGACGTTGACGAAGGAGCAGGCGGAGTTGTCGGCGTTGTCCAGGTAGCCGTCGAGGTCCGGCAGGCGTCGCCCGGTGGACGGGTCGGTCGGCAGGTTCTTCCAGTCCCACTCCCGGGAGACGGCGGCGAACAATCGCGCCAACTCGTCGCGCCAGACCGGGCGCAGCCGGGCGAACGCCGGCACGGTGGCCAGCTCGTCGCGCAGGTCGGCCAGCAGCCGGGCGAGGTGGCGCCCCGGTGGCGGGGCGGCGCCGTCGGCGACCGCCAGGCAGTCGGTCACCACCTGCCGGACGTCGTCGGCGGACCGGGCGAGGTAGTCGACCTGCCAGTCGGCCGCGAAGGCCCAGAGCACGGTACGGGTGGTGATCCGCAGTTCGGCGGCGGTGTGCCAGGGCGCGATGAAGGCGACCACGGTGGCCACCGAGCTGAGCAGCGCCGGGTCGAACGGCGCGGCATCGAACAGCTCCGGGTGGGCGGCGGTGACGTCCTGCAGGTCGCGTACGCCGCGCACGGCGAGGGCACACACCCGGCCCTGCTCGGCGATGGCGTCCCGACCGGCGTCCACCGGCGGCGGTGCCCCGCTCATCCGACGACCGGACGCGCGACCGGGGTCAGCACGAGCTCGGCCCGCTGCTTGGGTTGCAGCGAGGCGCCGAGCCGGGGAGCCAGGTCCACCGGGTGGCGCAGCTGGAAGCGGTAGCGACTCAGCACGGTGCTGACGATGAGCTGCGCCTCCAGCAGGAACAGGTACTGCCCGAGGCACTGGTGCGGGCCGCCGCCGAACGGAAAGTACGAGTAGCGGTAGCGCCGCCGGGGCCGCTCCGGGGCGAAGCGCTCCGGGTCGAAGTTGTCCGGGTCGGTCCAGAACGTCGACATCCGCTGCGTGACGTACGGACTGACCAGCACCGTGCCACCGGCCTTGATCCGCACGCCGCCCAGCACGTCGTCGCCGACCGCGGTACGCGGGATCATCCAGCCGGCCGGGTAGAGCCGCAGCATCTCGTCGAGCACCATGCGGCCGTAGCGCAGTTGGGGAAGGTGCTCGCGGCCGACCCGTTCCGCACCGACCACCTGCTCGATCTCGTCGGTCATCCGGTCGGCCACGTCGGGTCGGGAGGACAGCACCGGCCACAGCCAGGAGAGCAGGGCGATGGTGGTCTCGGTGGCGGTGGAGAACATGCCGACCACGTCGCCGCGGATCGCGTACTCGTCGGGTTCGCTGCCGTCGGCGCGCGGCCGGCAGAGGGTGGAGATGATGTCGTCGCCGTCGGTGGGCCGGGCACGGGCCTCCCGGATGATCGGCAGCACCACCTCGTCGATGGTCCGCACCGCCTCGCGGAAGCGTCGGTCGCCGGGCATCGGCACCGCGTACGGCACGAAGGGCACCAGCAGGCGCGGAAGCATCGCGGTGGTGAGGGTGTCAAGCGCGGCGCTGACCCGCAGCGCGTCCGGCACCGAGATCCGGTCGGCGAAGAGCACCCGCATGGTGGTCCGCAGCACGATCCGGGTCAGCTCGGCGCCGCCGTCGATCGGCTTGCCCAGGGTGGCCGGCTCCAGCCACTCGTCGACCGCCTCGTTGATCGCCTCGGCCATCCGGTCGACAAGCGTCTCGGCCCGCTTGGCGGTGAACAGCGGTTGCAGGGCGCCCCGGCTGGACTCCCACACCTCGCCCTCGGCGACCAGGATCGCGTCGCCCACGATCCGGCGGACCGGCCGCCAGAGCAGCCCGTCCCCGTCGCGGGTGTAGTTGGCAACGTTGTCGCGCAGGACCCGCTGCAGGTGCTCGGGGTGGCTGACCAGGTACGGGCGGAACGTGCCCAGGTTCAGTCGGACCACCTCACCGGCGGCGGCGTCGGCGAAACCGACCAGGGCACCGAGCGGGTCGCGGACCAGCGCCGGAAGGGCGCGGCGCAGCGGAATCGTCCGGGGTTCGGTGCTGACAGGGGCGGGGCCGGCATCGGACACCTGGGACATCGTTTACCACGTCTCCTTGCCGTCTCGCCCCTCCCATGTGTCCACATTGGGCGGCCAAGACTGTGGAACTTTCACCTTCTGGGCGACGGAAGCATCTCACCAATTCCGGGGCACCTCCAGACCCTCCGTCGGTGAGATTCCGCCACCACGCCCGTCCCCTGGCCGCGCGACAGCCTCCGCACCATCCTCTTCGGACTGCGCGGTGACGCTCCGACCCTGGTCAATGCCAGGGGTGTCCGCGCCGATACCGGCCGGGCCGCTCCCCGGCAACCGGGTTCCCAACGAATCGAAGCCGCGGGCCGATGGGCGGCCGGACGGTACGACGTCGGACCGGTCGACCCGCGAGGGGGCGAAGGCGGGAACTCCGGCGACGCGTGCGAGCGGCGGCCGGCGGGGCGCCGGCAGGCGGCGGGGCGGCGCGGCACGGTGGCGACGGCGCCGCCGGGGTCACCTGCACGGACCTCGTGGGCGAGCGGGGGGTGCGCCGGCGGTGTGACGTAGCCGGTCGGCGACGGGGGAATCCGGGCGATGCCCGGCCCCCTGTGCCACGCTCTTGTCATGGACGACAAGACCATTCTGAACCGGATCTCCGAGCTGGTCGACGAGGAGCACAAGCTGCGCGCCGACGCGCAGGCCCACGAGGCGGGCACCGACGACGAGGCCCGCGAGCGGCTGCGCAACCTGGAGGAGTCCCTCGACCAGTGCTGGGACCTGCTGCGCCGCCGACGCGCCGCCCGGCAGACCCACGGCGACCCCGACGCCCAGGGCGTACGCCCCAAGCCGGAGGTGGAGCGCTACCTCCAGTGACCGGCACGGGCGCGCCGGGCGGCCATCGCCGCCGCCCGGCGCGGCCGGCTCAGCGGATTCCCGCCTCGCGCAGCAGCTCCCCCGTCAGCGCGCCCGGGTCGGCCCGCTCGGCGGGCAGGCCTCTGGCCACGAACCAGGCGCTCACCACCCGCACGTCGCGGGCCAGGAACTCGGGCCCCTGCGGGTTGGCCACCACGTCGACCACCTGCGGCAGGTCGATGACGACCAGCCGGCCCCGGTGCACCAGCAGGTTGTACGGCGACAGGTCGCCGTGCGCGTAGCCCGCCCGGGCCAGCACGGTCAGCGCGTCCACCAACTGGGACCACAGGTCACGCAGCTGCGCCGGGTCGGGTCGCAGCTGGGCCAGCCGGGGTGCGGCCAGCCCGGACTCGGCGTCGCCGACGAACTCCAGCATCAGCTCGGTGCCGCGCAGCTGCACCGGGTAGGGCACGGCGATCCGGTCGTAACCGGCGCCGATCTCCCACAGCCGGGTGAGCGCGGCGAACTCGGCCGCCGCCCACTGCCCGGCGATCATCTGCCGGCCGAACGCCGTCCGGCCGGCCATCGCCCGGTTCTCCCGGGAGCGACGCACCCGGCGCCCCTCCAGGTAGCCGGCGTCGCGGTGGAAGAGCCGGTGCTCGGCGTCCCGGTACCGCTTGACGGCCAGCAGGCAGGATCGGTCCGTGCCGGGCACCGCCCGGCGGACCAGGTGCACGTCGGCTTCCTTGCCGGTCTTCAGCACACCGAGTTCGGTGTCCTTCGCGGCCAGCTCGGTGACCAGCCAGTCCGGGTACGGCTGCGGCCCGTGCACCGCGTCGTCCCAGGAGGACCAGCGTTCGCCGGTGTCCGGATCGGGTTCGGCATCCGGGTCGGCGGGCGGCGGCTCGGCGAGCCGGCCGCGCTTCAGCAGTCGTGGTTCGTCGTCGTCGAAGCGGCTCTTGCCGCGGGTCCGGCGTTCGACCGCCGGAAGATCGTGTTCGCGCACTGCGGTGGTGTTCCCTTGCTCGAGGCTGATGGAGGCAGGTGAAGGCGACCTGCGAAGACGGCCATGACCGACCTCCTCTTCCTCGACCGGGCGCACGCCCGGGTGCACGTTGCGCCGACCATGCTCGCGGTCGCGGCGCACCCGGGTCAACCGATTTACCGATCACCAGCCGGCCCACCGGCGCGACGGACGGCGGCGGGCAGCGGGCAGCGGGTACGGCGGGCTGCGGCGCGTCAGCCGGCCAGCACGGTGGCGACGGCGGCGATCAGACCGTCCACGCTGCGGCTCGGTGCGAACCGGGTGTCCGACCAGGTGCGGCCCCGGTGCAGCCAGACGCTGGGCAGACCGACGGCGGCCGCGCCGCCGATGTCCGCCTCCGGACCGTCGCCGATCACCCACGCCCCGCGCAGCGGCATCCGCACCCGCTGCGCGGCGAGCGCGAAGATCCGCGGGTTGGGCTTGCTGACCCCGGCCTCCTCGGAGATCACCCAGTCGGCCACGTACCGGTCCAGGCCGGTCTGGCGGATCTTGGCGTCCTCCAGGCGCACCGTGCCGTTGCAGACCACCACAGGCACCCAGCCGGCGTCGTCGGCGATCCGCAGCGCGCAGGCGACCAGCGGGTCGAGCCGGGTGTCCGCCACCACCCCGTCGTGCAACTCCTCCACCAGGTCGATCGAGGGGATGCGCAGCGCGTACCGGTCCCGGATGGCGTCGGCCAGGTCCCAGCGGTCGGTCAACCCGTCGGCGTCGACCGAGACCAGCCAGTCGATGTCCGTGGCGGGCGCGCCGATGCCGTCCAGGAAGCGTTCACCCCAGCGGCGGAACGGGCCGGCCCGATCCAGCAGGGTGTTGTCCAGGTCCAGCAGGAGCAGTGGCACTCGGGCACCCTACGGGACCCGGATGTCCGCCGACAGGGCCGGCCGGCCGGCGATCTCGACGGGTTCAGCCGACCAGCGACGCTCGCGGAGCACCCGCGTCGGGCAGCCGGTCGGCGAGCATGGAGTGGTCCGCCCGGGTGGCCGCCAGGATGGCCGGGTCCAGTGTCGCCACCAGCACCGCAGTGCCCTCGTCGGCGCCGCGGACCAGGGGCCGCCCCTGCGGGTCGTAGACCGCCGCACCGCCGTTGAACCGCCACGGGTCGGCGCCGCCGACGGAGTTGGCGAACACCACGAACATGGTGTTGTCCAGCGCCCGGGCCGGGTAGTACAGGTCCCGGCGGTGCTCCGAGCCGGTCAGGTAGCCGCTGGGGCAGAGGTAGCCGTGCGCCCCGTCGAGGGCGGCGGCCCGGCCGTGCTCCGGGAAGCAGCCGTCGTAGCAGATGCCGAGCCCGAGGCGCCAGTCGTCGACGAGCAGGGTGGCGCCGCGTCCACCGGGGCTGAACAGCTCCCGTTCGCCGCCCCACAGCTGCTGCTTGTCGTACCCGACCCGGGTCGTACCGGCCCGGTCGACGACCAGCGCGGAGATGGTCGCGCGGCCGTCGGGGTGCCGGACGGCCGCGCCGACCACCGCGCTCACACCGGCCTCGCGGGCCGCGGTGCGCAGCGGGTCGAGCCGGGGATCGGCGACCAGCCCCTGCGGGTCGGCCGCGACGTGCGTGCCGGCCGGGTCGGCGGCCAGCGCCGGTGGGTGGTACGCGCAGAGGTACAGCTCCGGGAGTACGACCACCCGGGCGCCCTGCTCGGCGGCCCGGCGGAGCAGGTCGGCGGCGGCGAGCGCGTTGCCGGCGACGTCGCCGGGGGCCGGCGCGGCCTGGACCGTGGCCACGGTCAGCGGCGCGGCGGGAACGGTTGGGACGGTCGGGGGCAGTGCGGGGGGCGGCGTCACCGGGCGATGGTAACCGCCGGGCCTCGCGACGACGGCGGCCGCCGAACCAAGCCGTACGTACGGTTTGCGTGACGCGGGGTGACCTGCGACGATCGACGCGTGCCCAGAGTAAGTCAGGACCAGCTCGACGCGCGCCGGCAGGAGATCCTCGCCGCCGCGCGGGCCTGTTTCGCCCGGCACGGATACGAGGGGGCCACCGTGCGCCGCCTGGAGGAGGCCACCCGGCTCTCCCGCGGCGCCATCTTCCACCACTTCCGGGACAAGGACTCGCTCTTCCTCGCCGTCGCGGAGGACGACGCCGCGGCCATGGTCGAGACAGTGGCCCGCAACGGCCTGGTGCAGGTGATGCGGGACCTTCTGGCCGGCGCCATGTCCCCGGACACCGCCGGCTGGCTCGGCAGCCAGCTCGAGGTGTCCCGCCGCCTGCGCACCGATCCGGCGTTCGCCCGCCGCTGGGCGGAACGGTCCGCCGCGATCGCCGAGGCCACCCGGGACCGGCTGCTACGCCAGCGCGAGGCGGGGGTGCTGCGCGAGGACGTGCCGATCGACGTGCTGGCCCAGTTCCTCGAGCTGGCGTACGACGGTCTGGTGCTGCACCTGGCGATGGGCCGCCCGGCCGGCGACCTCGGCCCGGTGCTCGACCTGGTCGAGGAGGCGGTGCGCCGCCGCTGAGCCCGCCGGCGGGACCGGGCACCCGGGCGTGGCGGTGCTGCTCCACAATGGGGCCGCCGATCCCTCCGGCGACAGGAGCAGACGATGATCGTCCACGCCGCTTCCGGCGACACCTGGGGTGTCCCCGGCCCGACCTTCGTCCGGTTCTACCTGGTGGCGGCCGCCGTGCTGGTCGCCCTCGCGGTGCTGCGACGCACCCGTCTGCTGGCCGGCTCGTCGGACACCGCACCGGGCCCGCTCGGCCCGCAGCAGGCCGCGTACCTCAACGGCGGACCGTCGCTCGCGGTGCACGCCGCGCTCGGCGGCCTGCGCGGCAGCGGCGCGATCGGCGTCGACCCGGACCGCCGGCTGCTCACCACCGGCCCCGCACCGGCCGGGACCACCCCGCTGGACCAGGCGGTGCACCGGGCCGCGCACCAGCGGGTACGGGCCCGGGAACTGGCCTCGGACCAGCGGGTCGGCACCGCTCTCGCGCAGCTGCGCGCCGGCCTCGAAGAGCGCGGGCTGCTGGTGAGCCAGGCGCAGCAGACCGCCGTCCGGCAGTGGAACCTGCTCCTGGTCGGCCTGCTCGGTCTCGGCGGGTACCGCCTGGTCTCCGGTCTGTTCAACGAGCGCCCGGTGGGCTACCTGGCCCTCATCATGGTCGGGCTGCTGGTGGCCGTGCTGCTGCTCTGGCGGGTGCCCCAGCGCACCCGGGCCGGCCGCGCCGCCCTCCGGGAGCTGCGCCGCCAGCACACCCACCTGGCCCCGGCCTCGGCGCCCGCTTACGCCACCTACGGCGCGGCGGGCGCGGCGATGGGAGTCGCCCTGTACGGCACCGCGTCGCTCTGGGTCCTCGACCCAGGCTTCGCCGAGCAGGCCGAGATCCAGCGCCAGGCCATCGCCGGCGGCGGCTGGTCGTCGGGCTCCAGTGGCGGTGGGTCGACGGACGGCGGCGGAGGCAGCTCGTGCGGTGGCGGCAGCTCCTGCGGGGGTGGCGGCGGCGGTGGGGGCGGAGGGTGCGGCGGATGACCGGCCCCGAGGGCGTCGGCATCGGCTGGCGCCCGGAGATCGCCGGCTTCGTGGCCGACCTGCCCGGGCTGCGCTTCGTCGAGGTGGTGGCGGAGTCGCTCAACCCGGCCGGGCCGCTCCCGACGGGCCTGGCCGAGCTGCGCGGGCGGGGGGTGACCGTCGTGCCGCACGGGGTGCGGCTCTCCCTCGGCGGTGCCGAGCCGGTCGAACCGGCCCGGGTCGCCCACCTGGCCGCGGTGGCACGGCTGATGGACGCGCCGCTCGTCAGCGAGCACATCGCCTTCGTCCGGGCCGGCGGCCTGGAGGCCGGGCACCTGCTGCCGCTGCCACGCAGCCGGGAGGCGGTCGACGCGGTCTGCGCCAACGTGGCCCGGGCGCAGGCCGACCTGCCGGTGCCGATCGCCCTGGAGCCGATCGCCGCGCTATTCGACTGGCCCGACGACGAGCTGGACGAGGCCGACTTCCTCACCGAGATCCTGGACCGCACCGGCGCCCTGCTGCTGCTCGACGTCGCCAACGTGCACGCCAACGCGCGCAACCGGGGCACCGACCCGCTCGCCCTGCTCGGCCGGCTGCCGTTGGAGCGGGTCGCGTACGCCCACGTGGCCGGGGGCGCCGAGCACGGCGGTTTCTACCACGACACGCACACCGATCCGGTGCCGCCGGCGGTGCTGGATCTGGTCGGCGCGCTCTGCGCCCGGCAACGTCCGCCGGCGCTGCTGCTGGAGCGCGACGGCGGTTATCCCCCGGCGGCCGAACTCCGCGCCGAGTTGGATGCCCTCGCCTCCGCCGCCGGCTTCCCGGCCGTGACATGACCGCGGCCCACCGCGACCCGCCCCACGCGGGCCAGCCCGACATCGACCGACCCGACGCGGGCCGGTTCGACGCGGGCCGGTTCGACACGAGCCGACCCGACGCGAACCGATTCGACGCCGATCGACCAGGCGGCGACCGACCCGGCGCGGGCGGGCTCGCCGGGCGGCAGGCGGAGCTGGTGGCGGCCCTGGTGGCCGGCGGCCCTCCCCCGCCGGGCTTCGCGCCGGCACCGCTGGCCGCAGCCCGGGCCGCGCTGCTGCGCAAGCGCGCCGGGGAGGTCGCACGGCACTGGCCGCTGCTCGCCGCCGGTCTCGGCCCCGCGTGGCCGGTGACGTTCGCCGACTGGGCCGCTGACCGGCCCACCGCCGGGTCGCTGCGCGACGGCTGGGACCTGGCCCGTGTTCTGCGCGGCCGGGGCGCGCTGCCACCGCCGGCCGCCGAGGAACTCGCGGCCCGGGAGGCGACCCTGCGCTACGACGGGTGTCGGGCGCCGCGCCCGCGTCGGCTGCCGGCGCTGGCCCGCGCCGGCGGCGCCGTCGCGCTCCAGCTCGCCGGTCGGGTACGCCTGCTCCGGCCCGCCGACCGCCCGGCGGCCCCGCCCGGCGGTGGCGGCGCCACACCGGGTGCGGCAGGATCGGCGGCATGGATCTCGGACTGACCGACCGGGTGTACGTCCTCACCGGCGCCTCCCGCGGCCTGGGTTACGCGACCGCCGAGTGCCTCGTGGCGGACGGGGCCCGCGTGGTGCTCTCCGGCCGGGACGCCGACGCGGTGGCCACCGCGGTGCGGCGGCTCGGTGGCCCGGAGCGGGCGGTCGGGATCGCGGCGGACCTGGCCGACGAGACGACCGCCGAACGCCTGGTCGGCGCGGCCCACGAGCACTTCGGCCGGCTGGACGGCGCGCTGATCTCGGTGGGCGGCCCGCCGCCGGGCAGCGCGGCGTCGATCAGCGACGAGCAGTGGCGGGTCTCCTTCGAGACGGTCTTCCTGGGCACCGTCCGGGCGGTGCGCGCGATCGTCGCCGCGCTGCCCCACGGGGGCGCGGTCGCGTTGGTCCTCTCCACCTCGGCCCGCGGCCCGCTGCCGGGCCTCGGCATCTCCAACGGCCTGCGCCCCGGCCTGGTCGGGGTGGCCAAGGACGTCGCCGACGAGTACGGCCCGCGCGGCGTACGGGTCGTCGGTTTGCTGCCCGGCCGGATCATGACCGATCGCAACCGGGAACTCTTCGCCGCCACCGGCGACCCGGAGCGGGCCCGCGCCGACGCGGAGGCGGGCATCCCGCTGCGTCGCGTCGGCGAGCCGGCGGAGTTCGGTCGGGTGGCCGCGTTCGTGCTCTCGCCGGCGGCGAGCTACCTGACCGGGCTCACCGTGCCGGTCGACGGTGGCGCGCTGCGCGGCCTGTGACTCCCGACCCGACCCGGCGCGACCGGACACGCCCCGGCCGGCCGCCAGCCGCACCGCGGCCAGCGGGGTCCACCGGGCCGGCCGGCGCGAAGCCGCGGGCGGGCACGGGTGACCCGACGACGCCGGTCGACGCGGGCACGACGGCGGGTGCGGCGTACCCGCGACCCAGCCGGGCGGAGCTGGCCGCGGCGGCCGACCGCACCATCGCCGACGTCATCGCGCCGGGGCTGGCCGTGCTCTTCGTCGGCATCAACCCGGGCCTCTGGTCGGCGGCCACCGGCTGGCACTTCGCCCGGCCGGGCAACCGGTTCTGGCCGGCGCTGCACCGGGGTGGCTTCACGCCCCGGCTGCTGCACCCCAGCGAGCAGGACGAGCTGCCCGCCCTCGGGCTCGGCATCACCAACATGGCCGCCCGGGCCAGCGCCCGCGCCGACGAGCTGAGCACCGAGGAGCTGCTGGCCGGCGCCGCCATCCTGACCGACAAGGTGGCCCGGTACCGGCCGCGCTGGGTGGCGGTGGTGGGGGTGACCGCGTACCGGATCGGTTTCGGCCGGCCGAAGGCCACCTTCGGGCCGCAGCCGCAGGCGCTGGCGGGTGCCCGGCTGTGGGTGCTGCCCAACCCGAGTGGCCTGAACGCGCACTTCACCCCGGCGACGCTGGGCGCCGCCTTCGCGGAGCTGCGCGTGGCGAGCGGCGTGCCGGACCGCCGGCCGACGGACTGACCGCCGCCGCACCGCGCCGGGCTCAGTTGGCCGCGGCGGGCGGCAGCGCCTCGTCGGCGACGTACGTGCCCAGCGGCATGATCACCGGCTCCGGGCCGGTCGCGTCCACGAACGGGGCGGGCGAGTCGGCGACGGCGAACTGGGTGCGGTACAGCTCGGCGTAGAGCCCGCCGACCGCGACCAACTCGTCGTGCCGGCCCCGCTCGACGATCCGGCCGCCGTCGAGCACGAGGATCTGGTCGGCGTCGCGCACCGTGGAGAGCCGGTGCGCGATCACCAGCGCGGTACGCCCGGCCAGCGCCACCGAGAGCGCCCGCTGCACCGCGGCCTCGCTCTCCGAATCCAGGTGCGCGGTCGCCTCGTCGAGGATCACGATCGACGGAGCCTTGAGCAGCAGCCGGGCGATGGCGATGCGCTGCTTCTCGCCCCCGGAGAACCGGTAGCCGCGCTCCCCCACCGTGGTGTCCAGCCCGTCCGGCAGCGACCGGACCAGGTCGGCGACCTGGGCGCCGGCGAGCGCCGCCCAGATCTCGTCGTCGGTGGCGTCCGGCTTGGCGTAGCGCAGGTTCTCGGCGATCGTCTCGTGGAACAGGTGCGAATCCTGGGTGACCACGCCGATCTCGTCGCGCAGCGAGGCGAGGGTGGCGTCGCGCACGTCGACGCCGCCGACCAGCACCTGCCCGTCGGTGACGTCGTAGATGCGGGAGATCAGCATGGACAGCGTCGACTTGCCCGCCCCGGACGGCCCGACCAGCGCGACCATCTGCCCGGGCTCGACGCTGAACGACACGCCCTTGAGCACCGGCTCGTTGATGGTGCGGTCGAGAGTGGCGACCTCCTCCAACGAGGCGAGGGAGATCTCGGCGGCGCTGGGGTAGCGGAACCGCACGTCGCGGAAGTCGACCCGGCCGGTGCCGCGCGGCACCGCGACCGCGTCGGGCTTCTCCTCGATACCCGGCTTCAGGTCGAGCACCTCGAAGACCCGGTCGAAGGAGACCAGGGCGCTCATCACGTCCACCCGGACGTTGGACAGCGCGGTGAGCGGGCCGTACAGGCGGGTGAGCAGCAGCGCCAGCGTGACCACGGTGCCGGCACTGACGTTGCCGGTGACCGCGAGCCAGCCACCGAGGCCGTAGGTGAGCGCCTGGGCCAGCGAGGCGACCAGCAGCATCGCCACGAAGAAGGTGCGCGAGTACATGGCGGACTGGATGCCGATGTCACGGACCCGCTCGGCCCGGCCGGCGAACCGGCGGGCCTCGACCTCGGGCTGCCCGAAGAGCTTCACCAGCAGCGCGCCGGCCACCCCGAACCGCTCGGTCATGGTCGCGTTCATCTTGGCGTCGAGGTTGTACGCCTCGCGGGTGATCTCGGCCAGCCGCTTGCCGACCCGGCGAGCCGGGATGATGAAGATTGGGAGCAGCACCAGCGAGAGCGCGGTGATCTGCCAGGAGAGGGTGAACATCACCGCGGCGGTGAGCACCAGCTGGATGACGTTGCTGACCACTCCGGACAGGGTGGAGGTGAACGCCCGCTGGGCGCCGAGCACGTCGTTGTTGAGCCGGCTGACCAGGGCACCGGTCTGGGTACGCGTGAAGAACTGCAACGGCATCCGCTGCACGTGGTCGTAGACCCGGGTGCGCAGGTCGAGGATGATGCCCTCGCCGATGCGGGCCGAATACCACCGCTGGGCCAGCGAGAGCAACGCGTCGGCGACCGCGAGGGCGCCGATGACCAGGGCCAGCCGCACGACCAGTTGGCCGGCCTCGGTGCCGCCGCGGTTGATCGCGTTGATGACGTCGCCGGCGAGCACCGGGGTGGCGACCCCGATGATGGCGGCGAGCACGACCGTGGCCAGGAAGACGCCGATGTCACGCCGGTAGGGCTGGGCGAACGCCACGATCCGCCGGGCGACGCCGCGTTGCAGCCGGTGGGTGGAGATCTCGTCGCGGTTGCGCATCGACCGGAGCATGCTCCACCCGGCCATGCCACCGCCGGACATCGGGTTGGACACCGCTCACCTCCGGGTCGTCGGGCGGACCGCTCCGTCAGGTCAATTCTCCCGACGACTGTGACAACCTCG
This sequence comes from Micromonospora sp. GCM10011542, assembly GCF_042650685.1. Lineage (NCBI taxonomy): Bacteria > Bacillati > Actinomycetota > Actinomycetes > Micromonosporales > Micromonosporaceae > Micromonospora > Micromonospora sp. GCM10011542. The sequence goes on from NZ_JBHSBO010000021.1 coordinate 38,209, forward strand.
GTCGTAACCCGGATCTTCCCGTGCGGTCCTTACTATTCTCCCCGGCCGGCGAGATCCCGCAGCCGGCGGGTCTGCGCCTCCCGCTCGGCGCGCTGCTGCTCGGCGTGGGACCGACCGGCGGCGCCGGCGAGCAACGCCTTGATCTCCACCACCGCGTCCCGGTTGGCCGAGAGCAACCCGGCGGTCAGGTCCCGCACAGCGCCGTCCAGGTCGGCGGCCGGCACGACGAGGGTGGCCAGGCCGATCCGGTCCGCCTCGGCGGCGTCCATCCGGCGGCCGGTGGCGCAGATCTCCAACGCCCGGGCGTAGCCGACAAGCTCGACGAGGCGCTTGGTGCCGGCCAGGTCGGGGACCAGGCCGAGGGTCACCTCGGCCATCGACAGCTTGGCGTCCTCGGCCAGGACGCGCAGGTCGCAGGCGAGGGCCAACTGGAAGCCGGCGCCGATGGCGTGCCCCTGCACCGCCGCGACCGAGATGACGTCCGGGCGGTGCAGCCAGGTGAAGCCGGCCTGGAACTCGGCGATCCGGTCGGCGCACTCCTGCTCGGGCCGGGTCGCCAACTCGGCGAAGGACCCGGGACCGGAGGCGCCGGCCACCGCGAGGTCGAGGCCGGCGGAGAACGCCCGACCCTCGCCTCGGACCACCACGACCCGCACGTCACCGGGCAGGTCGCGGGAGAAGTCGCTCATCGCACGCCACATGGCCGGCGTCTGGGCATTGAGCACGTCGGGCCGGCACAACGTCACCGTGGCGACCGGCCCGTCGCAGGTCAGCCGAACCCCGGTCGCCTCGGCGGTCACCGGGCGGCCCGGGGCGCGGCGTTGTTGGTGGACGACGCTGGGGGGCGGGTCACGCCTTCTTGCGGCGCCGGGCACCGCCGCGCTGGCGCAGCTGCACCCCGGACTCGGTGAGCACCCGGTGGATGAACCCGTAGGAGCGGCCGGTCGAGGCCGCCAGCGCGCGGATGCTCTCCCCCGAGGTGTACCGCTTTACCAGGTCCTTGGCGAGCGTCTGACGCTCGGCTCCGACGATCCGGCGACCCTTCTCAGTGCTGGTGGCTGTGCCAGTGGCTGCCATGCTGTGTCCTCACGTCCCAGACTGTGCGGTTCGGATACGGTCCCACCTATTAGACCGCCTCGAACGATCATGCGCCAGATATCAACTCTTCGCCAACCGACACGCTATGCAATGTCAGCTTCCCGATAGCGTGATGCTGGCGATCGGTCACGCCGGTCCGGCCGGGCGTGCCAGCGTCGCGCGGCGGACGCGCCGGCGGCCCCGTAGCCTGCGGTCGTGATCGACCTGTTCGGCACCGCGGCCGGAGCGGCCGTGGTCTTCGCCGCCACCGACATCGACGACATCGTTATCCTGACGCTGTTCTTCGTCACCGCCCGCGCCACCGGCCGGCCCCGGCCGTGGCAGATCGTGGCCGGGCAGTATCTCGGCATCGGCGCGTTGGCGCTGGCCAGCGCGGTGGTCGCCGCCGGCCTGCTGGTGGTGCCCGATCCGTGGACCGGCCTGCTGGGGCTGCTGCCGCTCGCGCTCGGCGTGCGAGCCCTGCTCGACTCGGACGATGACGAGGCCCCGGCCGTGGTGACCGGCACGCTCGGGGTGGCCGGGGTGACGATCGCGAACGGCGCCGACAACGTGGCCGTCTACGTACCGGTCTTCCGGGCCCTCGGGCCCGCCGACAGCGGGGTCTTTCTGCTGATCTTCGTGCTGCTCATCGCACTCTGGTGCGCCGGCGCGGCCTGGCTCGGCGGCCACCCCCGGGTGGTACGGCTGGTCGAGCGCGCCGGCCACTGGCTCGTACCGACGATCTTCATCGGCATCGGGCTGGTGATCCTGGTCGGCTCCGGCGTGCTCGGCCGGCTGATCGAGCTGGCGGGTTAGAACGCGGCGGCCGGCTGCCTCGGCGGGCGGCCGGCCCGCGCCGGTGGCCGGAGCCAACCCGACGCCGACCGGTCAGGCCAGCTCGACCAGCTCGAGCAGGTCGTCGCTCCAGGCGTCCTCGTCGCCGTCGGGCAGCAGGATGGCCCGGTCCGGCTTGAGCGCCAGCACCGCACCCGGGTCGTGGGTGACCAGCACGATCGCGCCCGGGTAGTTGGCGATGGCGTCGAGCACCTGCTCCCGGCTGACCGGGTCGAGGTTGTTCGTCGGCTCGTCGAGCAGCAGCACGTTGGCGCCGGAACACACCAGGGTCGACAGGGCCAGCCGGGTCTTCTCGCCGCCGGAGAGCACGCCGGCCGGCTTGTCCACGTCGTCGCCGGAGAACAGGAACGCGCCGAGGATCTTGCGCAGGTCGGTGTCGGACTGCTCGATGGCGGCGGCGCGCATGTTCTCCAGCACCGTCCGGTTGACGTCCAGGGTCTCGTGCTCCTGGGCGTAGTAGCCCAGCCGCAGGCCGTGCCCCGCGTGCACCTCGCCGGTGTCCGGCTGCAACAGCCCGCCGAGCATCCGCAGCAGGGTGGTCTTGCCGGCGCCGTTGAGGCCGAGGATGGCCACCCGGGAGCCGCGGTCCACCGCCACGTTGACGTCGGTGAAGATCTCCAACGAGCCGTACGACTTGGACAGGCCGGTCGCGGTCAGCGGGGTCTTGCCGCACGGCGCCGGGTTGGGGAAGCGCACCTTGGCCACCCGGTCGGCGACCCGCACCTCCTCCAGGCCGGAGATCAGCTTCTCCGCGCGGCGGGCCATGTTCTGCGCCGCGACGGTCTTGGTGGCCTTGGCCCGCATCTTGTCGGCCTGCGCCATCAGCGCGCCGGCCTTCTTCTCCGCGTTGGCCCGCTCCCGGCGCCGGCGCCGCTCGTCGGTCTCGCGCGCCTCCAGGTACGCCTTCCAGCCCAGGTTGTAGACGTCGACCACCGAGCGGGTGGCGTCCAGGAACCAGACCTTGTTGACCACCGACTCCAGCAGCGAGCCGTCGTGGGAGATGACGATCAGACCGCCCTTGTGGTTGGCGAGGAAGCCGCGCAGCCAGGTGATCGAGTCGGCGTCGAGGTGGTTGGTCGGCTCGTCGAGCAGCAGGATGCCACCGCCGTTCTCGCCGGCGTCGCGGAACAGGATCCGGGCCAGCTCGATGCGCCGGCGCTGACCGCCGGAGAGGGTGCCGATGGTCTGGGCGAGGGCCCGGTCGGGCAGCCCGAGGTTGGCGCAGATGCGGGCGGCCTCGGCCTCGGCGGCGTACCCGCCGAGGGAGGCGAACTGGTCCTCGAGCGCGCCGTAGCGGCGGACCAGTTTGTCGCTGGAGTCCTCGGCGAGCTTGGCCTCGATCTCCTTCATCTGGGCCATCAGCACGTCCAGGCCACGGGCCGAGAGCACTCGGTCGCGACCGGTCACCTCGAGGTCGCCGGTACGCGGGTCCTGCGGCAGGTAGCCGATGGCGCTGCGCCGGTCGATCTGCCCGGCGTACGGCTGGCCCTCACCCGCGAGCACCTTCAGCGTGGTGGTCTTGCCGGCGCCGTTGCGGCCGACCAGGCCGATCCGGTCACCCGGCTGCACCCGCAGCGTGGTGTCGGACAGCAGGATCCGGGAACCGGCGCGCAGTTCCAGGCCGGAGGCAGTGATCATTTCGTGGGGCTCGCTCTCGGGGTTCGAAAGGCTGACTCGGGGCACGCGAAACGACCGACGGGCTCGGTGGCCCGCCGGCGCGGGGCGGTTCAGCCTTCGCAGCGCAGCACCCGACAAGTGTACCGGGCGCCGCCGGGCGGCCCGCCCGGATTACCACCCAAGATCATCGGGTACCGGGAATCGGTATCCGGACCCGGTCCGGCACTGCCACGACACGAAGACATCCACCACACAGCGACGGACATACGGCGATCGGGGTCAGCATGGAACTCAACGAGCGGGCCGAACTTGACACCTCGCAGGTCAACGACCTGGGCCGCGGCGGCGGATCGGGCGGCGGCATCGGCATCCCGTTGCCCGGCGGGGGCGGCCGGGGAGGGCTGATCGGCATCGTGGTCGCCGTGCTGGTCGCCCTGGTCGGCGGCGGCTTCGGCCTCAACGCCGCAACCAACGGCGACGACGGCGCTCCGAGTGGCGGCACCGCGATCGAGGGGTGCGAGAAGGAGAACGCCCAGCGCTTCGAGGACGTCCGCTGCCGCAACCTGCTCTTCGTCAACAGCATCCAGGGCTACTGGCAGGACGAGTACCCCAAGCTGGCCGACAAGCCCTACCAGCCGACCGACACCAACTACTTCCAGGCCGCGGTGAACACCGGCTGCGGTCAGGCCGACTCCGGCGTCGGCCCGTTCTACTGCCCCGCCGACAAGCAGGTGTACATCGACCTGAGCTTCTACGACGAGCTGGCCTCCCGGTTCGGCGCCAAGGGTGAGTTCGCCGCCCCGTACGTGCTGGCGCACGAGTACGGCCACCACATCCAGAACCTGCTCGGGACCAACGCCCGGGCCGGCCAGGGCGAGCAGAGCGGCCCCCGCTCCGCGTCGGTGCGGCTGGAACTGCAGGCCGACTGCTACGCCGGAGCCTGGGCCAAGCACGCGACCGAGAGCAGGGACCGGACCGGCCAGGAGCCGCTGTTCACGTCGGTCACCCCGACCGACATCAGCGAGGCGGTGGAGACCGCCGAGGCGATCGGTGACGACACCATCCAGAAGCGCTCCGGCGGGCGGATCAACCCCGACCAGTTCACGCACGGCACCTCCGAGCAGCGGCAGCGTTGGTTCCGGCAGGGCTACGACCAGGGTGACCCCCGCGCCTGCGACACCTTCGGCACCGACCAGCTCTGAGCTGTGCAGGGGCGCCCCGACGGCCGGGGCGCCCCTTCAGTCGTTCGGCCCGGGATCGCGAACCAGGATGTGCACCGACCGAGCCGCGGCGATCGCGGCGACCAGCACGGCGTGGCGCGGTTCGGGCACGTCCAACAGCCGCTCGGCGCGCAGGGCCGCGAGCGGTGCGAGCCGACGATCGGCGAGGATGCCGTCCACCGTCCGCCGGTCACCGCCGGCGACCAGCGCGTCGAGCGAGCCCGCCTGCGGCAGGAGCAGGCGTACCGCCAGCTCCACGGCGTCGCCGAGAGCGGCCTTGGCCTGGTTGTCCCGCCGGCGGGCGAACCGCTGCTGCGACCAGCCGCCGGCGGCGGTACGCCCCTGCACGTACCGGGAGTCCACCTTGGAGACGACCAGGTCCTCCCCCGCCGCCACCCCGACCGCCACCGCGCTCTTGCGGGCCAGCAGCAGGCCGAGCCGCCTCGGCGCGGCGGCCGCCGCCACGAAGCCGGGCAGGTCAACGGTGGCCGCCGCCCCCGGCGGGGTGTGCAACTCGGCCGTCGCACCGTCGGGCGCCGCGAGCCGCATGCCGTACCCCTCGACGGTGGTGGTGGGCGGACCGTGCCGGTCGGCGAACCCCTCGACCCAGCGCGCGACCCGCGCCGGGTCGACCTCGACCCACCGGCCGCCACCGGCTGCGGTTCGGCTGCTCATGCACCCGAACCTACGGCACCCCCACCTCCACTCCACCGCCCGCCCCGGCGATCATGAAGTTGCTGTCGCGACACGCCGGCATCGAGGACCCAACCTCATGATCACCATGGCGGGGTGGGGGGTCAGGCGCGGAGCAGCACGGTGATCGCCAGGGCGGCGATGATGACGCTGGAGGCCAGTGCGGTGACCAGGCGGCCGCGGGGGCCGGCCAGCGCACGGCCGACCAGCGTGCCGCCGCCGGCGATGAGGAGCTGCCAGCTCGCCGAGGCCAGGAAGGCGCCGAGGACGAACAGCGTGGCCGTCGACCAGCCGGAGTCGAGGGCGTCACTGCGGCCGAGCACCAGCGCGGCGAAGTAGACCACCGTGGCCGGGTTCAGCAACGTCAGCGCGAGGATGCCGGCGAAGGCGCGCAGCGGGGTGTCCAACCCTCGGCGGGTCCCCGGGTCGGTCGCCGGGCGCGGTCGCAGCGCGCGCCAGGCGCCGTGCCCGGCGAGCGCGAGCAGCACCGCCGCGGCCGCCACCCGCAGCGGGCCGGCGATCGGCTCGACGATCCCGGCCACCGCGGCGCCGCCGAGGGCGGCCACGGCCGCGTACAGGCCGTCGGCGGTAGCCACGCCGAGTGCCCCGGCCGCGCCGACCCGAAACGAGGTACGGGCGCTGAGCCCGAGGATGAGCACCGCGATCGCGCCAACCGGGATGGCGACGCCGTAGCCGGCCACCAGGCCGGCGAGGAACGCCCCGGTCACGGTCGTCGGTGGCGGGTCGAGGCGCGGCCCGGGAGCGTGCGCTGTCGGAGCGCGGCGGTGGCCGCGCCGACAGGAAGCCGCTTCGGGTACGTCTCGATCACCGGCACATCCTGCGCAACCTCGCCCGCCCGACGCCACCGATTTTCAGCCCTGGGATCCCTCACGTGCTGAGACGCGTCGAGCGCGGCACCCGAATGGGCGCCGCGCTCGACGGGATCCGACCGGAGTCAGCTCAGACGTTGAAGCCGAGGGACCGGAGCTGGTCGCGCCCCTCGTCCGTGATCTTGTCCGGGCCCCACGGCGGGAGCCAGACCCAGTTGATCCGGATGTCGTTGACCAGTCCCCCACCGGGGCCGGTGGTGAGCGCCTGCCGGGCCTGGTCCTCGATGACGTCGGTCAGCGGGCAGGCCGCCGAGGTGAGCGTCATGTCCAGGGTGGCCACGTTCTCGTCGTCGACGTGCACCCCGTACACCAGGCCCAGGTCGACCACGTTGATGCCCAGCTCCGGATCGACGACGTCCTTCATCGCCTCCTCGATGTCGGCGAGGGCGGCCTTGCCGCCGCCCGCCGCCGCGGTGGTGGCGTCGCCGGCACCCGGCGTCGCCGCGCCGTCGGTCGTCACGGCGCCGGCCTGCGGCGTCGCGGTCGCGTCACCGGCCTCCGGCGTCGCTGCGGTAGCGGTGTTCTCGCTCATGCCTTCACCTCCGGGCTCACGCCCACGCCGGCGCGTGCCGCGGCGTCCTTGAACGCCATCCACGGCAGCAGCGCGCACTTGACCCGGGCGGGGTAGCGGGCCACGCCCGCGAACGCGACCCCGTCACCGAGCACGTCCTCGTCCGGTGTGACCTGGCCACGGCCGGACATCAACTCGACGAACGCCTCGTGCACGGCGAACGCCTCCCCCGCACCCCGACCGCGCAGCAGCTCGTGCAGCACGCTCGCCGACGCCTGGCTGATCGAGCAGCCCATGCCGTCGTACGAGACGTCGTGCAGCACGTCGCCGTCGGTGGCCACCCGGACGGTGACCTCGTCGCCGCAGGTCGGGTTGACGTGGTGCGCCTCCGCGACCCGGTCGCCCGGCTCGTCGGCGTCGCGCAGGCCACGCCCGTGCGGATGCTTGTAGTGGTCCAGGATGATCTCCTGGTAGAGCTGGTCGAGCTGCACCATCAGTTGAACACCTTCCGCACCTGCTCCAGTCCCGCCACCAGGGCGTCGATCTCCCCGGTGGTGGTGTAGAGGTAGAACGAGGCCCGCGTCGTCGCCGGCACGCCGAACCGGCTGCACACCGGCTTGGCGCAGTGGTGGCCCACCCGCACCTGCACGCCGAGCGAGTCGAGCACCTGACCCACGTCGTGCGGGTGCACGTCACCCAGGGCGAACGAGATGGTGCCGCCCCGGCCCACCGGCACGGTGGGACCGAAGATCCGCAGGTCGGGCACCGAGCCCAGAGCGTCCAGCGCGTACGCGGTCAGCTCCTTCTCGTGCCACTGGATGGCCGACATGCCGATGCCGGTCAGGTAGTCCACGGCCGCGCCCAGCGCCACCGCCTCGGCGATCGGCGGGGTGCCCGCCTCGAACCGGGCCGGCGGCGCGGCGAACGTCGACCGCGCCATGGTCACCGTCTCGATCATCGAGCCACCGCCGAACACGGGCGGCATCGCCGCCAGCAGCTCACCCCGGCCCCAGAGCACGCCGATGCCGGTCGGCCCGCACATCTTGTGCCCGGTGAAGGCGATGAAGTCGGCGTCGAGGTCGACCACGTCCACCGACATGTGCGGCACCGACTGCGAGCAGTCGAGCAGCAGCAGCGCGCCGACCTCGCGGACCCGCGCGGTGATCCGGGAGGTGGCGTTGACCGTGCCCAGGATGTTCGACATGTGCACCAGCGAGACGATCTTCGTCCGTTCGGTGACCAGGTCGTCCAGGCCGGACTCGTCGAGCCGGCCGCCGTCGGTGACCGGGAACCAGCGCAGGGTCGCGCCGGTGCGCTCGCAGAGCAGCTGCCACGGGACGATGTTGGAGTGGTGCTCCATCTCGGAGATCACCACCTCGTCGCCCGGGCCGAGCCGGAACCTCGGGTCGCCGTCCGGGCGCAGCGAGGCGTTGGAGAACGCGTACGCCACCAGGTTGATGGCCTCGGTGGAGTTCTTGGTGAACACCACCTCGTCCACGCTCGGCGCGTTGATGAACGCGGCGATCTTCGCGCGCGCCCCCTCGTACGCCTCGGTCGCCTCGGTGCCCAGGGTGTGCACCGAGCGCGACACGTTGGCGTTGTGCAGCGCGTAGTGCTCACCGAGCACGTCGAGCACCTGGCGGGGCTTGTGCGAGGTGTTGGCGCTGTCGAGGTAGACCAGCGGATGCCCGTTGATCTCCCGGTCCAGGATGGGGAAGTCGGCACGAACCCGGGCCACGTCGAAACGCGGCACGTCGTCGTACTGCGGCATCCCCGGCGGGATCGCGATGCTGGTCATCTCGGCAGCGCCTCTCCCGCTCAGGCCTTGGCCGTGCCGGCCCCGGCGGCGTACCGCTCGTAGCCCTCGGCCTCGAGCTTGTCGGCCAGCTCCGGGCCGCCCTGCTCGACGATCCGGCCGGCCACGAAGACGTGCACGAAGTCCGGCTTGATGTAGCGCAGGATCCGGGTGTAGTGGGTGATCAGCAGCACGCCGGTGTCGCCGGTGTCGCGGACCCGGTTGACGCCCTCGCTGACCACGCGCAGCGCGTCCACGTCGAGGCCGGAGTCGGTTTCGTCGAGGATCGCGATCTTCGGCTTGAGCAGCTCCAGCTGGACGATCTCGTGGCGCTTCTTCTCACCGCCGGAGAAGCCCTCGTTGACGTTGCGCTGGGCGAACGCCGGGTCCATCTGGAGGCGCTCCATGGCGCCGCGCAGCTCGCCGCCCCAGGTGCGCAGCTTCGGCGCCTCGCCGTCGATGGCGGTCTTCGCGGTACGCAGGAAGTTGGCCACCGAGACGCCGGGCACCTCGACCGGGTACTGCATGGCCAGGAAGAGGCCGGCGCGGGCCCGCTCGTCGACGGACATGGCGAGCACGTCCTCGCCGTCGAGGGTCACCGAGCCGCCGGTGATCTCGTACTTGGGGTGACCGGCGATCGAGTACGCCAGGGTCGACTTGCCGGACCCGTTCGGGCCCATGATCGCGTGAGTCTCCCCCGACTTCACGGTCAGGTCGACACCGGCCAGGATCGGCTTGAGCTCACCCTCGGGCAGCTTGACCGACACCTTCAGGTCGCGGATCTCCAGGGTGCTCATTATCGGGTCACTCCATTACTCGGCGTCAGGCTGAGGTAGATGTCGCCGTCGCGGACTTCGACGGGGTAGACGGGTACGGGTTCGGTGGCCGGCAGCCCTGTGGGCTCCCCGGTACGCAGGTCGAAGCGCGAGCCGTGCAGCCAGCACTCCAGCGAGCAGCCCTCGACCTCACCCTCGGAGAGGGCCACCGAGGCGTGCGAGCACTCGTCGTAGGCGGCGTAGAACTGGCCGTCCTCGCCGTGCACCAGCGCGATCGGGGTGCCGTCGACGTCCGCGCTGATCGCGGTGCCCTTCGGCACGTCCTCGGTCGAGCAGATCCGGATCATCAGGCGCCGGCCTTGCTGAGTCGGGCCTCGATCGCATCGCCCAGGCGCTCGCGCAGCGACTCCACCGGGATCTTGTTGATCAGCTCGGCGAAGAAGCCGCGGACCACCAGGCGGCGGGCCTCGCCCTCCGGGATGCCCCGGGCCATCAGGTAGAACAGCTGCTCGTCGTCGAAGCGGCCGGTGGCGCTGGCGTGGCCGGCGCCGGCGATCTCGCCGGTCTCGATCTCCAGGTTGGGGACCGAGTCGGCCCGGGCGCCGTCGCTGAGCAGCAGGTTCCGGTTGATCTCGTAGGTGTCGGTGCCCGTCGCCTCGGCCCGGATCAGCACGTCACCCACCCAGACGGTGTGCGCGTCGTCGCCCTGCAGGGCACCCCGGTAGCCGACGTAGCTGCGGCAGTCCGGCACGGTGTGGTCCACCAGCTGCCGGTGCTCCAGGTGCTGGCCGGAGTCGGCGAAGTACAGGCCGTACAGCTCTGCCTCGCCGCCACGGTCGGTGTACTCCACGGAGGTGTATTGCCGGACTAGGTCGCCGCCGAGGGAGACCTGCACGTGGATCACCTTGGCGTCGCGACCCAGCTTGATCTTCAGGTGCTGGGCCTGGACCGCGTCGTCGGCCCAGTCGGCGACGGTGACCAGGGTCAGCTTCGCGCCGTCGGCCACCGAGACCTCGACGTTGTCGGCCAGGGTCACCGAACCGACGTGCTCCACGACCAGGGTCACCTCGGCGAACCGGCCCACCTCGACGAAGGTGTGCCCGAACGCCACGCCCTCGGCGCCCGCACCGACGGTCCGCAGGCTCACCGGCGCCGACACCACGGCGTCCCGGGCGACCTCGACCAGCAGCGCCTGCCCGGCGCCGCCGTAGGCGAGCGCGCTGACCCGGTCGACCGGGGTGAGCACGCTGCCCAACCGACGGTCGTCCGTGCCGATCCGGCTGACGGTGACGCCCTCGGGGAGGTCGCCGTACTCGTGCCGGATCGTGCCGGTGGCGGCCTGCGCCTCGCCGACCAGGCCGCGCAGGCGCTTGAGCGGGGTGAAGCGCCACTCCTCCTCCAGGCCGGTGAGGGCCGGGAAGTCGGCGACGTCGTACGAGCGGAGCGCCTGCGACTTGGTGCTGGGCGGCGCGGAAGCCTGGGTAGTCATCTCTTCCTTGGTCTGTTCTGTCGATTGATCGGAGGGTCGGCCGGGGTTCCGCGAACCTCGACCCGAAGGCTCGGGGTTCGCGGACCGCCGGGCGGCGGCGTCAGCCGACCGCGCCCTCCATCTGCAGCTCGATCAGGCGGTTGAGCTCCAGGGCGTACTCCATCGGGAGCTCCTTGGCGATCGGCTCGATGAAGCCGCGCACGATCATCGCCATCGCCTCGTCCTCGCTGAGGCCCCGGCTCATCAGGTAGAAGAGCTGGTCGTCGCTGATCTTGGAGACGGTCGCCTCGTGACCCATCGACACGTCGTCCTCGCGGATGTCGACGTACGGGTAGGTGTCCGAGCGGGAGATGGTGTCGACCAGCAGCGCGTCGCACTTGACCGTGCTCTTGCTGTGGTGCGAGCCCTCCAGCACCTGGACCAGGCCGCGGTACGAGGTGCGGCCGCCGCCCCGGGCGATCGACTTGGAGATGATGGTGCTGCTGGTGTGCGGAGCGGCGTGCACCATCTTGGCGCCCGCGTCCTGGTGCTGGCCCTCGCCGGCCATCGCGACCGAGAGCACCTCGCCCTTGGCGTGCTCGCCGGTCATGTAGACCGCCGGGTACTTCATGGTCACCTTGGAGCCGATGTTGCCGTCGACCCACTCCATGGTCGCGCCCTCGTGGCAGACGGCGCGTTTGGTGACCAGGTTGTAGACGTTGTTCGACCAGTTCTGGATGGTCGTGTACCGGCAGCGCGCGTTCTTCTTGACGATGATCTCCACGACCGCGCTGTGCAGCGAGTCGGAGGAGTAGAGCGGCGCGGTGCAGCCCTCGACGTAGTGCACGTACGCACCCTCGTCGACGATGATCAGCGTCCGCTCGAACTGGCCCATGTTCTCCGTGTTGATCCGGAAGTAGGCCTGCAGCGGGATCTCCACGTGCACGCCCTTCGGCACGTAGATGAACGAGCCACCGGACCACACGGAGGTGTTCAGGGCGGCGAACTTGTTGTCGCCGACCGGGATCACCGTGCCGAAGTACTCCTTGAAGACGTCCTCGTGCTCGCGCAGCGCGGTGTCGGTGTCCAGGAAGAGGACGCCCTGCTCCTCAAGGTCCTCACGGATCTTGTGGTAGACGACCTCGGACTCGTACTGCGCCGCCACGCCCGCGACCAGCCGCTGCTTTTCCGCCTCCGGGATGCCCAGCCGGTCGTAGGTGTTCTTGATGTCCTCCGGCAGGTCCTCCCAGCTGGTGGCCTGCTTCTCGGTGGACCGCACGAAGTACTTGATGTTGTCGAAGTCGATGCCGGTGAGGTCGGCGCCCCAGGACGGCATCGGCTTGCGGCCGAACAGCCGCAGGCCCTTCAGCCGCAGGTCGAGCATCCAGGCCGGCTCGTTCTTCTTGGCCGAGATGTCCCGCACCACCGCCTCGTTGATGCCGCGCTGGGCGACCGCCCCGGCGGCGTCCGGGTCGGACCAGCCGTACTCGTAGCGACCCAGGGCGGCAAGCTGCTCTTCCTGGGTCAGGGGCTGGACGATCTGCTCGGTCATCTATCTGTCCTCACAGTGGTGACGGGTTACTGGACTGGACGCGCCCCGGCTGGGTCGGGATGTGCGTGGTGCACACCCCGTCGCCGTGCGCGATGGTGGCCAGACGCTGCACGTGGGTGCCGACCAGGCGGGAGATCACCGCGGTCTCGGCCTCGCACAGCTGGGGAAACTCGGCGGCCACGTGCGCCACCGGGCAGTGGTGCTGACACAGCTGGCCGCCGGAGGCGATCGTGGACGCGTTGGCAGCGTATCCCTCGGCGGTCAGCGCCCCGGCGAGTGCCTCGGCCCGCGCCAGGGGATCGTCGCCGGCGTCCTCCATGGCGGAGCGGCAGCGGGCCTCCAGGGCGGAGACCTGCTCGGTGGCGAACGCCTCGACCGCGTCGGAGCCGCCGTTGCGGGCGATCCAGCGCAGCGCGGCGGTGGCCATGTTGTCGTAGTGGTGGGTGCCGCAGCGGACGCGCGCCGCCTCGGTCAGCAGGAACACCTTGGCCGGTCGGCCGCGCCCCCGGCTGCCCCGTACGGCCTGCTCGCGGGCGACGACGTCACCGTCGGCGAGCATCGCGTCGAGGTGTCGGCGGATCGCCGCCGGGCTGAGCCCGAGCGCCGAACCGAGCTGCGCGGCGGTGGTCGCCCCCCGCTCCAGCAGCAGCTGGGTGACCCGGTCCCGGGTGGAGAGGTCGGTCGCCCCGGAGCCCGGTGCGCCCACGGCGGACGCGGACGCCGGCGCACCGACGGCCGGACCGGCCGTCGGCTGCTGCCCGGAGAGCGCCGCCACGTTTTTCACAACGCCAACGTTACGTAATTACCTCAAGCCCCGCAAACCCGGGTCCCGGTGATCCGAACCACCGGTCCCCCGGGAGTCGGACGAACCTCGACCACTACGGTGCGTAGGATTTGCCCCGTGAACCGATTCGCCCCCCCGGTCCCCGACGCCCTGCTGCGCCGCCTCGCGCTCGCCTCGATCATCGCGAACGTGGGCATCGTCGGCACCGGCGGGGCCGTCCGGTTGACCGCGTCGGGCCTCGGCTGCCCCACCTGGCCCCGGTGCACCGACGCGTCCTACACCGCCACGTCCGAGATGGGCGTGCACGGGGCGATCGAGTTCGGCAACCGGATGCTGACCTTCGCCGTCGGCGTCATCGCGCTGGCCACCGTGCTCGCCGTACTGGCGCACCGGCCACGCCGCCCCGGGCTGCTGGCGCTCGCCGTCGCCGTCTTCCTGGGCATCCCCGCCCAGGCGGTCATCGGTGGCATCACCGTGCTCACCAACCTCAACCCGTGGGTGGTCGGGCTGCACTTCCTCGCCTCGATGGCGGTGATCGCCGCCGCGTACGCCCTCTGGCGGCGCGTCGTCGACCCGGACGGCGCGGTGGTGCCCGTGGTCCCGGCGCCGCTGCGCACACTGGCCTGGATCACCACCCTGGTCGGCGTGGCGGTGCTGGTCATCGGCACCTGGGTCACCGGCAGCGGCCCGCACGCTGGCGACCAGGGCGCGGCCCGCAACGGGCTGGACCCGGAATCCATCTCCCAGGTGCACGCCGACGGCGTCTTCCTGCTGATCGGCCTCTCGGTGGCGCTGATCTTCGCGTTCCGCGCAGTCGGCGCGCGGCGGGCCACCCGGGCCGCGGTGATCCTGGTCGCGGTCGAGCTGGGTCAGGGCCTGATCGGCTTCGTGCAGTACTTCACCCACCTGCCCGCAGTGCTGGTGGGCGCGCACATGCTCGGCTCCTGCCTGGTGCTGCTGGCCACCCTGTCGGTGCAGTGGTCCACCCGCGAGCGCCGCCCGGCCACCTCGGCGACCGAGGCCGCCGCGACCGCCGCCGAGAGCGAAGCCGTTCCGGTCACCGCCTGACCGCGCCCCGCGCAAGATCACGACCCGACGCGCCGCCTCCGGGCGGTGCGGGCCGGTCCGTGGGCGACCGACACCGCCCGGCCGGAGCGGTGGTGGGTGGGTCAGGGGGTACGGGTACGCAGGTGGGTGGCGATCGCGTCGGCGAGGCGCTCTGGAGCGCCCGAGGCGTGGCCGATGAACAGTGACGGCTCGGTCAGCTCCAGCTCCACCAGGACGGGCCTGCCGTCCGGGCCGGGGATCAGGTCCACCCGGGCGTAGAGCAGGCGCTCCGTCCCGCCCGGCACCTCGGCGAGCACCTGCTGAGCCACCGCGAGCTGCTCGGGCAGCGCGGTGCGGGCACTGATGTCCTCGGCCTTGTAGAGCCCGTCCGGGCCCAGGTCTGGGCCGGTGAGCATCGGGCCCTTGCGGATCGCGTGGCTGAACGCGAGCCCGCCCGGGCCGGCCAGGAACAGCAGTGCCGTCTCGCCGTCGGTGTCCACGGCGCTGAGATACGGCTGGACCATGGTGAGCCGCCCGGCGTCGGAGAGCCGCCGGACGTGCGCGGCCGCCAACTCCCGGTGCTCCGGGTCGGCCAGGTCGTAGCGGCCGGTGTCCTGGCTGCCCGCGCTGACCGCGGGCTTGATCACGTACTCGCCGCAGTCGGCCGGTGGGCGCCAGCTCTCCCCCGGCTCGACCCAGGACGTCGGGACCGTCGGCACCCCGGCGGCGCTGAGCTGGGCCAGATACCGCTTGTCGGTGTTCCAGCGGACCACGTCGGCCGGGTTGACCAGCGCGGGCACCGTGGCAGCCCAGGTGACGAACTCGTCGCGGCGCAGCGCATAGTCCCACGGCGAGCGGAGTACGACCAGGTCGTAGCGGGACCAGTCGACGTCCGGGGCGTCCCAGACGGCGGCCTGGGCCGCGATCCCACGGGCGGCCAGCGGGGCGAGTACCAGCCGGTCGTCCGGGTCGAGGTCGGCCAGCTCGGCGCAGGTGACGAGAGCGACCCGGGGTTCCCCCCGGGTCGACTGGTGGTGGTCGGTCAATTCAGCTGTCTATCTCAACGGGCCATCGTGCGCCGGGCCATCGACCGCCACAGGTCGTTGCTCGGACGCATCTGGTCCATCAGTTCACGCTCCCAGGCGTTCTCGACGGTGACTCCCGCCTTGGCGCAAGCCTGCCGCGCGACGACGGTGTCGTCCGCGAACTGGTCGCCCCACGCGCCGTCCTCCCCCACGAGGACGATCCGCGCGCCACGCTTGCCGACGTACTCGATGACCGCCTTCGCCCCGCCGTGTCCGGCGGCGAACGACTTGAGGCCCGCGACCAGACCGTTGGGGGTCTGCTCCGCGGCGGTCTGATCGGCCGTCAGCGTCGTATCGGAACCATCTGCCATGACGCGAAGCCTAAGCAGACTTGCACCCGGGCGGGCGAGAACCATGAACCTTTTGTGATGCCAATTACCTGGAGGTTTAAGGAAGACCACAAGTTGTATGCCCGGTTTTATCCGGACTTATCGGTCGGAAAGCTCCCGGCGAACCGCCCGCATCCGGCACAGGTTGAGCCGGTCCGACTCAGGACGAAAGTTTCTCTGATGTGACGTTAAACCCGTACAGTCTATCCATCATGGTGATTTGTCCCGGCAGCCCCACCGGCCGGACGCGGCTACGACGCCGGTAGCGCCCCGTGCGGCGACCGGTGTGGGGGCCCGTCAGAGCAGCGCGTCGACCGCGACGGCCACGAAGAGGATGGTCAGGTACGTCGTCGACCAGTGGAACAACCGCATCGGCTTGACCGCCTCGCCCCGGGTCGCCCGCCCACACAGCCGGTGCGCCTCGACCAGGAAGATGGCGCCCACCACCAGGGTCGGCACGCCGTAGATGGCGCTCAGGCCCAGCGGCCAGACCGCCAGCGAGGTGAGCACCGTGAGCCAAGCGAAGATCAGGATCTCCGCGTTGACCCGGCGGACGGAGGCCACCACCGGCAACATCGGGATGCTGGCCCGCGCGTAGTCGTCCTTGTACTTCATGGCCAGCGGGTAGAAGTGCGGCATCTGCCAGAAGAAGACCACCGCGAACAGGCCCCAGGCCGCCGGGGCCAGCGAGCCGGTCACCGCGGCCCAGCCGATCAGCACCGGCGCCGCCCCGCAGGCCCCACCCCAGAAGGTGTTCGCCGGGGTGGTGCGCTTGAGCCACAGCGTGTAGACGACGTCGTAGTAGACGATCGCGGCGAGGGTGAGCCCGGCGGCCAGCAGGTTGGTGAAGACCGCCAGCAGGACGACCGAGACCGCCGCCAGCACCAGCCCGAAGACCAGGGCGTTGCGCGGCGAGACGGTGTGCGCCGGCAGCGGGCGGCGCTTGGTGCGCCGCATCAACTGGTCGATGTCCCGGTCGATGTAGCAGTTGATCACGCTGGCCGCGCCTGCGGCGAGCGAGCCGCCGACGAGCACCACGGCCATCAGCCACAGCGACGGCAGGCCACCCTCGGCCAGCATCATCGTCGGGATGGTGGTGACCAGCAGCAGCTCCACGATGCGCGGCTTGGTCAGCGCCACGTACGCCGAGAGCACCGCCCGCAGGTCCCGCCGGGCCGCCGGACCCTCGGCCGCCCGCGCCGGGGGCTGCCCGGCGGGGTTGCTCACGGGGCGCTCGGTGATCATGCTCACGGATTGCCACCTTCCGGCATCGGCACGGGGAGATCGGTTCGGCGAAGCCCGTTCGGGGTCCGCATACCGACCCACACACTACGCGTCGTCGTTTTGGCTGCCCGGCCGACCCGACAACGGTGCGGGCCGTCACACCACCGGGTTGAAACGGGCATCCGGGTGGTCGCGTAGCGCACACCATGCAGAGATCCCTGGGCGGACGTTTAGTCACGCTCTATAGGGTCATCAGTGAGGGTTCCGCCCATCTGCCGAGGAGCACAACCATCGTGGCTGCCAACCGACCCGAGCACTCCGCACTCAACTGGTCCGACCTCGATCGCCGGGCCGTCGACACCGTCCGCGTGCTGGCCATGGATGCCGTCGAGAAATCCGGCAACGGCCACCCGGGCACCGCCATGAGCCTGGCGCCCGCGGCGTACCTCCTCTTCAACCGGGTCATGCGGCACAACCCAGCCGACCCGAACTGGCCCGGCCGCGACCGGTTCGTGCTGTCCGCCGGGCACTCCAGCCTGACCCTCTACATCCAGCTCTACCTCTCCGGCTACCCGATGAGCCTGAGCGACCTGCAGTCGCTGCGGCAGTGGGGCTCGCTCACCCCGGGCCACCCGGAGCACGGGCACACGCCGGGCGTGGAGACCACCACCGGCCCGCTCGGGCAGGGCCTGGGCAACGCGGTCGGCATGGCGATGGCGGCCCGCCGCGAGCGCGGCCTGTTCGACCCGGAGGCCGAGGCGGGCGCCTCGGTCTTCGACCACGACATCTGGTGCATCGCGTCGGACGGCGACATCGAGGAGGGGATCAGCCACGAGGTCAGCTCGCTCGCCGGGCACCAGCAGCTGGGCAACCTCACGGTGATCTACGACGACAACGAGATCTCGATCGAGGACGACACCCGGATCGCCAAGAGCGAGGACGTGGCGGCCCGCTACGAGGCGTACGGCTGGCACGTGCAGACCGTCGACTGGCGCCGTGGTGACGCCGACCAGGCCGACTACCACGAGGACGCCGAGGCGCTGTACCAGGCGCTGCTGGCCGCCAAGGCGGAGACCGCACGCCCCTCCTTCATCGCGCTGCGCACCATCATCGGCTGGCCCGCGCCCAACAAGCAGAACACCGGCAAGATCCACGGCTCGGCGCTCGGCGCCGACGAGGTGAAGGCCACCAAGCAGATCCTCGGCTTCGACCCGGAGAAGAGCTTCGACGTCGACGAGGAGGTGCTGGCCCACGCCCGGACGGTGATGGCTCGCGGCGCCGACGCCCAGCAGAAGTGGACCACCGCGTTCGACGGCTGGAAGTCCGCCAACCCGGAGCGCGCGGCCCTCTACGAGCGGATCGCCAAGCGGGTGCTGCCTGAGGGTTGGGCCGAGGCCCTGCCCACCTTCCCCGCCGACGCCAAGGGCATCGCCACCCGGGCCGCCTCGGGCAAGGTCCTCGAGGCGCTCGCGCCGGTGCTGCCGGAGCTGTGGGGCGGCTCGGCCGACCTGGCCGAGAGCAACAACACCACCATGAAGGGCGAGCCGTCCTTCATTCCGGCCTCCCACGCCACCAAGGACTTCCCGGGCCACGAGTACGGCCGCACGCTGCACTTCGGCATCCGTGAGCACGCCATGGGCGCGATCCTCAACGGCATCGTCCTGCACGGCGGCACCCGGCCCTACGGCGGCACCTTCCTGGTGTTCAGCGACTACATGCGCCCGTCGGTGCGACTCGCCGCGCTGATGAAGCTGCCGGTGACCTACGTCTGGACGCACGACTCGATCGGCCTGGGCGAGGACGGCCCGACGCACCAGCCGGTGGAGCACCTGACCGCGCTGCGCGCCATCCCGGGCCTGAGCGTGGTCCGCCCCGCCGACGCCAACGAGACCGCGTGGGCGTGGCGGCAGGCGCTGGAGCACACCGACCGGCCGACCGCGCTGGCGCTGAGCCGCCAGGCGCTGCCGACCCTGGACCGGAACGTGCTGGGCGGCGTGGAGGGTGTGGCCAAGGGCGGCTACGTGCTGGCCGAGGCCTCCAACGGCAAGCCCCAGGTGATCCTGGTCGGCACCGGCTCCGAGGTGCAGCTCTGCCTGACCGCCCGGGAGCGGCTGGAGGCCGACGGCACCCCCACCCGGGTCGTCTCGATGCCCTGCCAGGAGTGGTTCTACGACCAGGACGAGGCCTACCGGGAGTCGGTCCTGCCACGCGGGGTAAAGGCACGGGTGAGCGTCGAGGCGGGCATCGGCATGTCCTGGCGCGGCGTCGTCGGTGATCTGGGCGAGAGCGTGAGCCTGGAGCACTACGGGGCGAGCGCCCCGCACACCGTGCTCTTCGAGCAGTTCGGGTTCACCCCCGACCGGATCGTCGCGGCGGCGCACGCCTCGCTGGCCCGGGTGGGCGACATCACCGGTTTCACGACCGGCAACTGAGGGGAGCGTGGACGACATGACGGACAAGCTGAGCGAGCTCACCGCCGCGGGTGTGGCGGTCTGGCTCGACGATCTTTCCCGGGTACGGCTGAGCTCCGGCGGGCTGGACCAGCTGCGCCGGGAAAAGCACGTGGCCGGGGTCACCACCAACCCGACCATCTTCGCCAAGGCGCTGAGCGACGCCGACGAGTACAACTGGCAGCTGCGTGACCTCGCCATGCGTGGGGTGGACGTAGAAGAGGCCGTGCGGATGCTCACCACGTACGACGTACGGTGGGCCTGCGACGTGATGCGCCCGTCGTACGACAAGAGCGCTGGCGTCGACGGCCGGGTCTCCATCGAGGTGGACCCGCGCCTGGCGCACGAGACGGACAAGACGGTCGCCGAGGCCAAGGCGCTGTGGTGGCTGGTCGACCGGCCCAACCTCTTCATCAAGATCCCGGCCACCGAGGCCGGCCTGCCGGCCATCACCGCCACCCTCGCCGAGGGGATCAGCGTCAACGTCACGCTGATCTTCGGGCTGGACCGCTACTCGGCGGTCATGGACGCCTTCCTGGCCGGCCTGGAGCAGGCCAAGGCGAACGGCCACGACCTGTCGACCATCGGTTCGGTGGCGTCGTTCTTCGTCTCCCGGGTCGACTCCGAGGTCGACAAGCGGCTGGACAAGATCGGCTCGGACGAGGCCAAGGCGCTGCGCGGCAAGGCCGCCGTCGCCAACGCGCAGCTCGCGTACGAACGCTACGGCGAGGTGTTCTCCTCCGACCGCTGGCAGGCGCTCGCCGACGCCGGGGCGCACCCGCAGCGGCCGCTGTGGGCCTCCACGTCGACGAAGAACCCGGACTACCGGGACGTCATCTACGTCGAGGAGTTGATCGCTCCCGGCACGGTCAACACCATGCCGGAGTCGGTCATCCACGCGTACGCCGACCACGGCGAGACCCGCGGCGACACCATCACCGGCGCCTACGACGCGGCGCGGAAGGTCTTCACCGACCTGGCGTCGGTCGGGGTCGACATGGCCGACGTGATCGCCACCCTCGAGCGCGAGGGCGTGGAGAAGTTCGAGACGAGCTGGCGCGAGCTGCTCGACGGGGTCCGCAAGTCGCTGGACGCGGCGGGCGCCGGCACCGGCTCCCCGAACAAGGCCGCCAAGGGCAACGCGAAGGCCGCCGAGCAGGCTGGAGGCAACGCATGAGCGAGCTTCAGGCCGGGCCGGTGGAGGCCGCGGCCGGTTTGTCCGTGTACGGCGCGGACGCGGTCGACAAGGCCGCGCCCGCCTCGACCCGGGACGCGCTGGTCTCCGCCGGCGTCCCGGCGAAGCTGGCGGCCAAGGACCCGGGGCTGTGGGGCCCGGACGCCGAGGCCGAGGCGAAGGTCCGGCTGGGCTGGGTGGACACCCACCGCCGCAGCCGGGAGCTGCTGGAGCAGCTGGCCGAGCTGAAGGCCGAGCTGGCCGACCTGGACCACGTGGTGCTCGCCGGCATGGGCGGCTCCTCGCTGGCCCCCGAGGTGATCACCCGGACGCTGGGCCGGCCGCTGACCGTGCTGGACACCACCGATCCCGGCCAGGTCCGGGCGGCCCTGGGCGACCGGCTGGAGCGCACCGTCGTGGTGGTGGCGAGCAAGTCCGGTTCGACGGTGGAGACCGACAGCCACCGCCGCGCGTACCGGCAGGCGTTCCTGGATGCCGGGATGACCGAGGCGGAGGCCGGCCGGCACTTCGTCATCGTCACCGACCCGGGCTCGCCGCTGGAGGCGACCGCGACCGAGATGGGCGCGTTCACCGTGCTCGCCGACCCGAACGTGGGCGGGCGGTACTCGGCGCTGACCGCGTTCGGGCTGGTGCCCTCGGCACTGGCCGGCGTCGAGGTGTCCGAACTGCTCGACCAAGCCGACGCGCTGGCCGCCACGCTGGGCGGGGACCGGGACAACCCGGCCCTGGCGCTCGGCGCGGCGCTCGGCGCCGCCGCCACCGCCGGCCGCGACAAGGTCGCGCTGGTCTCCGACGGCACCGGCATCGACGGGCTCGGCGACTGGGCCGAGCAGCTGATCGCCGAGTCGACCGGCAAGGCCGGGGTGGGCATCCTGCCGGTGGTCGTGGAGTCGCCGCAGAGCCCGGGCGCCACCGGGCCGGACGTGCTGACCGTCACCTACGGCGGCGCGCTCGCACCGGGCGACCGGCCCGGCGGCGGGACCGACGCGGACGTGGCGGTCAACGGCCCGCTCGGCGCGCAGTTCCTCGCCTGGGAGTACGCCACCGCCGTCGCCGGCGTGGTGCTCGGCATCGACCCGTTCAACCAGCCGAACGTGACCGAGTCCAAGGAGAACACCAACAAGATCCTGGCCTCGGGCCTGCCGGCGGAGACGCCGTCGTTCACCGAGGGCGCGATCGAGGTGTACGCACCGCAGGGCGCCCCCGGCGATCTGGCCGGCGTGCTGCGCTGGCTGCTCGACGGGCTCGGCGACGACGGGTACCTCGCGGTCATGGCGTACCTGGACCGGTTCGCCGACGCGGACGCGGCCCGGCTGCGGCCGCTGCTGGCCGCGAGCGGCCGGCCGGTCACCTTCGGCTGGGGGCCGCGGTTCCTGCACTCCACCGGCCAGTACCACAAGGGCGGCCCGCAGGTCGGCAGGTACCTCCAGCTCACCGGTGCGGTCGCCGACGACCTGCCGGTCCCGGGCAAGCCGTACACCTTCGGTGAGCTGCAGGCGGCGCAGGCCGCCGGCGACCGGCAGGCCCTCGCCGGCCGGCAACGGCCAGTGCTGCGGCTGCACCTGACCGACCGGGCGGCCGGCGTGGCCCAGCTACTCGATGCGGCCGGTGAGCTGCGGGCGTGAGGATGGACGACGTGACAGAAGCGGAAGCGAGGGGGCACCGTGAGCGCGAGGAGTGAGCCGGGTTTGCGAGCCGAGCAGTCGCGAACCGAAGGTGGCTCGACGAACCCCCTGCGCGACCCGCAGGACCGCCGGCTGCCGAGGATCCCCGAGCCGTGCGCTCTGGTGATCTTCGGCGTGACCGGCGACCTGGCCCGCAAGAAGCTGCTGCCGGCGGTGTACGACCTGGCCAACCGGGGGCTGCTGCCGCCGGGTTTCGTGGTCCTCGGCTTCGCTCGCCGCGACTGGGGTGACGGCGACTTCGAGACGCTGGCCTGCGAGGCGGCCCGCAAGCACGCCCGGACCCCGTGGCGGGACGAGGTGTGGGCACGGCTGGCCGGCAACATCAAGTTCGTCGGCGGCTCGTTCGACGACGACGCCGCCTTCGACCAGCTCGCCACGACCCTCGACGAGCTGCGCCAGACCCACGGCATCGCCAGCAACGCCGCCTTCTACTTCTCCATCCCTCCGGCGGCGTTCCCGGTGGTGCTCAAGCAGTTGGCCCGCACCGGCATGGCCGACAACGAGAAGTCCGGCGGCTGGCGCCGGGTGGTGGTGGAGAAGCCGTTCGGCAACGACCTGCCCTCGGCGAAGGCGCTCAACGACCTGGTCGACGACGTCTTCACCCGCGAGGACGTGTTCCGGATCGACCACTACCTGGGCAAGGAGACGGTCCAGAACATCCTCGCCCTGCGGTTCGCCAACAACCTGTTCGAGCCGCTGTGGAACTCCAAGTACGTCGACTCGGTGCAGATCACCATGGCCGAGGACGTCGGCATCGGCACCCGCGCCGGCTTCTACGACACCGTCGGCACCGCCCGTGACGTGCTGCAGAACCACCTGCTCCAGCTCCTCGCCCTGGTGGCGATGGAGGAGCCGACCAGCTTCGACGCCGACGAGATCCGGACCGAGAAGCTGAAGGTGCTCAAGGCCATCACCCTGCCCAAGGACGTGGCCCGGGACACCGTCCGCGGCCAGTACCTGCCGGGCTGGGTCGGCGGCGAGCGCGCCCTCGGCTACCGGGAGGAGGAGGGCGTCCCGGCGGACTCGACCACCGAGACGTACGTGGCGGTACGGCTGGGCATCCAGAACCGCCGCTGGGCCGAGGTGCCGTTCTACATCCGGGCCGGCAAGCGGCTGCCCCGGCGGGTCACCGAGGTGGCCATCATGTTCAAGAAGGCGCCGCACCTGCCGTTCAACGCCGCCGACATGGAGTCGCTGGGCAACAACCAGCTGGTCATCCGGGTGCAGCCGGACGAGGGCGTGGTGCTCAAGTTCGGCTCCAAGGTGCCCGGCACGACCATGGAGGTCCGCGACATCGCGATGGACTTCCAGTACGGCGAGGCGTTCACCGAGTCCAGCCCGGAGGCGTACGAGCGGCTGGTGCTGGACGTGCTGATCGGCGACCGCACGCTCTTCCCGGACGCGGCGGAGGTCGAGCAGAGCTGGCAGGTGGTCGACCCGCTGGAGCACGCCTGGGCGGGCACCACGCCGGAGCCGTACCGCGCCGGCGAGTGGGGGCCGCGGGCCGCCGACGAGATGCTGGCCCGCGAGGGCCGCGCTTGGAGAAGAGCATGATCGGGCTGTGGGACACCACCGGCAACGAGGTGGTCAAGGCACTGGCCGCGGAGCGTCGCAGCGCCGGTGGGGTGGCCAGCGGCATGGCGCTCACCCTCATCGTGGTGGTGGACGAGAAGCGGGTCCGCGAGGCGGAGGCGGCGGCGACCATCGCCGCCGCCGCCCACCCGTGCCGGCTGGTGGTGGTGGTCCGCTCCGAGATCGAGCGGGACCGCAACCGGCTGGACGCGGAGATCGTGGTCGGCGGCCGGCTCGGGCCGGGCGAGGCGGTGGTCACCCGGATGTACGGGCGGCTGGCCCTGCACGCCGAGTCGGTGGTGATGCCGTTGCTGGTCCCGGACGTGCCGGTAGTGACGTGGTGGCACGGCGAGCCGCCGGCCGAGATCGCCACCGACTTCCTCGGGGTGGTCGCCGACCGGCGGATCACCGACGCCGCTCAGGCCGCCGATCCGATCGAGGCGCTGCGGCAGCGGGCCCGCGACTACGCACCGGGCGACACCGACCTGGCCTGGACCCGGATCACCCCGTGGCGGACCCTGGTCGCCGGGGCGTTCGACACCACCGAGGCCCGGGTCACCGACGCGACGATCGTGGCCCCGCGGCGCGACCCGACGGCGGCGCTGATGGCCGGCTGGCTGTCCAGCCGCCTCGGCATCACGCCACGCCGGGTGGAGACCGACGAGTTCCCCCGGATGCGGGAGGTGCAGCTGCGCTGCGCCAACGGCGACGAGCTGACGCTGACCCGCGAGGACAGCATGGCCGTGTTCCGGCGTACCGGCCAGGACGACCGGACCCTGCCGCTGGTCCGCCGGCCGCTCGGTGACGAGCTGGCCGAGGAACTGCGCCGCCTCGACGCCGACCAGGTGTACGCGGAGGCGCTGGGCGCCACGGCCGGTCTGACCGGCCTGGAGGAGCGGCCCGCCCAGCGGGTGCACGTGTGGAAGGACCCGGCGACCGCCCAGCGGGCCGAGGCCGGGGTCACCGCCCACGCCGGCACGAGCGGCGAGCACTGAACCCGGGAACCGGGGGCGCGGGGCCCGGCAGGCAGCCGAGCCCCGCACCCCGGGGCCACCGGGACATCCGGGCGCACCGGCCCCGGTACGACGCGACAGCGACCGCCGAGCGGTCGGGAAACGAAGGCACAACCGATGAGTGAGGCGAGTGTCGCCGTCCACGCCGACGCCGATCTGCTGGCGCAGGCCGTGGCGGCCCGGCTGGTCGTGAAGCTGCTCGACGCCCAGGCCGATCGGGGTCAGGCGTCGGTCGTGCTCACCGGCGGACGGATCGCCGCGGCCGTCTACCGGGCGGTGGCGCAACTGCCGGCCCGGGACGCGGTCGACTGGTCCCGGGTCGACGTGTGGTGGGGCGACGAGCGGTTCCTACCCGCCGGCGACCCGGAGCGCAACGAGACCCAGGCCCGCGCCGCCCTGCTGGACGTGGTGCCGCTGGACCCGGCCCGGGTGCACCCGATGCCGGCCTCCGACGGCCCGGCCGGCAACGACCCGGAGGCGGCCGCCGCCGGGTACGCCGAGGAACTGGCCCGCGCCGCCCGGCCCGGGCACGCCGCGCTCCCCCACTTCGACGTCCTGATGCTCGGTGTGGGTGAGGACGGGCACGTCGCCTCGGTCTTCCCGGAGCATCCCGTGCACTACGAGAGCCGACCCGTCAGCGCCGTGCGGGGCAGCCCGAAGCCGCCGCCGGTGCGTACCACGCTCACCCTGCCCGCGATCAACACGGCCGAGGAGGTCTGGCTGGTGGCCGGCGGGGCCGACAAGGCCCGTGCGGTGGGCATGGCGCTGGCCGGGGCGGGGCCGGTGCAGTTGCCGGCCGCCGGCGTGCAGGGTGTCGGTCGTACCCTCTGGCTGCTGGACCGGGCGGCGGCGGCCGACGTGCCGGCGCGGCTGCGCAGCCTGCGCTGAGGTGAAAGGAAGGGCCCCTTGTTAACGCCCTGGCGTTAACAAGGGGCCCTTCCTTTCATTCGTCGCCGCGGCGGCGGCGCAGCGCGTCGAGCGCCTCCGCCAGCAGCGCCGCACCCTCCTCGGGGGTACGCCGCTCCTTCACGTACGCCAGGTGGCTCTTGTAGGGCTCGGCGCGGGTGTGGCCCGGCGGGTTCTGCTCGTCCCGGCCGGCGGGCAGCCCGCAGCGCGGGCAGTCCCACAGCGGTGGTTCGGGGGCCTCCTCGGCGAGGAGGATGCTGGTCCGATGGTCGTTGCGGCACCAGTAGGTGACCTCCCGACGCGGGGCCGGTCGGTGCCGCTCCGGCGGGCGGTCCGGTGCGGACCCGATCCGGGCGCCGCGGATGACGTTGCCACTCGGCACGGCTGCTCGCTCCTGTCGTCGGAGGGACCCGCCACGGAGGGGATACGCGGTGGGCAGCGCGGTGCAGCGGAAAAAGACCTGCGCGCGGCCCGTCGAGTGACGGACCGCGCGCAGATTGTACGACCAGACGGGCTGGCTCAGGCACCGCTGTTGAGCTGGAGGCGGAGCCAGAGCCCCAACCCGACGATGCAGGCGAACCAGACCACACCCACCAGCACGGTGTAGCGGTCGAGGTTCTTCTCCGCCACCGAGGAGCCGGCAAGGCTGGAGCTGACGCCACCGCCGAACATGCTCGACAGACCGCCGCCCTTGCCTCGGTGCAGCAGGATCAGCATGGTGAGCAGGATGCTCGTGATAACCAGCAACACGATCAACGTGTATGCGAACCAGATCGGCATGGCTGGGGTCAGTCCTCTCGTAGCGATCCTCGCCCGGTCAGATCGGGCACGGTGGCACCGACCGGCGGACGGGCGGAGTCAAGGATAGCGAGCGATCAGCGGGCGATGTGCTCCGGGAACCTGCAGATCTGCGCGAACTCCTCCGCGTCCAGGCTCGCGCCGCCCACCAGCGCCCCGTCCACGTCCGGCTTGCCCATGATCGAGGCGATGTTGGCGGCCTTCACCGAGCCGCCGTAGAGGATTCGGACCTGGTCGGCGGTGTCCTGGTCGAAGCGGTTCGCCACCCGCTTCCGGACTGCCGTGCACACCTCCTGGGCGTCCTCCGGGGTGGCCGTCTTGCCGGTGCCGATCGCCCAGACCGGCTCGTAGGCGATGACGACCTTGCGCACCTGCTCGGCGGTCAGCCCGTGCAGGGCACCGTCGAGCTGGTCCGAGCAGTGCGCCACGTGGCCGCCCTGCTCGCGGACGTCGAGCCCCTCCCCCACGCAGAGGATCGGGGTCAGGCCGTGCGTCAGCGCCGCCGTGACCTTGGCGTTGACCACGCCGTCGTGCTCGTGGTGGTACGCCCGCCGCTCCGAGTGCCCCACCAGCACGTAGGTGCAGCCCAGCTTGGCCAGCATCGGGCCGGAGATGTCACCGGTGTACGCGCCGGAGGCGTGCGGAGAGAGGTCCTGCGCGCCGTAGCCGATCAGCAGCTTGTCGCCGTCCACCGCGGTCTGCACCGTACGCAGGTCGGTGAAGGGCGGCAGCACGACCGTCTCCACCTCGGTGAGCTGCTTCTCGGTGAGGCTCGCGGCGAGCTTCTGCACCAGCAGGTTGGCCTCGAGGTGGTTCAGGTTCATCTTCCAGTTGCCGGCCATCAACGGCCGGCGGGTGGTGCTCGCCATTCAGTTCTCCAGGGCCGCGATGCCGGGGAGGGTCTTGCCCTCCAGGTATTCCAGGGAGGCGCCGCCGCCGGTCGAGATGTGCCCGAACGACGACTCGTCCAGCCCGAGGGCACGGACCGCCGCGGCCGAGTCACCGCCGCCGACCACGCTGAACGCGTCGGCCTTGGTGATCGCCTCGGCGACCCCCCGGGTGCCGTTGGCGAACGCCGCCATCTCGAAAACGCCCATCGGGCCGTTCCAGAAGATCGTCTTCGCCTGGGACAGCGCGGCGGCGAAGCCGGCCACCGTCTCCGGGCCGATGTCCAGGCCGACCCGGTGGCTCGGGATGCCGTCGACGCGGACCGTGTCGTGCGTGGCGTCCGGGGCGAAGGCGTCCGCGGCCACGACGTCGACCGGGAGCATGATCTTGCCGCCGGACCGCTCGATCAGGTTGCAGCAGGTCTCGACCATGTCCTTCTCCAGCAGCGAGGTGCCCACCTCCAGGCCCTGGGCCTTGAGGAAGGTGAAGCACATCCCGCCGCCGATGAGCAGCCGGTCGACCGTGGGCAGCAGCGCCTCGATCACGGCGAGCTTGTCGGAGACCTTGGACCCGCCCAGCACCACCACGTACGGCCGCTCGGGCTGGCCGGTCAGCCGGGAGAGCACCTCCACCTCGCGCAGCACCAGCCGGCCCGCGACGTGCGGCAGCCGGGCCGGTACGTCGTACACGCTGGCGTGCTTGCGGTGCACCGCGCCGAACGCGTCGTCGACGTACGCGTCGCCGAAGGCGGCGAGCTGGTCGGCGAAGGCGCCCCGCTCGGCGTCGTCCTTGCTGGTCTCACCGGCGTTGAAGCGCAGGTTCTCCAGCAGTGCGACCTGGCCGTCGGCCAGACCGGCCACGGTGGACCGGGCGGAGTCGCCGACGGTGTCCTCGGCGAAGTGCACCGGCGCGCCGAGCAGCTCACCGAGCCGCCCGGCGACCGGGCGGAGGCTGAACTGCGGGTCCGGTGTGCCCTTGGGACGGCCCAGGTGCGAGCAGACGACCACCTTGGCGCCGGCCTCCACCAGCGCGCCGACGGTGGGCAGGACCGCGCGGATGCGGCCGTCATCCGTGATGGCGCCGGTCTGCTTGTCGAGCGGGACGTTCAGGTCGGCGCGCACGAGCACGCGCCGACCCGACACCCCCTCGGCGAGCAGGTCGTCGAGGGTCCGGATGCTCACAGCGACGAACCCACCAGCTTGACCAGGTCGACCAGGCGGTTGGAGTAGCCCCACTCGTTGTCGTACCAGCCGACGACCTTGACCTGGTTGCCGACCACCTTGGTCAGCGGGGCGTCGAAGATGCACGACGCCGGGTCGGTGACGATGTCGGTGGAGACGATCGGGTCCTCGTTGTAGACCAGGATGCCCTTGAGCGGGCCGTCCGCGGCGGCCTTCAGCGCGGCGTTGACCTCGTCCACCGTGGTCTCGCGACCGACGTTGACGGTGAGGTCGGTGACCGAGCCGGTCGGGATCGGCACCCGCAGCGCGTACCCGTCGAGCTTGCCCTTCAGGTCCGGCAGGACCAGGCCGATGGCCTTCGCGGCGCCGGTCGAGGTCGGCACGATGTTCAGCGCGGCGGCCCGGGCCCGGCGCAGGTCCTTGTGCGGCGCGTCCTGCAGGTTCTGGTCCTGGGTGTACGCGTGGATCGTGGTCATCAGACCGTGCTGGATGCCGAACGTGTCGTGCAGGACCTTCGCCATCGGGGCGAGGCAGTTGGTGGTGCACGAAGCGTTGGAGATGATGGTGTGCTTCGCCGGGTCGTAGGTGTCGTGGTTGACGCCCATGACGACGGTGACGTCCTCGTTCTTCGCCGGGGCGGAGATGATGACCTTCTTGGCCCCGCCGTCGACGTGCGCCTTGGCCTTGGTGGCGTCGGTGAAGAAGCCGGTCGACTCGATGACGACGTCGGCGCCGACCTCGCCCCACGGCAGCTTGGCCGGGTCCTTCTCCGCGTACGCCTTGATGGTCTTGCCACCGACGGTGATCTCGTCGGCGGTGGCCTTGACCTCGTGCGGGAGCCGGCCCAGGATGCTGTCGTACTTGAGCAGGTGGGCGAGCGTGGCGTTGTCGGTGAGGTCGTTCACCGCCACGACCTCGACGTCGGCGCCGGACGCCAGCACTGCCCGGAAGAAGTTACGGCCGATCCGGCCGAAGCCGTTGATGCCAACCCGGATGGTCACAGGTCCCATCTCCTCGCGTTCTGGTCCGCCGGCGTCAGACAACGGGCCGGCGGAGTGGTGTGCGCCGACCGTTGGAGCCGGCCGTTGACGGTTCATCTCGGCCACCCCGCCGCGGTCCTGGGGACCTGACCGCCCGAGGCGGTGGCACGACGAGGAGTGCCTGTACCGGCCCCCTTGCCGTACGCAGCGACCCTATCCGAGCGTGCGGCGCCACGCTGCGCCGGGTGCTCCCCGGGCGCACCGTGCGGCCCCACCGTCCTATCAGACCACGAGCATGTCGGGCGTGACGGCCGCTTCGGTATCCGGGATGCCGAGGTCCCGGGCCCGCTTGTCGGCGAGCGCCAGCAACCGGCGGATCCGCCCCGCGATGGCGTCCTTGGTCAGCGGCGGGTCGGCCAGCGCGCCCAGCTCCTCCAGCGACGCCTGCCGGTGCTCCAGGCGCAGCCGCCCGGCGTCGGTGAGGTGGTTGGGGGCCTCCTCGGCGAGGATCTCCAGGGCCCGGGTCACCCGGGCGGCGGCGGCCACCGCGGCCCGCGCCGAGCGGCGCAGGTTGGCGTCGTCGAAGTTGGCCAGTCGGTTCGCGGTGGCCCGCACCTCCCGGCGTACCCGGCGCTCCTCCCACGCCAGCACGCTCGAGTGCGCGCCGATGCGGGTGAGCAGCGCGGCGATCGCGTCGCCGTCTTTGACCACCACCCGGTCCACCCCGCGCACCTCGCGGTTCTTGGCGGTGATGCCGATCCGGCGGGCCGCGCCCACCAGGGCCAGCGCGGACTCCGGCCCCGGACAGGTGATCTCCAGGGCGCTGGAGCGGCCGGGCTCGGTGAGCGAGCCGTGCGCCATGAACGCGCCCCGCCAGGCGGAGACCGCGCAGCAGACGTTCGCCGCGACCACGTGCGGCGGCAGACCGCGAACCGGCCGGCCGCGGACGTCCAGCAGGCCGGTCTGCCGGGCGAGGGCCTCGCCGTCCTTGACCACCCGGACGATGAAGTGGCTGCCCTTGCGCAGCCCGCCGGACGCCAGCACGTGGATCTCGCTGGGGTAGCCGTAGACCTCGGCGATCTCCCGGCGCAGCCGCCGCGCCACCGAGCCGGTGTCCAGCTCGGCCTCCACCACCACACGGCCGGAGACGATGTGCAGCCCGCCGGCGAAGCGCAGCAGCGCGGCCATCTCCGCCCGCCGGCAGCAGGGCTTGGGCACGTCGACCCGACTCAGCTCGTCCTTGACCGCAGCCGTCATCGCCATTGTGCGTCCCCTCACGGACCGGTTCCGGCGTGTCGCCGGAGATTACGTACGTGTCTAACGATCGGCGCCCAGGAGAGGCACCAGGGCGGCGCCCAGGGCGGCCGGATCATGGCGGGGAGTGCCGTCGACGACGGCGACGGGGGCGAGGACCAGCCGGGCACCCAGCGATTCTGCCGCACGTTCGACCGGTTCGGGGTCACCCACCGCCCTGGCGTCCGCCAGCACAAGATCGACCTTGAGCTCGGGCAGGTACCAGCGCAGCGCCGCGAGGTGGTCGGCGACGGAGAGCCCGAGGGTCTCCTTCTCCGCGGCGAGGTTGAGGGTGACCAGCCGCCGGGCCGGGCTGGACACGATCGCGTCGGCCAGCTGCGGGACCAGCAGGTGCGGCAGCACGCTGGTGTACCAGCTGCCCGGCCCGAAGATCAACCAGTCGGCCGCGCCGATCGCGTCGAGAGCCTCGGCGCAGGCCGCCGGGGCGGCCGGGGTCAGCCGCAGCGACTCCACCCGCCCGGTGGTCACCGCCACCTGGTGCTGGCCCCGCACGGTCCGTACCTCGTCGGGCGCCGCCGGGTCGACGCCGCGCACCCGCGCCTCGATGCCCACCGGCTGGCGGGACATCGGCAGCACCCGGCCCACCGTGCCGAGCATCGCGCCGGCGTGTTCCAACGCGTCGACCGGGTCGCCGAGCAGCTCCATCAGCCCGCAGAGCACCAGGTTGCCAACCGCGTGCCCGGCCAGCCCGTCACCCCGGGCCGCCGATCCGCCACCGCTTCGGGCCGGTCCCGTTCCGCCGGTCGCCTCCACCAGGGCCGACACCGTTCCGGCGGCGGCCTCGGCCAGGGCCTGGTCCGGTCCGGCCGCAACGGGCCCGGCCACGGCCGGCGCCGCCGCGAAGCGGTGCTGGAACAGCCCGGCGCTGCGCCGGGTGGCCGGGTGGTCGCCGGCCAACGCGACCAGGGCCTGCCGCAGGTCGCCCGGGGGCAGGCCGCCGCGCTCGGCGCGCAGCCGGCCGCTGGAGCCGCCGTCGTCGCCGACGGTGACCACCGCCGTGATGTCCAGGTCCACCTCGGGAGCGCAGTGGCGCAACGCGCGCAGCGAGGCGGAGAGGCCGTGCCCACCGCCGAACGCCACCACCCGGCGGGGCGTCATTCCCGCCCCAGGTCGCGGTGCTGGGCGTTGGCCGCCAGGTCCGACTGGCGCAGCCGGTCGGCCAGTTCCTCGGCGATCGCCACGCTGCGGTGCTTGCCCCCGGTGCAGCCGACCGCCACCGTCAGGTAGCGCTTGCCCTCCCGCTCGAACCCGGCGGTGGTGGCGTTGACCAGGTCGGCGTACGAGGCCACGAAGGCGTCGGCGCCCTCCTGGCCCAGCACGTACGCGCTGACCGCCTCCTCCCGCCCGGTGTGCTCGCGCAGCTCCGGCACCCAGTACGGATTCGGCAGGAACCGGGCGTCCAGCACGAAGTCGGCGTCCGGCGGCAGGCCGTACTTGAAACCGAACGACAGCACGGTGACCCGCAACCGGCGGGCGTCCTCGCCGCCGAACAGCTCCTCGATGCGCCGGCGCAGCTGGTTGACGTTCAGGTGGCTGGTGTCGATGATCACGTCGGCCTGGTCGCGGGCCTCCTCCAGCAGCCCGCGCTCGACGGCGATGCCGTCGGCGAGCCGCCCCTCGCCCTGCAACGGGTGCGAGCGCCGGACGCTCTCGAACCGCCGGATCAGCACCTCGTCGTCGGCGTCGACGAAGACTACCCGGGGCGAGAAGCCGCGTTCCTTGAGCTCCCGGATCGCCCCAGCCAGGTCCGTGGAGAAGGCGCGGGACCGCACGTCCAGCACCATCGCGGTACGCCGGGCCGCCCCGCCGGCCTTGAACGCCAGCTCGGCCATATCGAGCATCAGCGCCTGCGGCAGGTTGTCCACCACGTAGTAGCCGACGTTCTCCAACGCCCGGGCCACCGTGCTGCGACCGCCGCCGGAGAGCCCGGTGACCACCACGAGCGTGGTCTCCGACTCCGCCGTCGGCGCGACGGCGTCCGCCGCGCTGTCGATCCGGTCCCCGGCTGTGCGCCCCTCGCTCACCCGTACCCCCAAGCCGTGGCGCCGCGGCCGCCCTCGGCCGCGAATGGTCAATCAGCGACTCTATCCCGCCGCCCGGCGTCCGGCCGGACACGCCCGCCGCCGGACGCCGCCGGTCGGCCTCCCGACAGCCACCACCCCTTGATGACGATCAGTAAGCGTCAATACACTTTACGTAATCGCCGCAGCTCAAGACGGATATGGGGAGGGTGCAATGCACGACGAGCTCACCCACGTGGTCTGCACCGGCGTCAACGGCAGGTACGACCAGGTCACCATGGTCGAGGCCGACACCCTCGAGGAGATCAACGCGGCGGCCACCGCGTTCCGGATGGGCAGCAAGGCCCGCTACATCGAGATCGTCGACATCGTGGTGGGGATGAAGGCCCCGCCGCGCGGTCTGGCCAACCGGTCCAGCCAGCCCGGCTGACCGTGCCGTCCGCCCGGCGTGCCCGCCCCTCGGGTGCGCCGGGCGGACGCTGTCGGGGTGGGCTCGTA
Source organism: Micromonospora sp. GCM10011542 (assembly GCF_042650685.1). Lineage (NCBI taxonomy): Bacteria > Bacillati > Actinomycetota > Actinomycetes > Micromonosporales > Micromonosporaceae > Micromonospora > Micromonospora sp. GCM10011542. The sequence continues at coordinate 71,633 of NZ_JBHSBO010000021.1, forward strand.
GACTCCGCGAATGGTTTCCCCCACCGACCTGCGTACCGAGGACGCGCTGGGCGTGCTGCGCCGGGTGTTCGGCTACGACGCCTTCCGCGGCTTCCAGCGGGAGGTGATCGACCACGTCGTCGACGGCGGCGACGCGCTGGTGCTGATGCCGACCGGTGGCGGCAAGTCGCTGTGCTACCAGATCCCCGCCCTGGTCCGCGACGGCGTGGCGGTGGTCGTGTCACCCCTGATCGCCCTCATGCAGGACCAGGTCGACGCGCTGACCGCGGTCGGCGTACGCGCCGGTTTCCTCAACTCGACGCAGGATCTCAGCGCCCGGCGCCGGGTCGAGGCGGCCTTCCTCGCCGGCGAACTCGACCTGCTCTACCTGGCCCCGGAGGCGCTCGGCGTCCGCTCCACCCTGGCTCTGCTCGACCGGGGCCGGATCGGGCTGTTCGCGATCGACGAGGCGCACTGCGTGTCCCAGTGGGGGCACGATTTCCGCCCCGACTACCTCGCCCTGTCGATGCTGCACGAGCGGTGGCCGCAGGTGCCCCGCATCGCCCTGACCGCCACCGCGACCAGCGCCACCCGCACCGAGATCGCCACCCGGCTCAAGCTCGACGACGCCCGGCACTTCGTGGCCAGCTTCGACCGGCCCAACATCCAGTACCGGATCGTGCCCAAGCGGGAGCCGCGCAAGCAGCTGCTGGCCCTGCTGCGCGACGAGCACCCCGGCGACGCCGGGATCGTCTACTGCCTGTCCCGGGCCTCGGTGGACAAGACGGCGGAGTTCCTCACCGCCAACGGCATCGCCGCACTGCCGTACCACGCCGGCCTGGACGCTTCGACCCGCGCCCACAACCAGCAGCGCTTCCTGCGCGAGGACGGCCTGGTGATGGTGGCCACCATCGCCTTCGGGATGGGCATCGACAAACCGGATGTCCGCTTCGTCGCCCACCTCGACCTGCCCAAGTCGGTCGAGGGCTACTACCAGGAGACCGGCCGCGCCGGCCGGGACGGGCTGCCGTCCACCGCCTGGCTGGCGTACGGGCTGCAGGACGTCGTCCAGCAGCGCAAGATGATCGAGACGTCCGACGGTGACGCGGCGCACCGCCGCAATCTCGCCACCCACCTGGACGCGATGCTCGCGCTCTGCGAGACGATCCGCTGCCGCCGGGCCCAACTGCTCGAATACTTCGGTGAGCCGGGCGGCGCCGACTGCGGCAACTGCGACACCTGCCTGAGCCCGCCGGAATCCTGGGACGGCACCATCGCCGCGCAGAAGCTGCTCTCCACGGTCTACCGGCTCGATCGCGAGCGCCACCAGCGCTTCGGCGCCGGGCACTGCATCGACATCCTGCTCGGCCGCACCACCGACAAGGTCACCCAGTTCAACCACGACTCGCTAAGCGTCTTCGGCATCGGCGGCGAGCTGCGCGAGGCCGAGTGGCGCGGCGTGGTCCGGCAACTGCTGGCCGAGGGCCTGCTCGCGGTCGAGGGCGACTACGGCACGCTCGCCCTCACCGAGACCAGCGCCGAGGTGCTCGGCCGACGCCGGACGGTGCTGCTGCGCCGCGAGCCGGAGCGGCCGGCGACCGGCCGGTCCGCCAAGCCCCGCGGCGCGGCGACCGTCACCGCGGAGCTGTCGCCGGCCGCCGCGCCGGTCTTCGAGCGGCTGCGGGCCTGGCGCGCGGCGACCGCCAAGGAGCAGGGCGTCCCGGCGTACGTGATCTTCCACGACGCCACGCTGCGGCAGATCGCCACCGACGCGCCCACGTCGCTGACCGAGCTGTCCCGGGTCAGCGGCGTCGGCGAGAACAAGCTCGCCAAGTACGGCGAGCAGATCCTGACCGTCCTCACCGACGGCGGGTCTCACTGACACGACGAAGGGCCGGCCCCCGTGGTGGGGGCCGGCCCTTCGTCGGTGGTGCGGTCCGCGGGTCA